>JAAWAE010000102.1 GCA_022792035.1 Ruminiclostridium sp. | reverse complement strand
GTCCGGGCCGGCCCCACCACGCCGATGTAGATGTCTCCCGCCGTGCGCTTGGCGATGTCCTGGTAGATGCTTGTCAGGGTGTTCATAGCAATTCCTCCGTTGCGTTGGATTCTGGCTTGCTATCATGTCTATGTGGCCTCTGTGCCTGCTAGACCTGCCCCTCTGCTCCAGAAAAGCAGAAAATCCCGGCGAAGTCCGGCGAATTTTGGGCAATGCTACGAAACCGCTGCGCTTTACGCAGATTTAACAAAAAGCACCCCTTAGATTTAACCTTTCCCTTTTATAGTAATCCTGTCTTTCTTTGATCCGTCCCGGTGGGGGACGTGGTCCAGTGTTTGTTTTCCGCAAAAACGATAGGAGTGTGAGTAAATCTGAACGTATCCAATGTCATCGCGCTGCTCAGCGGCGTAGCCCTCTTCCTCTTCGGGATGTCCCTGATGGGGGAGGGGCTGAAGAAAGTGGCCGGCAGCAAGCTGGAGCTGGTGCTCTATAAGCTCTCCGGCAGTCCCATCAAAGGGGTGCTGCTGGGCACCGGCGTCACCGCCATCATCCAGTCCTCTTCCGCCACCTCCGTCATGGTGGTGGGCTTTGTCAACTCCGGCATGATGAAGGTCAATCAGGCCATCGGGATCATTTTAGGCGCCATCCTGGGCACCAGCGTCACCGGCTGGATCATCTGCCTGTCCGCCCTGGAGGGCGGGTCGGGCTGGGTGTCGCTGCTGTCCACCTCCACCCTCACGGGCATCGTGGCCGTGATCGGCATCCTCCTGCGCATGGGCGCCAAGAAGCAGAGCCACGTCCATGTAGGCGGCATCCTCATGGGTTTTGCCGTGCTGATGTTCGGGATGTCCGCCATGAGCGACGCCGTGGCCCCCCTCCAGGAGAGCGAGGCATTTCTGCGCCTGCTCACCGCCTTCTCCAACCCCATCCTGGGCATCCTGGTGGGCCTGCTCTTCACCAGCGTGCTGCAGAGTGCCTCCGCCGCCGTGGGTATCCTGCAGGCTCTGGCGGCCACGGGGGTGGTGACCTTCTCGGTGGCCTTCCCCCTGATCATGGGCATCGCCATCGGCGCGGCCATGCCGGTGCTGCTGTCCTCCTTCGGGGCCAACGTCAACGGCAAGCGCACTGCCTTTACCTACCTCATCGTGGACGTCCTGGGGGCGGTGATCTGGAGCGTGATCTTTTACACAGCCAACGCCTTCCTTCACTTCTCCTTCCTGGACACCAGTCTGAATACCGTGGGCATCGCCTTCCTGAACACCCTCTTCCGTCTGGCCACCGTGCTGGTGCTGACGCCTTTCATCAGCCTGCTGGAGCGGCAGATCTGCCGTCTCTTTCGAGACGACGAGAAGCACGGCCCCGAGCAGGAGGATTTCGCCCGCCTGGAAGCCCGCTTCGTGGAGCACCCCGCCCTGGCCATCGAGCAGAGCCGGGAGGCCCTGTGCAACATGGCCCAGGAGGCCAAGGCCAACCTGGAGGACGCCTATTACCTCATCGGAAACTTCAACGAGAAGGGCTACCGCTTCGTGGAGCAGCGGGAGAACGTGGTGGACAAGTACGAGGACAAGCTGGGCAGCTATCTGATTAAAATCACCGGCAAGGAGCTCAGCGACCAGCAGAACCGGGACGTGACCAAGTTCCTCCACGCCATCAGCGACGTGGAGCGGATCTCCGACCACGCCATGAACATTGCCGAGTGCGCCAAGGAGATCCACGAGAAGAAGATCGCCTTCTCCCCGGCGGCCACCCAGGAGCTGCAGGTGATTTTCTCCGCTGTGAACGAGATCACCCACAACGCCGTCACCGCCTTCACCACCAACGATCTGGAGCTGGCCTACCGCATCGAGCCCTTGGAAGATCTGATCGACAGCCTCTGCGACGAGATGAAGCTCCACCATGTGGACCGGCTCCAGCGGGGCCTGTGCAAGCTGGACCAGGGCTTCGTGTTCAACGATCTTCTGACCAACTACGAGCGGGTGGCGGACCACTGCTCCAACCTGGCGGTGGGGATGATCGAGCTGGAGAGCGCCTCCTTCGACACCCATGAGTACATCACCAGTTTGAAAGCGATGCGCTCCCACAGCTTCGACCAGTACTATGAGGAATACAGCAAGCGTTTCGTACTGCCCAACGCATAAGAAAGGGGTTTTATCATGGATTTGGAGGCTTTGCAGAAGAATTTGGAGGACCGGGGATTCGTTTACCAGTACTATCCCACCGCCCAGGCGGCGGCGGACGCTCTGGTCGGGGAGCTTCATGGAAAAACCATCGGCATCGGCGGCAGCATGACCATGGAGGCCCTGAACATCTACGACCGGCTCAGTGCGGACAACCAGGTGTATTGGCACTGGCGCGCCCCCGGCGCGGAGACCTTGGAGAAGGCCCAAAACGCCCAGGTGTACCTCTCCAGCGTCAACGGCATCGCCGAGACCGGGGAGCTGATCAACATCGACGGCACCGGGAACCGGGTTTCCGCGTCCATGTCCGCCAAGGAGCGGGTGTATTTCATCGCCGGGGTGAATAAGATCGCCGAGGATTACGACAAGGCCCTGTGGCGGGCCCGGAACGTTGCCTCACCCCGGAACGCCCGGCGGATCGGGACCAAGACGCCCTGTGTGCTGAAGGAGCTGAAGTGCTACGACTGCAAGAGCCCGGAGCGGATCTGCCGGGGACTGACTGTGCTGTGGCGCAAGCTCAACGGGGTGAAGGAGTGCGTCGTGGTGATCGTGGGGGAGGAATTGGGGTATTGAGTCCTTTCCTGAAGGAATGGTTTACGATAGGTGATTGCAACGGGGCGGCACTGTTTGCGCAGTGCCGCCCTCACCCTATCTCCACACGATCCTTCGCCTTCTTGCGCCCCATCCAGGCGGATTTTCCTTTACTTCCCCTTCAAAAAGTGCTAAACTGTCTCCAATCTATTGTGCCCTCCGGGGCGGAAAGGCGTGATCTTTTCTATGGACATTACC
Source organism: Ruminiclostridium sp. (assembly GCA_022792035.1). Taxonomy (GTDB): domain Bacteria; phylum Bacillota; class Clostridia; order Oscillospirales; family Oscillospiraceae; genus Evtepia. Next base: position 5,155 of record JAAWAE010000102.1, on the reverse strand, counting down.
GCGGCCTTCGGCCGGCGTGTCTCCCGTCTGGCCCAGGAAGACCCGGAAAAAGCCCGGCGATTTCTCCTCCTGGGCTGGCGGGCCAACGGCATCAAAAACCGGCTCCGCCCCGGGAAACGCTCCCCCTCCGACCGGATGCTCTTCCAGGCGGTGAACCAGGCGATGGTCCGCTGCCTGGCCCGGCCGGAGAAAAACGTCATGGTGAGCCTCTTCACCCCCTGCGAACCCCTCCTCACCCAGGGCCTGCTGCCCTACTCCTGCGAGGCGTTCTCCAGCTACCTCTCCGGCTCCATGGCCGAGGAGGGATTTTTACGCCACGCGGAGGAAACCGGCATCCCCTCCTCCCTGTGCTCCTACCATAAGATCTTCATCGGCGCGGCCCAGACGGACCTGATGCCCAGGCCCCGCTTCATCCTGAATACCTCCCTGGCCTGTGACGCCAACACCCTTACCTTCCGCTATCTGGCGGAACACTACGGGGTGCCCCACTTCTCCATTGACGTGCCTTATGAGCAGAGTCCTCAGTCGGTGGACTATGTGGCGGGGCAGCTGCGGGAGATGAGCGGCTTTCTCGCCCAGCAGACCGGTGTCCCCGTCAACCAGGCCAAGCTCATCGAGACCGTCAGCCGGGGACAGCGCACCCTGCAGCACTACCAGGACTTCCTCTCCGCCCGGGCGGGGAAGGCGCTTTTGAGTGACCTCACCAGCGAGCTCTACCGCACCGCCGCCTTCCACCTCCTCCTGGGCTCCCCGGAGAGCGAGGCCATGGCCCGGCAGATGAAGGCGGAGGCCCAGGCCGCGCCCCCGGCCCGGGGGCATCAGCTCTTGTGGCTCCACACCACGCCTTACTGGGTGCCGCCCCTGCGGGCGATCTTCGACCATGCCCAGGGGGTTCAAATCGCCGCGTCGGATATGAGCTATGAGGGCTTCGTCCCCGACGCGGACCCGGAAAAACCCTATGAGACCATGGCCAAGCGCCTGGTCTACTCCTCCTTCAACGGTCCTGCCCAGCGGCGCATCCAGCGGGCCTTGGAGGTGGCGGAGCAGGTCCAGGCCGACGGGGCCGTGTGGTTCTGCCACTGGGGCTGCAAGCATACCCTGGGGGGCGCCCAGCTGGCTAAGGCCGCGTTTGAGGAAAAGGGCCTGCCCACCCTCCTGTTGGACGGGGACAGCTGCGACCGGGGCTTTGGCGGGGAGGGACAGGCCGCCACCCGCATGGAAGCCTTTTTGGAACTGCTCAGCACCCATCGGGAAGGGAGTGCATCATGACACCGACGCATTACATCTGCAAATACACCCCCACGGAACTGCTCACCGCCTTGGGCGGGGACTGCGTCCTGCTGGACGAGGCTCCGGAGAACTTCGACCTTTCCGACCAGGTAGCCCACCCCAACCTCTGCGGCTTTGGGAAGAGCATCCTGCAGGCAGTCCTCTCCGGAGGGGTCCGGGAGCTGGTGCTGGTGAACTGCTGCGACACCATCCGCAGCGCCTACGACATCCTGAAAGCCCACGGGAAGCTGGACTTCCTCTATATGCTGGACCTGCTCCACAACCAGGACGGCTGCTCCGTGGACCATGCCAAGGGCCAGCTCCTGGCCCTGGCGGAGGCATACCGGGCCTATAAAGGCACCCGGTTTGACCGGGACGCTTTCCTGCGCGCCTTCGCCCCCGTCCGGCCCCTGAGCGGGCCTCACATCACGGTCCTGGGGGCACGGATGGGACAGGCCCTCTTTGACATGACCCAATCCCTCCTGCCCCTCCCGGCGGAGAACAGCACTTGCGTGAACAACCGCAGCGTCGCCCTCCCGCCGGACCCTCCGGAGGACTTCGACGGCCTGATGGGGGCCTACGCCCGGGCCCTTTTGGGGCAGATCCCCTGTATGCGCATGACCGACAAGAGCGGCCGCAATCGCCTTTACAATGACCCCGGTCTGGCCGGGGTGGTCTACCACACCGTGAAATTCTGCGACTATTACGGCTTTGAATACGCCCAGCTGAAGGAGGAGTTATCCGTGCCCCTATTGAAACTGGAATCCGACGGGACCCGTCAAAGTCAAGAGCAGCTGCGCACCCGTCTGGAGGCCTTCGCCGAGGGCCTGCACCGGGAAGACGCCCCCCTTCGCCGCTCCCCCGCCGGGAAGGGATATTATGCCGGCATCGACAGCGGCTCCACCACCACCGACGTGGTCATCCTGGACCAGGAGCGCAGCGTCAAGGCCAAAGTGATCCTGCCCACCGGCGCGGGGGCCTCCGGCGGCGCGGCCCGGGCCTTGGAGCAGGCGCTGCAGGAGGCCGGGCTCACCCAGGCGGACCTCTCCGCCACCGTCACCACCGGCTACGGCCGCTCCGTGATCTCCACCGGGGACAAGTCCATCACCGAAATCACCTGCCACGCTAAGGGGGCCCACTTCCTCAACCCCGACGTGCGCACCGTCATTGACATCGGCGGCCAGGACAGCAAGGTCATCCGTCTGGATGAGGCCGGCGGGGTGGTGAATTTTGTCATGAACGACAAGTGCGCCGCCGGGACCGGCCGCTTTTTGGAGATGATGGCCCGGACCCTGGAGCTGACCTTGGAGGAGATCAGTCAGGTGGGGCTGGTCTGGAACGAGGACATCACCATCTCCTCCATGTGCACCGTGTTCGCCGACTCCGAGGTGGTCTCCCTGGTGGCCCAGAACAAGGCTTTGCCGGACATCGTCCACGGGCTGAACAAGTCTGTCGCCGCCCGGGCCGCCGCCCTGTTTCGCCGGGTGAAGGGGGAGGCCGTGTGCATGATGACCGGCGGTGTGTCCCACAACCAGGGGGTGGTGCAGGCCATTGAGGAGACCCTTGGCCTGCCGCTGTTCATCCACGAGGACGCCCAGCTCTGCGGCGCCCTGGGGGCGGCTCTTTTCGCCTGGGAGATGCCGGCGGAGTGACCAGGAAGCCACAAACAGACAGCGGACCGTTTTTCGTGACGGTCCGCTGTTTTTTCGTCTTTTCATTCACTGCCCCTTCACCGGCAGGCAGGCCACCAGCTCGAACCGGCCTCCCTGGGCCCGGGTCTCCAAGCTCCCGCCGTATCGCTGGGCGATCTCCCGCATCCCCGCCAGCCCGAAGCCGTGGGCGGATTTGTCCGCCTTGGTGGTGGGCAGCGCCGGGTCCAGGGGAGCTTCCACCGCGTTTTCCACCCGCAGCATGAACAAGCCTTTTTCCACCCGGCAGCGCAGGTCGATCTCCTTATCCTGGGCCTGCTCTGCCGCCTCCATGGCGTTGTCCAGGGCGTTGCCCAAGAGGGCGCAGAGGTCTGGGGCCGCGATGGGCAGGACCTGGGGCAGGGTCACGGAGAAGCGCCCGGTAAGGCCCGTCTGCTCCATGGTCTGGAGCTTTGCCGCCAGCACCGCGTTGGCCGTCTCATTCTCGCACAGACGCAGGCTCCGCCCCAGGGCCGGGGAGCCGGACAGCTCCTGGATATATCCCTCTGCCCGCTCTGCCTCTCCCTGCTCCAGCAGGCCCAGGACCACGGTCAGGTGGTTGCGCAAGTCATGGCGCAGGGTCCGCAGCTGGCGCTGTTCCCGCTGCAAGCCCTGGTAATAGCTCTCCCGCAGGGAGGCCAAGTGCTGCTGTTTCTCCAAACGCTGGGCATCGTCCAGCGTCTTGAGCAGGAAGAGCAGCGCCAGGGAGGTAAAGAACACAAAGGGCAGCACGGCCAGCCCCAGGTTCAGCGTCATACTGCGCAGCAGGTCCGAGTCGTATCTCTGCCAGGTCAGCAGCACCACCGCCAACATAGAACTCAACGGCATGGCCGCCAGCAGGGCCGTCATCCGCCAAAGGCGGGGAGGCAGCTTAGGCGGGTCCTCCGGCAGATGCCGTTTCAGCCACAGCCACAGGATGCCCCAGAACAGGGGCCGGAAGAGGCGGGACACGGTATCATAATAGCCATAGCCCGAGGGATCTAGGACATGGATGCGAAGATCCAGCTCCCCCAAATAGGTATCCATCAGGCCGTTGACAGACATGATCATGCAGAAGAAAATGGTGATCACCGTCAGCCGGCCCATCCGGTCCCCCCGGGAGCAGAGCATCAGGATGATGTAAGCCGGGGGCAGGGCGAAGAGCATATTATTATCCCCCACCCAGATGATCACCGTTACCTCCGCGCTGATACATCCCCACAGCAGCAGCTTCCATCGCCGCCGGGGTTTTAGCGGCAGGAAGGCGGTACACATTCGGCAGAGGAAGGCTCCTGCCGCGAGGGCCGGGAGCATCCAGAGCCAATTACCGAAGTACGACAGCGTGCGCAGCATGAAATCCGACATTAGCTTATTCCCCCAAGGCCGCTCGGGTCAGTGCTGACAGGGCAGCTGCCCGATTGGAGCGGCTGATGGGCAGGGTCGTTCCGTCTTCCAGGCAGACCTGTCCTCCCTCAATCTGCGTTACCGCGCCTGAGCGGACCAGGTATCGCTGGTGGATGCGCACGAAGCCCTCACCGATTTCTGCTTCCACCTGGTCTAGTTTTCCGTAGAAGACATAGCTGCGCAGTTCGGTGACGCAGGTGACCTGGCGGCGGTCGGAGCTGAAGTACCGGATTTGCTGGCGGGGGATGCGGTAGAGCGTTTCCCCGCTGCGGCAGAGGAACACCTTCTCTTCGCTGCCCAGCAGGGCGGCGGTTACCCGGTCCATCACCTCTTCCAGCTGTTTGGGGCGGGGAGGCTTCATCAGGTAGCCTGCCGCACCTACGGAGTAGCCGTCGAAGACATAGTCTGTATAGCCCGTGACAAAGACCAGCTGCAAGGTTTCGTCTGCTGATCGCAGGCGGCGGGCTGTTTCCATCCCGTCCAATTCTCCCATTTCAATATCCAAAAAGATGAGGTCCAACTCTCCCGCGTGTTTTTCCTGCCAGCGAAGCAGTCCTTCTCCCGTGGAGAACTCGAAAAAGCTGCCCTCCGTTCGGCGCTCTTCCATGAGGCGCTCCAGGGCTGAGCGCAGTGCCAGGCGGGCGTCGGCGTTGTCGTCGCAGATGGCGATTCTTAACATACTTGGCTCCTTTTGGCCGGCGGGTGGGGGGCGCCGACTACGTTGGTTCGTGATGTTTCGTTCTCTCCCCGCTGTGCCGGGGGCGCGGCCCCCTGGACCCCCGCCAGGGGCGCCGCGCCCCTGGACCCCGCCAAGG
>JAAWAE010000101.1 GCA_022792035.1 Ruminiclostridium sp. | reverse complement strand
GCCTTAGCCCTGCCCATGTGCGGGGAGAAGCGCAACCTGAAAGAAAGGTTGGTGAGTATCGTGAAATTACATCAGCGTACCCCTCTGGCGATCCTGCTCTCTGCGGCCCTGGTGCTGGCCATCGGCGGCTGCGCCCTGGTGCAGGATGCCGCCCATAGGGAAGACCTGCCCCCCGAGGTCCGCAACATGGAGACCGGCGAGACCATCACTTTTGGTATGACCATGGAAGAAGTGGGAGCAATCCTGAAAGACGATAGTGATCTGACTTGGGAGGAACTCCGCCACGACCTGACTTCCAGCGGAAAAAAGACATACATCTGTGTATATCACAGTGAGGACGGGAAAGATGGCCTCGTCGCGCAATATGTTGACAACAGCGTCGTCGCCTTCCAAGCAATCGCAGAGCGTCCTTCCTCCCGCTGGAGCACGACGAACGATTTGCCTTGCGGCAGCTCGCTGGATGAGGTCAAGGCAAAATTCAAAGGTTATGACATGGACGCCTCGCGGTATGAAGAGGACCCGGAGAGTTGGTACTGCGACGTAACGTTTTCTGATTACTGTCTCGGGCTGCGCGGGAACGACGCCAGCGGCTTGACCTCGATCTCCGTCGATCCCATCAGAGAGTATAAGGAAGCAACCCTTTCCTCTGACACCTACACCAAGGATACCCCGGGCTTCGTCGGTGTCGAAAACTGGGCATTCAACGGCGAAGAAAAGCCCTGTGTCACCCTGGGTATGACCCCGGAGGAAATCGGCAAGCGGCTCGGCTATGGTACGTACACGTGGGTCGTCCCGGAACCGCCGCTTACGTACTATGACTATTACGGTGCTGTCTTAGTCGGCTATCAGGAGGGGAAAGCGGTGCAGATGTTCGCCACGGAAGGGTATTTCTACAAAGGCGGCAGAGATTACACGGAACCGCTTCCCGTGACCTCTACCCGCGGCATCACCTCCGGCAGCACCTTAGACGAAGTCCTGAAAGCCTACCCCGAAGGGCGCATAGGAGAAGAGGTCGCCCCCCTTTGGTTCGGTCTGGACACCGCAAAGAAATGCGTCGCTGTCAACGTCCAGGGGGACGGCTACACCCTGACCTTCTGGATGAAGGGGACGGGGGTCTACGATACCGTGTTCGCCATGGGCCTCACCGCCGACGGCGTCCCATTCCCAGACATGAAAGGAGCCTTGCCGTCATGATGATCCTTCGTCTGAGCCTCTTCGGCTCCCTGCTGGCCCTGGCCCTTTTCGCGCTAAAACCCCTGCTGCGGGGGAGGGTGAGCCGGACGGTACAGTATTACTTATGGCTGCTGGTGCTGCTGCGGCTGTGCATCCCGGCGGGGCTGACCCTGACCTTGCCGGAGGCTCCGGTCCCCGCCCCGGCCCCCGCCGTGCCCCAGACCGCCCAGCCCGTCCAGACGGCCCCCGCGCCGGTGACCCCGTCTCCCGCGCCGGTGGAGACGCCCCAGGCCGCTCCGGCCCCCAACCCCACCTCTGAACCCTTCCCCTGGGCGGCGGTGCTCACGGGGGTGTGGACTGTGGGATTCGCGCTCTGCGCCGGACGCTGCCTCTTGGGCTATGCCTGGCTGTCTGGGCGCATCCGTCAAACGGCTACCGCCCCCGCCCCGGAGGCCCTGGCCCTGCTGGCGGAGCTGGACCCTTCGGGCCGGGTCCGGTTCGTCGAGAGCGCCGCCGTGGACACCCCGCTGCTTCTGGACCCCTTCGCCCCGGTGATCGTCCTGCCGCCCCAGGTCCGGGACCCGGACCGGCTGCGGGACATCCTCACCCATGAACTCACCCACGCCCGGCGGCATGATTTGCTCTATAAATGGTTCGCGGCCCTGACCGTCAGCGCCCACTGGTTCAACCCGCTGATGATCCTGGTACGCCGGGAGATCAGCCGGGCCTGTGAGCTGGCCTGTGACGAGGCGGTCATTAAAACCCTGGACGCTCCCGCCCGTCAGCATTACGGCGAGACCCTTCTCAGCCTCGCCGCCTACCACCCGCCCTCCCTGGCGCTGCCCATGTGCGGGGAGAAGCGCAACTTGAAAGAAAGGTTGGTGTGTATCGTGAAGTTTGAAAAGAAAGGCCCTGTGGCTATCATTCTGACCGCCGCCCTAGTGCTGACCTTGGGGGCCTGCTCCCTGGTCAGCGGGGCACAGGCGGCGGATGCTCCGGGCGTGGAATACGACAGCGTGTACCTGCCCAAGACCGACGCAACCCTTCAGCTGAAGATGACCCGCCAGCGGGTGGAAAAGCTGCTGGGGGACGGGGTTTATTGGCACGTGGATGATCCCTGGACGATGAATGACCCCGACGCCTCCGGGGATGCCGCCTCCGCCACCTGCGGCAGCGTGGGCTACAAAACCCCGGACGGTGTGGTGGTGATGGAGTATATCAGCAACACCGTGGTGGGGATCAGCTTCACCGCAGAGATCGACCCCGACGCTAATATGGGGTTCAGTCCGGAGGCAAAGGAGATGCTGGCTGAAGCCGTGCCCTTCCAGGTCCAGCTCTCCACCAAAACGGTCCAATCTGGGGATACAGTGGAGCAGCTGCGCGCCGCCTTCCCCGATGGGGTCCGCTCGGTATTTTACGGAAAAACCTTTTATGAAGTGCCCGGTGATAACACAATAGCTGCCTTCCATCTCACGGAGGAGTCCGGGGTCGTTCAGATGGAGCTTTGGCTCTCGGACCGCTGGGGCTATATGTCGGGCACGGACTTCTTCTCGGTTCCCGCGCTTGACTTTGACGAAAGGAATACGAGCGTTTACGCGGGTCTCTTCGTCATCATGGACCAGGCAGAGATCGAGGACTATCTGGCACCGTTGGGCCCCGGACAGGAACAGGACGGTTCCTACCTCTACGGAAGCGGTGAGTACGCGATCAACGTCACCTATGTAAACGGCATCGACCCTAACCCGGATGATCAGGACTGCATGATAGAAGCCATCGGCAGTGCCTGGGTCACTGCCCGGGGCATCCACGTGGGGAACACCCTGGCAGACGCGGAAGCCTGCTATGACGGCAGAATTTATACAGATCAGGCCGGACGTTATTTCCAGGCCGAAGGGATGAATTATGCTATCAATGACGGCTTCCGTCTGATGCTCCGCCTCAATGAGGAAGATATCATCACCAGTATGATCTTGATCCGAATCGGGACACCTCAGCAGACCGCCACCACTTACCAAGAGGGCCTTTCCCTCCCCGACAGCAGCGCGGCCATCCATCCCGGGATGTCCCAGTCTCAGGCGGAGGCCCTTTTGGGGCAGGGGGAAGTGACCATGTCTCAGGAGGACATAGACGAAAACATCTATCTCGATCCCGACGACCCCAGTGTCTACCATGGTCAAGGCAGCTACGACGCCTCTCTGCCCGACGCCGTATACCGCTACGACAGCGGAATACAGGTGGGCTATCAAGACGGCGCGGTCTGCGCCATCACAGCGTCCTCTCTGCTGATGAACGACGCGCCCTTCCTCTGGCAGACGGAGCAGGGGCTTGGGTGCGGCAGCACGTTAGAAGAGCTGAAAGCGCACTACAAAGGGACCGTCACCCAGGACAAGGACCTTGCCACGTACCTCTCCCCCGATGAGGACCGGACCGCAACCCTCTTCGATGTCCAGGAAGAGGAATACTTCCTTCAATTCGCCCTGATCGACGATCATGTGTTCCTGGTGAACCTCGTGGACCCCGCCTACAAAGCGGCCTGGGACGCGTCGGTGAACGGGTCATGAGCGCCTTCCTGACGACCCTGCTGCGGCTGAGCCTGCTGGGCTCCGCCCTGGCGGTGCTGCTGTTCCTGCTCAAGCCCCTGCTGCGGGGGAAGGTGAGCCGGACGGTGCAGTATTACCTCTGGCTGCTGGTACTGCTGCGGCTGTGCGTCCCGGCGGGTTTGACCCTCCCCCTGCCGGCGGAGGCCCCCAGGGTGCCGATCCCCATCGCGGCGGAGACGGCGCCCGCGCCTAGGGTCGAACCTGTGCCGAAAGTCCAGACGCAGGCGCAAGCACAGGCCCCGGCTCTGGCAGAGCGGGGCATCGCCCCGGAGACGGCCCTCTTCCTGCTCTGGGCGGCGGGGGCTGGCGGCTTCGCCCTGTGGTATCTCTTGGGCTATTGGAGCATCCGGCGCAAACTCTATGCCGCCGCGTCGGCCCCCCGGCCGGAGGCCGTGGCCCTTCTAAAGGAGGCGGAGTCCAGAGGGCGGGTGGGGCTCATAGCCAGCGGGGCGGTGGATACCCCCTTGCTGCTGGGGCTGCTGCATCCTGTCATCGTCCTGCCGGCCGTGCCCATCCCCCCGGCCCAGCTCCGGGACATCTTCGCCCACGAACTGACCCACATGCGGCGGGGGGATCTATTGTATAAATGGTTCGCGGCCTTTGCCGCCTGCCTGCACTGGTTCAATCCCCTGGCCTATGGCATCCGCCGGGAGGTGGGCCGGGCCTGTGAGCTGGCCTGCGACGAGGCGGTGATCCGGACCCTGGATCGCCCCGCACGGCAGCAGTACGGCGAGACCCTCTTGCAGCTCTCCGCCCCGGCAAGGCCCCTCCCGCTGGCGGTGACCATGTGTGAGGAGAAACGCAACTTGAAGGAAAGGTTGGTGAGTATTGTGAAGATCCGAAAAAAAGGACCCTGGACGGTTTTGTTATCCCTGGTCCTGGTGGCGGTGGTGGCCTGCTGCGCCCTGTTCATCAGCGCGGCCCCCAGAGTCGCCGCCGAGCAGTTCCGAACGCCTTCCGGGTATCTCACCTTGGAGATGGGGATGCCGCGGAAGGAAGTGGACAAGCAGCTGTATTCCCAGCAAAGTGAGGTCCAGACGTGGGGGGATGCGCTGGTAGAGGCCGTCACCTATGAAACCCCCGCGCCGGACAAAAAGGACCCCGTGACCGTCTATTACGCCTACAGCGCCAGAAAGGAGACCGACGTTGTGATCGGTCTTGCCACCCAGGAGGGCAGTTTTTCCTGGAACTCCCGCTGTGGCGGGACCTGGGGCCAGACCGTGGAGGAGCTGCAGGCGCTCTATCCCGAGGGGCGGGTGCTCACCGTCTCCGCCGGGGACGGCGGGGAGGAGACGATGTTCTACGTCCCCTTCCTGTACTGGAATGAATTTCAAAGCGTCCTGACCTTCTTCTTCGACCAAGACGGCCGGGTGGATGCCATGACCATGGGGGATTCCCTGAACCCATACTTGGAGCCTGTGGAGCATTTTTACAATGCGCAGAGGCAGACCATCCTCTTTCCCGGCATGAGCCGGGAGGCGGTGGAGGCCAGCTTAGGCCAGGGACAGCCCGCCCCGGAGGAGGACCCCATGCACTTCACGCTGGATTGGCGGGAGGTGTTCCCCAAGGGCGTCCCGGCGTTCTATCGCTACGGCACCGGGGCGGATCAGGTCCTGGTGGGGTATCTGGAGGACGAGGCCATTGTCTTGAGCGTCTGTGCGCTGCCCTCTCACTGGAAGGTGCGGTCGGGTGTCACCACCGGCGACAAGCGCAGTGCCATGAAACAGTATAAATATCTGAAAAAGTATGGGGATATTGATCAGGTTTGGAGCGGCAGCGCCCTGCTGAGCGCCCACACCGACGCCCGGAAGGGCATCCTGCGTCTGGACCTGACCAGTATGGCCTATGCCAGCACCCTTGACACCCAAGAATACCTTGCCCCGGACCCCTTCTGCAACGAGGCCCTGGGGGTCACGGTGAACCTGAATATGACCAAGGCAGAGGTGGAAGAACGTTTGGGCCAGGGGACGGCCCAAGGGGACGGCGTTTCCCGCTACGGTACGGGTGCGGATGCCCTGGAAGTGCGCTATCAGCGCGGGTATGTCGTGGGTCTCCAGGCCGGCAGTGGGGACGGCGAGCCCTTCCGCTGGAAGACCCAGTCGGGCATCGGCTACGGCAGCAGCGTCAAGCAGGCCGGCAGGAAATTGAACATGGGACACCGTGCAGGGGAGCGATCCGGCGAGCTGATCCTCGCGCCCACCAGTATGAACATCGGCCTTCCGTTTTTCTCCGGCTTGGCGACCCAGGAGCAGGGAGTGGTTCAGCTGACCGAGCGCGTCGTGTGGGATCACGAGGCGTATGAGGACGCGGCTTCCTTTATCGGGGTGTGAATACACAGCGGCCCGGAGCATCTGCTCCGGGCCGTCCCCGTTTCTTCCCGTTATTGCAAATACTGCCCTGCCGCGCACCAAAAGACCCGAGAAAAAGAAGCGTTAGTCCCCCGAGAGGATCAGCTCTTCCAGGGCCTGGGCCACGCCGTCGGCGTCGCAGTCCCCGGTGATCCGGTCCGCCGCCGCCTTCACCTGTGGCTCTGCATTGGCCATGGCGATCCCGATCCCCGCCGCTTGGAGCATGGGCACATCACTGCCGCCGTCGCCCATGGCGATGACCTGCTCCGGCTTGAGGGACAGCAGATCCAGGAGGTAGCGCAGGGCCGCGCCCTTGTCGATGCCGCCGGTGATGACCTCCAGGTCTCGGGGGAAGGGGTCCGCGAAGGCGATGCCCGGCAGGCCCTCCAGGGCCTGGTGCAGGCGCTGCTTGGTCTCCACGCTGTCGGTGAGGAAGAATAACTCCTCGATGCTCCGGCCGTCGCTGCGCAGGTGGTCCTCCACGGTGCCCGGAAGGACCCGGCGGGTTTCCAGGACGTAGCGGCGCATGGCGGTGCTCTCGTAGCGGCGGCCCAGGGCCTCATAGTCCGCCTGGGAGAGGTAGCCCAGACCGTCCCGGAAGAGTTCTCGGATCATGTCAAAGCCCCGGCAGGCCTCCAGCACCCGCAGGGCCGTCGGGGCGTCCAGGTGCCGTTCCAGGAGGGTCTCCCCGGTGGAGAGGTCTCGGATCGTCGCCCCGTTGGAGGTCACAGCGTAGCGCAGCCCCGGTAAGTTCACCACCGCGTCCGGCAGACCCTGGGCCGGCCGGCCTGTGATGGGTACCATTAAAATCCCCCGCTGCCGCAGGCCCTCCAGGGCCGCCAGGTTGCGCGGGGAGATCGTCTTTTCGCTGTTCAGCAGGGTGCCGTCCAGGTCCAGTGCCACAAGGCGGATCGCGCTGGGCATAGGGCAGGTCTCCTTTCCTCAAAGTCTCGTTTTGCTTCTAGCGGCGCGGATTTTGTCGAATTTACACTATAAAAGTTTTTCTGATATCGCACTTTGAAATATTGAAATTGAAGGCCATCTGTGGTATGATACAAATGATATGACCGCAAGAAAAAGGAGGGCCAGCTTCACAGCCCTTCCCTCCCTTAAAGGCAGCGCCCCCTCATGCCTGCACCGGCTCCTCATCCAGGAGCACCAGCTCAACGGGGCAGTGGTCGCTTCCATAAATTTCCGGGTGAATGTCGGCGCTGACCAGGCGCTTTTTCAGACTGGGCGTGACGATGAAATAGTCGATCCGCCAGCCGGCGTTGCGTTCCCGGGCCCGGGTGCGGTAGCTCCACCAAGTGTAGGCATCGCTCTGGTCGGGGTGGAAGAAACGATAGGTATCAATGAAATTAAAACAGAACAGCTCGTCCAGCTCATGGCGCTCCTCATCGGTGAAGCCGGCATTGTGATGGTTCCCAGAGGGGTTTTTTAAGTCAATGGGCCGGTGGGCCACGTTCAGGTCCCCGCAGAGGATCGTGGGCTTTTCGTTGCCCAAAAGGGTCAGATAGGCCCGGAAGGCCAGCTCCCAGCGCAGGCGGTAGTCCAGACGCTTCAGCCCCGACTGGGAGTTGGGCGTGTAGCAGCAGACCAGATAGAAGTCCTCAAACTCCACGGTGATCAGACGGCCTTCCTTGTCATGCTCCGGGACCCCCATCCCATAGCGCACAGACAGCGGCTCCCGCTTGGTGAAGACCGCCACACCAGAGTACCCTTTTTTCTCGGCACTGTTCCAATACTGGTAGTAATCGGGCAGGTTCATGGTCAGCTGACCGGCATGATGCTGCAGTTTGGTCTCCTGAATACAAAAAATATCAGCGTCCAGGGTTTGGAATGCCTCCATAAAGCCTTTATCCATGCAAGCGCGCAGGCCGTTTACATTCCAGGATACCAGTTTCATAGCGTACTCCTTTTCTCTGGGCCCAGGCCGGGCCGCCGGGGCGGCCCGTTTCCTGGTGGTTGTTGATGTCGCTCGTTAGACCGGCAGTCGGCGGCTCAGGAGAGAACTTCCGCCACGCCGTCCAGATAATTCTTTTCCAGACGCTCGATGCCGCCTTGGTCCATGGCCTGCGCCAGGGCCGGGTCTATGGGCAGCTGCGCCAGGACCTTCAGGCCCAGCCCCGCCGCCACGGCTTCCAGCTTGCTCTGGCCGAAAATGCTGTGCTTCTGGCCGCAGCCGGGGCACTGGAAATAGCTATAGTTCTCGATCAAGCCCAGGATGGGCTTTTTCATCATGTCTGCCATGCGTACGGCCTTGGTCACGATCAGGGACACCAGGTCCTGGGGAGAGGTGACCACCAGGATGCCGTCCACCGGGATGGACTGGAACACCGTCAGGGGCACATCGCCGGTGCCCGGAGGCATATCAATGAAGAGATAGTCCAGCTCTCCCCAGCACACGTCGGTCCAGAACTGCTTGACCACGCCGGCCAGCAGGCTGCCCCGCCAGATGACCGGGTCCCCCGGGTTCTCCAGGAGAAGGTTGAGGGAGATGAGTTTGATGCCGCCCGGGGTCTCCTCGGGGAAGATGCTCTCCCCGTCGCCCATGGCCCGGGTCTGCACCCCGAAGGCTGTGGGGATGGAGGGGCCTGTGATATCGGCGTCCATGATGCCTACCTTGAAGCCCTTCTTTGCCATGGCCGCGGCCAGGCAGGCGGTGACGGAGCTCTTGCCCACGCCGCCCTTGCCGGACATCACGGCGTAGACGTGCTTGATGGTGGAATCCCGGTTCAGGGGCGCGATGAGGTCTTTGGCGTCCACGTGCTCACAGCTGGAGCCGCAGGTACTGCAATCATGGGTGCATTCTTCGGACATAGGGAATCCTTCCTTTCAATCAATTGCTGCGCAGGGGCCGGGTGCCCCTGCTTTTAATATTCGTAAGTCCCCCCGCCAATAAACTCCCGGATGAGGGATTTGGGCGGAACCAGATCCGGGTCGATGGGATGGAAGTGCTCAAAGGCCTCGATGAGCTCCAGCAGCTCCCGGCGGCGGTCGTTTTCCTGGGGCACGGCCTTGAGCAAGGGCATCGCGTAATTCTTCATCACCGAGACCTCGTAGGGGAAGGAGGAGTCGAAGACGAAGCTGGCCCGATGCTTGAAGGGGGAGATGTATAGCTTCTCGCCCCGGCGCACGTTGTTCCACATATCCATGGTCTCGGCCACGCCGGTGCCCCGGAAGTTGTAGTCCCGCACGGCCCGGCGGGTCAGACGCATCCAAGTGCCCTTGAAGCGCAGCTCCTGACCCTCCACGATGTTGGAGCGGGCGGAGATGTAGAGGCAGGCGGCCTGGGGATAGCGCCCGGCGCAGTCGTCGTTGAGGGCGTGGATGCCTTCAAAGATGGCCACCTCGTTCTTCCCCAGACGCAGGGGGATGCCGGGGGCCTCGTTGCGCATCTGCCGGGCGAACTCGAACTTGGGCACCCGGATCACTTCCCCCTTGGCCAGCAGCTTGAAATGCTGCTGCAGAAGGTCCATGTCCATGCACAGGGGGGACTCAAAATCAACTAAACCGTCGGCGGTGCGGGGACAGGTGTTCAAGTCCAGGGTCTTGAAGTAATTGTCCATGGAAATGGTGTGGGATTTTACCCCCCGGCGATTCAGTTCCTCCTCAATCTTCAAGGCGGTGGTGGTCTTCCCGGAGCCGGAGGGGCCAGAGAGGAGAACGATGGGGCTGTTTTTCAAGTTATTTAGGATCGCGTCTGCGGCGGCGTTGATTTTTTGGGCATACTGGTCGTCGCAAGCCTCTAAAAAGCCCTTCACGTCCTGGTCGATCTGTCGGTTGATCTCCTGGAGCTGATAGGTGGGCTGAGATGTCGGCATGGTGCTTCCTCCTTACGTTGTGATCTCTTGCTGAAAACGGGCGTCGAGGACAGGACGCCACGCAGCTTTTTCCTCTAAAATACGAGGCAGGTCCCGCAGGTATTCCTGGGGGTACTTGGGATTGGTCAGCCGCCTCACCTGCCCGCCGCCGATCTGCTTGCTGCTGCCCCCGGCACCCAGAGCCAGGACGCTGTGCAGCTCTTCCATCATGCAGATGTTGTAGACGCTGGCGAAACCATCCCGGCACCAGCCCACGTTTTCCATGGCGCCGGTCATGAATTTCTGCCGGTAAAGGTAATAGGGCCGGTAGCCCGCGGCCCGCAGCCGCTGGCGGGAGGTGGTGAGCATGGCCTCCACCTCCGCCTCCTGGGGCAGGCGGTCCCAATCCTGGCGGGCGCCCCGCTTCAAGGCCAGGGTGTGGACGGTGATGTTCTCCGGGGCCATGGCCAGGACCTCTTCCAGGGTTTCTTCAAATCCCTCCAGGCTGTCCTGGGGCAGTCCAGCGATGAGGTCCATGTTGATGGCGGAAAAGCCCGCGTCCCGGGTCAGGGCGTAAGCCTGCCGGACATCCTGGGCGCTGTGTCCCCGGCCGATGGCCTGGAGCACCGGGTCGCGCAGGCTCTGGGGGTTGACGGAAATCCGTCCGACCCCCTGGTCCCGGAGGACGGCCAGCTTTTCCGCCGTAATGGTATCGGGCCTGCCGGCCTCCACGGTAAACTCACAGCCGGACACCAGGGGGAACTGGCGCCGGATGGCGGAGAGGAGACGGTCCAGCTGGGCGGCGTCCAAGGTGGTGGGGGTCCCGCCGCCGAGATAGACGCTGCGGATCCGGCCGCCGGCCTGGGTCACCGCCTGTCCGGCGGTTTCCACCTCTTGCAGGAGCCCGTCCAGATAGGCGGGAATCCGCTCTTTGGCGGAGCCCGACGCGGAGATAAAGGAACAGTAGGCACAACGGGTGGGGCAAAAGGGGATGCCCACATAGAGGGAGCATTCTTCCGGGGACAGGCTGCCCTTGACGCGCAGGCTTTCCGCCGCGCAGTCCATGGCCAGCTGCCGCCGCTCCGGAGAGACGTGGTAGTCTTGGGCCAGCATCGCCTCCGCCTGGGCGGGGGAGGCCCCGGCCTCCATGGCCCGGGTGGGGAGTTTCACCGGACGCACGCCGGAGAGCATCCCCCAAGGGGGTTCCTGACCCAGGCAGGTCACGGCGGCCCGATAAAAGGCCCGCTGGAGGGCGGAGCGCCGCTGGCGTTTCTCCAAAACCTCCCCGCCCTCTGGGGGGCGGCGGACCCGGGCGCGGCCGTGAAAACACTGGCCCTCCCGCCGCAGCAGGGCGGCGGCGGTGTACCACTGGGGGGCGGAAAAGAGGGTCAGTTCCAGCTCGTTCTCCCCCCCGGGAGGGGTGTCGGGATAGACCGGCCGCTCTTGGGGGAAGAGGATGAGCAGGGTCTGCTCGACGCTGTAGCGTTCGTCGTGGCCCTGAAAGAAGAGCTTCATTGCAGGGCCTGACGCACGAAGGGATTCTGTTTGCGCTCCCGGTCCAGGTCGGTGGTGCCCTCATGGCCGGGGCAGACCCGAAGGTTCCCCTCCAGGGAAACCAGGCGCTTGAGGGATTGCAGGATCTGCCCGAAACTGCCCCCGGCGAAATCCGTCCGGCCGCAGGAGCCGGCGAAGAGGGTGTCGCCGCAGAAGAGTACATCCCCCACCCGGAAGGTCAGGGAGCCCAGGGAGTGGCCGGGGGTGTGGAGCACCTGGATTTCAGCTTCCCCGAAGGGGATGACGTCTCCGTCCTGGACGGTGCGGATGCCCTCCACCTCCCCCAGGAGCATATATTGATCGCCCTTGCCGCCCCAGTTCACTTCTTTCTCGTGAACATACACCGGCAGGCCCGGGTAACGTTTCAGCAAACCCGGCACGGCCAGCACATGGTCAAAGTGCCCGTGGGTGATGAGGATCATCTCCGGGGTGAAGCCTGCCTGCTCCATCTCCCGGGCGATGTCATCGCTCTGATCGCCGGGGTCGATGATGGCGCAGCGCATGCGCTGACTGTCTTCCAGCAGATAACAGTTGGTGCCAATCTGGCCTACCGGCATTCTCCTAATTTGCAGCATAACAGTACCTCATTTTGCATGGAATTTCAAGGGGGTTTGGAAAGATTTGTGAAACTTTTTCACATTTTTGTTCCCTTTCACAGGAAATCGGTATCCATCCACAGGGTCACAGGGCCGTCGTTGACGGAAAAAACGGCCATATCCGCCCCGAAGCTGCCGTGGGCCACCGGGAACCCCCGGGCCCGGCAGCTTTCCATAAAGTGTTCGTAAAGGGGCCGGGCCGTCTCCGGCCGGGCCGCGCCGGTGAAGCCGGGGCGCCGGCTTTTCACATCGGCGTAGAGGGTGAATTGGGACACCACCAGCAGGGCGCCGCCTACGCTCTCCAAGTTCCGGTTCATCTTTCCCTGCTCGTCTTCAAAGACCCGCAGGCCGCAGACTTTGTCCGCCAGGCGTTCCGCCTGGGCGGGGGTATCGGTGGGCGCGATGCCCAGCAGGACCAGGAAACCCTGGCCGATCTCCCCTGTGACTTGGCCGTCGATGGTGACGCTGGCCTGGGATACACGGGTCACGACTGCTCGCATACTCCCCCCTCCTTTCCGCATCCCGCCGCAGCGACGGGACAGTTTGACGTTTGGCGTATATTATAGCATGTCTGTGACCTGCCGTCAAACCATATCGAGGAAAAAACTGCGGGGGCACGAGGCGGAATCGAACTTGGTCGAAGCGTGCCGGGAGCGGTGCTGCCTTGGAATAATAGTATAACAGAGGGACATCCTGTTGTCCACTATCTGTGTGATCAACATTCACCAAAAGCGTTCCGTTTTTGGATATAGTGGAGGAGAAAGAGGTGAGAGGATATGGTTGAGTTTGGGCAGAGGATTAAGGAATTGAGAGGCCAGCGGAGGATGACCCAGGGGGAATTTGCACGGCGGCTGGGGGTGACGAAATCTTCCATATCCTCCTATGAGAACGGCAGCAGGTTTCCCTCTTACGATGTGCTCTTGAACATGGCGCGGGTCTTTAAGGTCAGCACAGACTTTCTGTTGGGACGCGGGGATGGGACCACCCTGGATGTCACGGGGCTGACGGGGGAACAGGTCATGGTGCTGCGTGATTTGGCGGAGGCGTATCGAAGCGTGAATGTCCTGCCGTCGCTGCTTCCCGGCTTGCCTGAGGAGGAGGCCGCCCGGGTCCTGCGCTTTACAGAGACGGGGCAATCATAAAAATCCGTGCCATGGGCGGCACGGATTTTTTCCTATCTCGTCTCAATCCAAAAGATCCGGCGCCTCCATCAGCTCATCGGGGAAACCGTGAAAGAGCTCCCGGTTCCGGCTGGACTGCTCCAGCTTCGCCATGGTCACCAGATGCGGTCCGGCGTAAATCCCCGGATAAAGGTACTCCTCAAACTCCGGCCGGGGGGGATAGGCCAGGATGGGTTCGGTTAGGGAGAACTGGGCGTCGATGCCCGGCTTGTTCCCCCGGGCGTCCAGCCGCAGCCAGCGCCCGTCCAGATACACCGCGCTGAAGGCGTGGGTGCAGTATCCAAGGGATTCGTCCTCCGCCATGTAGGTGATGCGCTGGAAGCAGAACCCGGTGGGGATGCCCTGGGCCCGCAGCAGCGCCGCCATGAGATTGGCCTTGGCGTGACAGATGCCGGTGCGGTGGTGCAGCACCTCCGAGGCCGTCACCGGCACCACCTTGGCGTGGGAATCGAAGGCGTGGGGGATGTCATCCCGGACGAAGTGGTAGGCGGTTTTGATCTTCTCCACCGCCTCCATCCCCGGGGGAAAGAGGGCCTGGATGCACCGCTGGATGTTCTCCGCCGGGAAGTCGATATAGTGGCTGGGGCACAAAAAACGCTCCATGTGGTTTCCTCCTTTTGGAAAAGGGCCGCCGCCCCAAACGCGCCAGGGCGGCGGCCTTTCTCTTATGTTTGGCAGAGATCCTCGATCACTGCAAACCAGTCTGCATCGTGCAGCATATGGTAGCGCAGGTGGGACGTATACAGAAAGCCCCGGCTGTCTAGGGTAAGATGCAGGACATTCTGATAGTTCCCATCCACGATCCCGTCTAAGACGATGGAATAGATGACGTTGTCCTCCAGATCATAGGAGGAAGGGGCGGTCCCCGCCAAGACCAGGCGGACCGTTCGGGCCTGCGCTTGCAAGGCCTGAAGCTGCTGGGGGTCTTCAATGGACCGGACTTCTCTGGAAGCCGCGTCCACACGGACGATGGACCCTTTTACCAGCTGCAGATCGTTCCGTCTGAGGGGGTGGAGGGGATTGGACTGCCACATCACCGCCGCCATGGTGACGATCACGATGAGCAGGAGAAGGAGAAGTCTTTTTAAGCGTGGATTGGCATGCAATGGACTTACTTGGCGTACTCCACGACCTTGACCTCCCGCAGCAGATGCACCTTGATCTGCCCCGGGTACTCCAGCTCGTCCTCGATCTGCTTGGCGATGTCCCGGGCCAGGAGGGTCATCTCATCCTCGCTGACCATCTCGGGCTTGACGATGATGCGCACCTCTCGTCCGGCCTGGATGGCATAAGACTTCTCTACGCCGTGGAAGGAGGACGTGACCCCCTCCAGCTTCTCCAGACGTTTGATATAGTTCTCCAGGTTCTCCCGCCGGGCCCCGGGACGGGCGGCGGAGATGGCGTCGGCGGCCTGGACCAGGCAGGCGATCACCGTCTGGGGTTCCACATCGTTGTGGTGGGCGTGGATGGCGTGG
>JAAWAE010000100.1 GCA_022792035.1 Ruminiclostridium sp. | reverse complement strand
TCAATAAAGCTCTTCATGAGATCCATAGTCTTTTTCCTCCTGTTATACAGATGTTCGTGAAGCAAACTCTGCCGCTTTTCGCGGCGCTCCAGAGGACCACCCTTTTTTAGACCGTCGTTTATTCTACCAGGAATGACAGCCCCTTGTCAAGCATAAATTACCCCTCTTTGATAAAAGCGGTGATATTTTCCTGGTTGAGGATGAAATCATAGTAGTGCATATCCACCTGCCGGGTCCATCCGATGGTATTCCAGAAGACGTTGCCGATATCGTTGCGCTTATATGCCACCAGAGAGATCTTGTTGATCTCCTCCTGCCGCAGAGCCTCCATAGCAAAGACTACCATACGCTTTCCGATACCCTGGCGGCGATAGTCCGGGTCTACGCATACGTGGTAAAAGCTGGCCTGCCGGCCGTCGTGACCGCAGAGAATGCCGCCTACCACCTTTCCATCCGCCACGGCCACCACACTGGTGGCGGGGTTGCGTCGCAGGAATCGCTCCACATTGGCGCGGGTATCGTCGATGCTGCGGATGCCAAAGCCTTTGATGCGTGTCCACAGAGCATAGAGCTGGTCATAATCCTCACATTTCATGGTGCGCAGTTCTGCTGACATGGTCCTTCTCCATCCTTGATCTTAGATTTTCAACTGGTTCGGGCTATATCATACCATAAACCTCCAGGCCGCGTCCAGAGAAAGCTCATGATCTCTCGTTTTCTTCATATCCTCTTGACAAATCTCCTCTACAGCTGTAGTATAAGGTGGGATAACGACATATGTAGGAGGTATGATCATGGTAAATCTATCCGAACGAGAATGGTTAGTACTCGAAGCCCTATGGGACGGCGGCAGCGCAGCTTTGGGTGAACTGACCAAAGCCCTGTATGAAAAGACGGGCTGGAGCCGCAACACCGTCCTCACCTATCTCACCCGTATGGAAGCCAAAGGACTGGTTACCATTCACAAAGAGGGCTACCCCCGGCGCTATCAGGCCGCCATGGATAAGGCAGCCTGCCAAGCCCAAGCCCGGGACACTTTCCTTCAGCGGGTATACCAAGGCTCCACCGGAGATCTGGTGGCCGCCTTCCTGCGGGAAAAACCCATCTCATCCAAAGAAAGGGAGGATCTGCGCCGGCTTCTGGACGAAATGGAGGTATAACCCATGACAAATCTATGGTCCTTCCTGCTTCAGACCTTGACCGCCTCCGGCGTCGCGGTCCTGCTGCTGGTGGTGAAGGGGATGTTCCGGGATAAACTCTCCCCCCGCTGGCAATTCTCCGTCTGGGGTGTCCTGGCCCTGGTCCTTTTGGTCCCAGCGGGCCTGGGGGGACGGTATGCCTTGGCAAACTGGACGCTCCTGCTGGAGGCCCTGCGCTCTACCCTCAGCGGGCACTACGGGACCTTGACCCAGGTCATCGCCCCGGTGCCCCTCCCCTCTCTGACCATGCCCGGCTCTGTCGAAGAATGGCTGTATGTGATCTATGTGACCGGCGTGGCGGTTCTCCTGCTCCGCTATCTTTTCGTCTACCTGCGTCTGCGCTTAGCCCTCCGGCGTTCCCACCCGGAAGCCGACCCCCGCATGCAGGCAGCGGCCCAGCAGTACGGCCTGCGCGCCTGCCCTGTGGTCAGAGTGTCTGGCCTGACCTCCGCCTTTATCTGCGGTGTGTCCCGCCCTGTCCTGGCCCTGCCGGCGGAGACCGAACCCGACGAAAAAGTCCTCCTCCACGAGCTGATGCACCTGAAATACCACGATGCCGCCTGGGGGCTTCTGATTTGCTTCCTGCGCTGTCTCCACTGGTGCAATCCTCTGCTCTGGATCTGCGCCAATCTGGCCCAGAACGACATGGAATCCCTCTGCGATCAGCGGGTGCTGGAGCGTCTGGAGGGCGAGGAGCGGCGGGCGTATGGTCACATCCTGCTGGACATGGCCGATGAACGCTATGCCCGCTTCTCCGGGACCTCCTCCATGGCCAATGGGGTTAAGAACATCCGCCGCCGGATTCAAGCCATCGCACGGTTCAAAAAATACCCGGCGGGGATGCGGTTGGTGTCAGTCTGCGTGATCCTGGCACTGACGGTCCCCCTTTTGGTGGGGGTACGGGGGGAGATTGCCATGAATCCCCGTGTCTTTCCCTTTGATGAGACGAAGACCACCGCCGTCATGGCCAAAGCCCGAACTCTCCGCTGCAGTACCCCCGACGGGGCGGTGGACTGCTATGCCAAAGCTGTGCTTACTGGAAAGGCCGACTTCCGGGCCATCTGCGCCCCGCTCTCAGAGCAAGATTCCCTGGCAGAGGAATATCAGGAAAGCGGAGGCTTCCATGCCACGTCCTGGACCAGTCTCCAGCTTCCCGGCATTGTTCTCAGAAATGAAGGCTATGATGTTTTTAACTTCTTTCCAGACGGGAAGGACGCTTATACTTGTCTGCTGGGCGTTCATCTGTCAGATTCCTTTGATCCTGTGGCGCTGAGCTCTGAATTCAATGAACTTCTTGCTGTTCAGCCCCTCCGGGTGGAAAAACTGGATGTACGCTGGGTGGTCCTGCCCCAAGGGGAATTTCAGGTCATCGAAACCCAGTACCCATATAATCAAGGGATCAAAGAGCACGTCCCCGTCTGGGCTTACGAAGCCAAGGAAGGGGATTTTACCCTCCAGGTAAAAGTGCAAACGTCCGCTTATGTGGGAACCCTTTCGAGCACAGAGTCCTACCCGCAGCTCTGCCCACAGCCCTACGGGACCTTTACCTCCGTGTGTACGGAAGATATACAGGTCATCTATACCGGAACGGAAGCTGGCAAGAAAACCTATTCCAAGATCGACATTTCGTACCGTCCTATAGCGGAAGGAAAGCAACGCCCAAAGCTCTCCACGCTCGACGGTCGTCGTGACGCGACTCCAGGTATCATTATCTCCAGATCCATTCCACTGACGGGAAACCAGCCCTCGGCGTTCTCTATAGGAGGAAATATAATACAATTTTACGGCGACTTCTCCCTTCCCGGCTATTACGCTGCTGACCTGTACCTGGACGATGAACTAACCGCAGAACTGACCCTTCTGCCGAAAGGAGGTCCCTATGACTGAACGACAAATCCTTTACAAAGCCGTCTCCAACGCCGCCTGGGGGTATTTCTTCCTGAGCCTTGACATCTACTTCGGATCGATCAGCATCCTGCCCTCCTTTGTGGGTTATCTCCTGCTCCTATCCGCCATTCAACAGCTCTCCAAGGAGCGGCGGGACCTGGCGCTGCTCCGTCCCCTGGCGATCTTCCTGGCGGTCTGGTCGATATTGGCTTGGGCGCTGTCCTGGGCGGGCTTAAGCCTTGACGGGAAATTCCTCTTCCTGGACCTTTTGGTCATAGCAGCCAACCTCTATTTTAATTTCCAGTTCCTCACAGACATGGCCGCTCTGGCAGCGGCCCATCAGCCGGAGTGGGATACCCTCGATCAGCGCATCTTGAAGCTGCGGGCCGTCTATACCATCATCGGCACCTTCTGCATCATATACTCGGAACTCTTCAGCACCAACGCACTCAACCTCGACGGGATTGGGGGAATCACCGCCTTCCTCCCCTTTGTGGCCCTGGCCGTCGCCGTTTTTTTGGTGATGTTCTCCCTCTTCCGTCTGCGGCGGCTTTTCGCGGAGAAAGCCACCGCATAAGGATATCCCCGCATTTCAGTATTCTTCATCAATTCTTCATCAATTCTTAATGAGATCCCTTGTTTTTTCTTCATCGTTTCTCTGCTATAATGAGAGAAACGATTTGAAAACTGGAGGGATCTCTATGTTTTATATCTTCTCTCTCGGCATCGACCTGCTCTCCATCGCGGTCTTTCTCCTGCCTGCCCTGCTCCTCCTGGAAGCCCGACAGTTGAGCTGGCGGCGGACTCCGCTGCTGGTCCTCTTCGCTCTGTACCTTGCGGTTATGGTCTCCATCACCGGGGTCCCCTCAGTGTACCACTGGAACCTGGACCCCGTTGTGAACTGCATCCCCTTTGTTGACATCCTCAACAGTCCCGGGAGTTATTTGAAAAATACGTTCCTGAATCTCCTGCTCTTCCTCCCGCTAGGCTTCTTCCTTCCCCTCCTCTGGCCGGGATTTCGCAGCTGGAAGCGGACCTTCCTGCTGAGCTTTGGGACCTCTTTGACCATTGAACTCTTACAGCTCTTTTCCTTCCGCTGTACGGACATAGATGACCTGATCGTCAACACCTTGGGTGCTGTCCTGGGCTTTCTCCTGGCCCGAAAACTCTTTCGGGGATGGAAAGATAACCCCACGCCCCCTTCGCCCCGGTGGGAACTACCCGCCGTCTTTCTCCTGGTTTTTTTGGTCATGATGTTCTTGCAGCCGCTGTTCTCTGGGGCCCTTTGGGAAGCCATTCTGGATAGTCCCCTATGGGCCAAAGTCCGGCCATAGGGACAAAATATGTCAGAGAGCCTTGACATCCCCCTTTCCTGGGTATATCATGAAAACAGCATCCCCGTAAACTTCCAACCAGAAAGGAGATCTGACCCAATGAAACGTTTTCTGACCGTGTTCCTCTCCGCCATGCTGCTCTGCTCCATGCTGTGCGTTCCCGCATCCGCCGCCAGCTTCCAATCCGCAGCAGAGGAGCTGTCTGCCATCGGGATGTTCCGAGGCACCGACAAAGGCTTTGAGCTGGACCGCGCTCCCACCCGCTCCGAGGCGGCTATCATGCTGGTGCGGCTCTACGGCGCAGAGGAGGAAGCTGCTGATGCCTATGCCTCCGGTGAGATCAAGCACCCCTTCACCGATGTGGGTGACTTTGCCTCTCCCTATGTAGCCTGGCTCTACAGCAACGGTATCACCAAGGGCACCTCTGACACCACCTTCAGCGCATCCAAAGCCTGTACTGCCCAGAACTACCTGGCCTTCCTGCTCCGGGCCCTGGGCTATGAGGATGGAACCGACTTCAAATATGCCGAGATCGATGCATTCGCCACAGAAATGGGCCTCTTCGATACCTCCATGCTCTCCGAAACCTTCCTGCGGGACGACTTGGCTGCGGTCACCTATCAGGGCCTGTCCTGCGACTTGAAGGATGGCAGCACCTACCTGCTGGACAGCCTCATCAAGAGCGGTGCCATCGACGCCAAAGCCGCACAGCCCATTACCGAAAAGACGGAGACCTATCGAGAGATGTTGTCCGCCACAAAGGATATGGGGAACAACCTGGATGTCAACCTCAACGCCAAGGTGGACGCCAGTGTCAGCACCAAGGGCGTTCTTGGCGGCACGCCTCTCAACGATACGGAAACAATCCCCATCACCCTCTCCGGTCGGATCCAGATGATCCTGGACAACGCCCCTCAAATGGCCATGGATCTAAAGGGTACCGCCGACGGCGAAACCGTAGCCATGAATATGTATCTCAAGGACGGCTGGATGTACACCAAGGCAGATGACACCGCCTTCAAAATGAACATCGCCAGCGATCTGGAGGAAGTCTTGGGCTCTTACGAAGACCTGATGAGCGTTTCCAGCAATCAAATCGCCTCTATGCTCCCCTTCATTGACAGCATCACCACCGCTTCCTCTGGCCAGGACACTGTGTACACCCTGACGCTAATGACTCCTTTGGGCAGATGCTTAACGGCGTAATGGAACTGGTCACAGGTTCCATGGATTTGGACTCCCTGGGTATGGATATGGACATGAAGATCGACCTGGGCAAGTGCAGCTATACTTACACCGTCGGCCCCGATCAGCATCTCAAAAGCATGACCGCTGCCATGCAGCTGGGCATGAACTACTCCGTCCATGAGGATGCGCAGAACAATATGACCATGTCCATGGATATGGATATGACGATGGACATGATCATCAATGCCTTCGGCGATAAAGTCACCATCACCTTCCCTGATCTCTCTGGCTATCAGGACATTTCCGATCTTCAGTAAGCCGAGAGAACACCGCCATTCATGCAGCATATGCAAAGTGGCCGACCTTTTCAGTGTCGGCCACTTTTTTGTATTTTCTTTCATAATGATACCTTCCAACAAATATATATTCCATACAATCCGTGTAGTCCCCCCTCATTGCTTACAAAAAAACGACCATGAAACGTAAAAACACACAAAATTACAGGGAGCTCCTCGGGGACTTCTTTTGCACTTTCTCCAACTTTTTCGAATTTTATCTTGCTTTTTTTCTTAATTTCCTTTATTATATAAAATGGATAAAGAAACAGCCCTGTTTCGTTTTTATCTGTTTTATAAGACTGTACTGACAATTTGAAATGAGAATGTGCGGCGCAGATGCTCCATTCGCGCCGCACAACAGAGAAGGGAGAGGATCAATTTGAGCAGGTTGAGTATCACCCCTTGGGAAAATTCCCAACGGACCATTGACGACCTGTACGCGGATATGGAGCGGCGCATCTCTGCCGCCCCCTGCGGAAACTGCCCCGTAGAACTGACCAGCGCGTTCTTGAAACTCTGCTTGGCCCAAAGCTGCGGGAAATGCGTGCCCTGCCGGATCGGCTTGGACCGCCTGTCTGATTTGTTGGACCGTCTGCTGGACGGCGACGGCAGTGAAGAGGACCTGGAAACCATCCTGCGCTCCGCCCAGTCCATCGTGGACAGCGCGGACTGCGCCATCGGCTTTGAAGCTGCCCAGATGGTCCTGGACGGCTATGTCGCCTTCCGGGACGATTATCTGGCCCATGTGGCCCAAGGCAGCTGTACCGCAAACTTCAAGAGCGTCCCCTGCGTGGAGCTGTGTCCCGCTCACGTGGACGCCCCTGGCTACATCTCTTTGGTAGGAGAAGGACGGTATGATGACGCCATTCGCCTCATCCGCAAAGACAACCCCTTCCCCTCCGTCTGCGCACTGGTCTGTGAGCATCCCTGCGAGACCCACTGCCGCCGCTCCATTGTGGACGCCCCCCTGAATATCCGCGGCATCAAGCGTTTCGCCGTGGACAACTCCGGGGATGTACCCGCACCTCCCTGCGCACCGGCTACCGGCAAGCACGTTGCCATCGTCGGCGGTGGTCCCTCCGGCCTCACCGCCGCTTACTTCCTGTCCTTGATGGGACATAAGGTTACCGTCTTTGAAAAGAAGGCCGAACTGGGCGGGATGCTCTGCTATGGCATCCCCCTGTACCGTCTCCCCGCAGCCTATCTGAACCGGGATATCGACTGCATCCTCTCCACAGGCGTGGAAGTGAAGCTGGAATGCTGTGTGGGTGTGGATGTGACCATGGAGGAACTGCGCCGGGATTACGACAGCGTGTATGTTGCCATCGGCGCCACCATGCACAAGAAGCTGGGCATCCCCGGTGAGGATTCCGCCGGCGTCATCTCCGCCATTCAGCTGCTGGACCACTCCGTCCGGGATGTGAAGCCCGACTTCACCGGCATGAACGTAGTGGTCGTGGGCGGCGGCAACGTGGCCATGGACGCCACCCGGATTTCGGTGCGTCTGGGAGCCAAGTCCGTCAAGTGTGTCTACCGCCGTCGCGTCTCCGACATGACTGCCCTGGAAGAGGAAATTGCAGGCGCTATGGCAGAGGGCTGCGAAATCCTGCCCCTGAAAGCGCCTGTGCGCATCACTGCCGACGAGTATGGCCGTGTGACGGGTCTGGTGGTCCAGCCCCAGGTCATCGGCGAAGTCCGCGGCGGACGTCCCGCCCCCCGAGACGCCAACCAGCCAGAGGAGCTCATCCCCTGTGACGTAGTCCTTGTGGCCGTGGGGCAGGTGGTGGATTCCAAGTCCTTTGCCGCCTCTGGTATGCCCACCAACCGGGACAACCTCATCACTGCCGATGACGGCAGCATCCCCGAACTGGAGGGCGTGTTCTCCGGCGGCGACTGCGTTTCCGGTCCTGCCACGGTGATTTTGGCGGTTGCCGCCGGTAAAGTCGCCGCAGCCAGCATCGATGAGTATTTGGGCTGTCACACAGATATCTCCGCAAACCTGGAGGTCCCCCCTGCCCCCTTCCGTCTGCAGGGGGCTACAGGCCGTGTCGATTTGACCGAACGTGAAGCCAGCTGGCGGAAAAACGACTTTGAGCTGATGGAAAACAGTATGTCTGAGCAGGAGATGCACCAGGAGTGCAGCCGCTGCCTGCGCTGTGACCACTATGGCCACGCTGGATTCAAAGGAGGGAGGTCTGCAAAATGGTAACCTTGACCATCGACAAGAGAAGCGTCACTGTCCCGGAGGGCACCACCATCCTGGACGCCGCCAAACAGGCAGACATTCACATCCCGACCCTCTGCTACCTTCGGGACATCAACGAAGTGGGCGCCTGCCGCGTCTGCGCTGTGGAGGTGGAGGGCGTCAACAAATTGGCCACTGCCTGCAACACGTTGGTAGAGAACGACATGGTCGTCCATACCAATACACCCCGGGTCCGGATCGCCCGCAAGACCAATGTGGAGCTCATCCTATCCCAGCACGTAGACCAC
This sequence comes from Ruminiclostridium sp., assembly GCA_022792035.1. GTDB lineage: Bacteria > Bacillota > Clostridia > Oscillospirales > Oscillospiraceae > Evtepia. Next base: position 24,792 of record JAAWAE010000100.1, on the reverse strand, counting down.
TGTGTTACCTGTGTGCGCAGCGGCAACTGCTCCCTTCAAAAGCTGTCTAAGGACATGAACATCCAATCTGTCCCCTATGAACTGGATGCCCAGGAGCGTCCCTGGGACAATTCCCTGCCTATCCTGCGGGACAGTTCCAAGTGCATCAAGTGTCTGCGCTGTGTCAGTGTCTGTGACCGTGTCCAGTCTCTGGGTGTCTGGGAAGTCACCGGTTCTGGCGCCCATACCACTCTCCGGGTCCACGGTGGTCCAAAGATGAATGAGGCTAACTGTGCTTTCTGCGGTCAGTGTGTGGCACACTGTCCCGTAGGTGCTCTGCGGGAGCGGGATGACACGGAAAAGGTCTTTGATGCCCTGATGGACCCAGAAAAGGAAGTAGTCTTTCAGATCGCTCCCGCCGTGCGCGGCGCTTGGGGTGAAATGCTGGATCTGAGTCCTGAGCTGGCCACGGAAAAGCGTATGGCCGCCGCCGTCCGGGCGTTAGGAGTGAAGCACGTCCTTGACACCACCTTCGCCGCAGACCTGACCATCATGGAGGAGAGCAGCGAGTTCGTGGAGCGGCTGACCCACCCAGAGGAGTCCATTCTGCCGCAGTTTACATCCTGCTGTCCTGGGTGGGTGCGCTTCCTGCGTACAGAGTTCCCCCATCTAGTCCCCCATCTCTCCAGTGCCAAGAGCCCCCAGCAGATGTTTGGGGCGATTGCCAAGAGCTATTACGCCAAACTTCTGGGCAAAAATCCGGAGGATATTTTCTGTGTCTCCGTCATGCCCTGCATCGCAAAAAAGTATGAAGCAGATGTCCCAGAAGTCAACAATGCATCGGAAAAAGATGTAGACGTGGTCCTCACTGCCCGGGAACTGGGCCGGATGATTCGGGCCTGTCATATCAATGTCGCTTCCCTGCCGGAGGAGGACTTTGACCATCCTCTGGGTGCCAGTTCTGGTGCCGGCGTCATCTTCGGCGTCACCGGCGGCGTGATGGAAGCCGCTCTGCGGACAGCCTATTGGCAGATCACAGGAGAGAATCCGCCTCCCGATGCCTTCCAGGAAGTCCGGGGACAAAAACCCTGGAAGGAAGCCTCCTTTACCATTCAAGGGACAACTGTCCGTTTGGCTGTGGTGTCTGGGCTCTCCAGCGCCCGGGCTTTGATGGAAGCAGTTCAATCCGGTCAGGCGGAATATGATTTCATCGAAGTCATGGCCTGTCCTGGCGGCTGCTCCGGCGGCGGCGGACAGCCCATCCACGACGGAGTCAACCTGACGACTGAGCGTGCCGAACGGCTCTACGCCCTGGATGCGGCCAATGAAATCCGTTTCTCCCATGAAAACCCAGAGATCAAGGCTCTATACAAAGAGTATTTAGATAAACCCTTGTCCTATAAATCTCATGAACTCCTGCATACCAATCAGGCGGATTGGACCCTCTAATATCTCTCAAGTTTAACCATTCCCCAGAATGCGAAACGGCAAAGGAAATCACTTCCTTTGCCGTTTCTGTATTCACACAGGATCTCTCTGTCAATCCCCATACCGCTTGGCCTGCCGCCGCTTATGCTCACTGCGGCTGTGGTAGCGGTCGATGATGTCTTTGTCCTGCTCATTGGCCTCTCCGGTCCGGATGTATTGATCGATGGCGGCATAGGTGACCCCCATGTCATCCTCATCGGTCTGGCCCTCAAACAGGCCCGCAGAGGGGGCTTTGGTGATGATCGACTCCGGAGCCTTCAGGTACCGCAAAAACTCAAAGACCTCCGTGGCCGTCAGGTCTGCGATGGGATTCAGGTCATAGGCGCCGTCACCCCACTTGGTAAAGTAGCCCATGTAAAATTCACTGGCGTTTCCGGTCCCGGCTACCAAACGATTCTCGCTGGCCGCCACCGCATAGAGGGTAATCATGCGCAGACGGGGTGCAAGGTTCCCGATGGCGGCATCGTTGAGCTCTGCCACGCCGGAGAGGGTCTGCATCAGCAGCTCCTTTTGCGCCGTCAGGTCCACCAGCCGGGTCTTGATCTGGAACTGATCCGCAACCTCCATCCCGTCGTCCCTATCGATGGTGAAATTCCGCTTGGAGGAGCAGGGCATAATAATGCCCTCTGTGTTCTCACAGGCCATCTTGCACAGGATTCCCACCAGGGCAGAGTCCTTCCCGCCGCTGTTGCCGAAGAGGATGCCGTCGGCGTGGGCCTCCGACAGGGCCTGACGGATGAACTGTACTCGTTTTTCGGTTTCTTCTGCGTAATTGCGCATGGGTTACTTCCTCCTTCTCGCGGAACGTTTTCGTATTTATTCCACTGTGACCGATTTTGCCAAGTTTTTGGGCTTGTCAATGTCACAGCCGTTGGATTTTGCCATGTAGTAAGCGAAGAGCTGCAAGGGCACCACCTCCGCCACGCTGTTGAGCAGCGGATGGGTCTTAGGGATAAGGATCACATCGTCCGCCTCGTGAACGATCTTTTCCTCCCCTTCCAGCACCACCGCCAGAACTTCTGCCCCCCGGGCCTTGACCTCCTGGATGTTGCTGAGCATCTTGTCCAAGAGAACCTCACAGCAGGCCAGGGCGATCACCGGGCGGTCCCGCTCGATGAGGGCGATGGTGCCGTGCTTCAGCTCCCCGGCGGCGTAGGCCTCCGAGTGAAGATAAGAAATCTCTTTGAGTTTTAAGGAGCCCTCCAGGCAGGCAGCATAGTCCAGGTTGCGGCCGATGAAGAAAATATCATTGTGGCTGTGATACTTCTCAGCCAGAGACTGCAGGGCGGGGTTGATCTCAATGGACCGCTGGACCAGTTCCGGCAGACGCAGCAGTTCCTCTACCATCTGGTGATATACCGCATCTTCCAAACGGCCCAAACGGCGGGCCATGTAGACCGCAAGCATATCCATCACGGCCACCTGGGTGGTATACCCCTTGGTCGTAGCCACCGCGATTTCCGGCCCGGCCCAGGTGTAAATCACATCGTCTGCCAGCCGCGCAATGGTAGAACCCACCACATTGACGATGGCCAGCACCCTTGCTCCCCGAGCCTTGCACTCCTTCATGGCGGCGATAGTATCCGCCGTCTCCCCGGACTGGGAGACCACCACCAGCAGAGTGTGCTCATCCACCAGAGGGTTGCGGTAGCGCAGCTCTGAGGCCAAATCCGCCTCCACCGGGATGCGGCACAACTCTTCGATGACGTACTTCCCCACACTGCCGGCATAAAACGCCGAGCCGCAGGCGGTAATCATGATCTTGTTGATCTTTTTCAAGTCCGCGTCCGTCAAAGAGAATTGATCCAAGACAATCTCTCCGTTCTGGATGCGGGGCTCGATGGTAGAGCGCAGAGCTGCGGGCTGTTCCATGATCTCTTTGAGCATGAAGTGCTCATAGCCCCCCTTCTCCGCTGCGGCTACATCCCACGTAACACGCTCCACGGTCTTTTCCAATACCTTCCCGCTCGTATCATAGATGGTGATCCCGTCGGGAGTAAGGTCCGCAATCTCTCCGTCGTCCAGGTAAATCACGTCCTTGGTGTGTGCCACCAAGGCGGTGACATCGGAGGCGAAGTAGTTCTCCCCCTTCCCAACGCCCAGGATGATGGGGGCCGCTTGGCGGGCGGTGATAACCCGTCCCCGCTCTTCCCGGCACAAAACGCCCAGGGCATACGCCCCTTCCAGCCGGGCCACTGTCTTCAGCACAGCGTCCTTCATGTCCCCATCATAATACAGCTCCAGAAGGTTGACGACCACCTCGGTGTCCGTCTCACTCTTGAACTGAAACCCCTTGGCCATAAGCTCTTCCCGCAAGGCCACATAGTTTTCTACGATGCCATTGTGGACCAGGGCAAATTTGCCGTCGTTGCTCAGGTGGGGATGGGCATTCACATCTGTGGGTGCCCCATGGGTCGCCCAGCGGGTGTGCCCCACGCCGGAGAGTCCCGGAAGGGTCTCTCCGCCCTGGATCTTCCCGTCCAGGTTTTTGATCTTGCCAGCGGCTTTCTCCATATGGATGCCATCCTCGCCCAGTGTGGCGATGCCGGCGGAGTCATATCCTCTGTATTCCAGCTTCTTCAGCCCATCCAGCAGCAGCGGGGCCGCTTTCTGGCTTCCGGTAAAGCCGACGATACCGCACATTCAGTCTTTCCTCCTTTTTCGTTCCGGGGCCTGCGGCCCCCGCGCAGGGATCACTCCCCCATCAGGCGGCGCATGACCTCCTGATAAGCGTCCTCCACATTGCCCAAGTCCCGGCGGAAGCGGTCCTTATCCAGTTTCTCGTTGGTCTCCTGATCCCAGAGACGGCAGGTGTCAGGAGAGATCTCGTCGGCCAGAATGACGGTGCCATCACTGGTACGGCCGAACTCCAGCTTGAAGTCCACCAGCTTGATCCCAACGGTGAGGAAGAACTCCTTCAAGGCCGCGTTGACTTTCAGCGCCATGGTCTTGATGGTCTCGATCTCCTCCTTGGTGGCCAGCTTCAAAGCCAGCGCGTGATACTGGTTCATGAGGGGGTCGCCCAGGTCATCGTTCTTGTAGGAGAACTCGATGGTGGGCTCATCAAAGACGATGCCCTCCTCTACGCCGTAACGCTGGGCGAAGCTGCCGGCGGAGATGTTGCGCACGATGACCTCCAGGGGCACGATGGTGACCTTCTTCACCACGGTCTCCCGCTCACTGAGCTCTTCCACAAAGTGGGTGGGGACGCCCTGCTTCTCCAGCATCTGCATGAGCATATTGGTCATGCGGTTGTTGATGCCGCCCTTACCCAGGATGGTACCCTTCTTCTGGCCGTTGAAGGCAGTGGCGTCGTCTTTATACTCTACGATAAACCGCTCCGGGTCATCGGTGCGAAAAACCTTCTTTGCCTTACCCTCGTACATCTGCTCCAGCTTTTTCATAACGATCATTCCCTTTCTGACATCTGTCTATCTTGCTTGGGGAGCCGCCCCCTGTACTACTGTATGATATCCTATTTTCCCATAAAACCGAAGATTTTGCAATGGGGTGCTTCCACTTTGTTTTCCATATTTATAAAAGTGCTCTGTGCAAAGGGTACAAAAGGATCAACATGTCCCTTGATTTTACCATAGGAGAGAGCACACTTTCAACTTGAATATGGACTTTTTCTCACTTTGCCTTGACAGTTCCCCCTGGAACCATTATACTTTCTCTATTAGGGGTAAGATCATCCAAAACCGGAAGCCGCTTCCCCTATTCGATGCGTTCGACGCGAAAGGAGCAGGCCCATGAGCAAATATACGAAAGAAGACATTATCCGCATGGTTGAGGAGGAAGGCGTTGACTTCATCCGTATGCAGTTTACCGATATCTTTGGCCAGGGCAAAAACGTAGCCATCACCCCCTCTCAGATCGGAAAGGCCCTGAACAATCAGATTTCCATTGATGGCAGCTCCATTGAGGGCTTCACCCGCATCCATGAGTCCGATCAGTACCTGTATCCTGATTTCGACACCTTTACCATCCTTTCCTGGTACGAGCAGCAGGGCAAGGTGGCCCGGCTGATCTGCGACGTGTGCAATCCCGACGGCACCCCCTTCATCGGTGACCCCAGAGGCGCCCTCAAGCGCGTCTTGGAGAAGGCCGCTGCCATGGGTTATTCCTTCAATGTTGGTCCTGAGTGTGAGTTCTTCCTCTTCGAACTGGACCAGAACGGCCGTCCTACCACCAAGACCGGTGATGAAGCCGGTTACTTCGACCTAGGTCCCATCGACCACGGGGACCAGATCCGTCGGGAAGTCTGTCTGGCCCTGGAAAAGCTAGGCTTCGAGATCGAAGCCTCCCACCACGAGTGCGCCGCCGGCCAGCATGAGATCGATTTCAAATACGCCGACGCCCTCACAGCCGCCGACAATATCATCACTTTCAAACAGACCGTCAAAAAAATTGCCTATGCCAACGGCTTCCACGCTACTTTTATGCCCAAGCCCATCTACGGCACCGCCGGCAACGGGATGCACATCAATATGTCCCTCTTCAAGGACGGCAAAAACGTTTTCTATGATCCCAACGGACCCCGCGGCCTGTCCAAGGAGGCGTACAGCTTCATCGCCGGGCTTCTGGCCCATGTGAAGGGCATGACTGCCATCACCAACCCCCTGGTGAACTCCTATAAGCGTCTGGTCCCCGGCTACGAGGCCCCCTGCTATCTGGCTTGGTCCGCCTCCAATCGCTCGGCCCTGGTCCGTATCCCTGCCGCCCGGGGCAACAGCACCCGCGTGGAGCTGCGCAACCCCGATCCCTCCTGCAATCCCTATCTGGCGTTGGCTGTGTGTCTGGCCGCTGGACTGGACGGCATCGAAAAGGGCATGACCCCGCCGGACGAGATCACAGAAAATATTTTCGACATGGATCCCGCCGCCCGGGCCGCCCAGGGCATCGAAGACCTGCCCAACTCCCTGGAGCACGCCCTGGATGATCTCCAGGCAGACCCTATCATCTCTCAGGTTTTGGCCCCCCACATCCTTACCCAGTATATCGCTGGGAAGAAAAAGGAATGGGAAGAATACTGCACTCGTGTCTCCAGCTGGGAGATCTCAAAATACATGGTGCTCTATTGAGCACATCCCTGCCGGGAGGAGGCTTCGGCCTTCTTCCGGTTTTTTGCGGAACGGTTTGCATGAATGTATAAATATTCATTATTTTTATGAATATTCCCCCGTTTCGTGATTATTTACAAAGAGAGCGAAAAAATACCCGCCCCCTTTTCTGCCCTTTTTCTGGAAAGCGCATTGACGGGGGACAGCTTTTCCGGTATACTTTAGTGTTAGAATTTGAATGCTTTGCGAGAGCAGGGTCGAAGTGCTCGACCCGATCCTTGACGGATGGAGGGACATGATGAAGAAAGCATATCTCTATTTGGAAAACGGCCAGGTCCTGGAGGGGCAGAACTTCGGCGCCGCCGGAACCGCCATGGGGGAGCTGGTCTTTACCACAGGCATGACCGGCTGCGTGGAGAGTTTGACGGACCCCAGCTATTACGGCCAGTTGGTGGTCTACACCTTCCCCCAGTTCGGGAACTATGGCATCTGCCGGGCAGACAGCGAGAGCCCAAAGGTACAGATGGGCGGCGTGGTGGTCCGGGAGTACTGCGAAGCGCCCTCCAACTTCCGCTGTGACCTGTCGGTGGATGCCTTCTTGAGGGAACAGGGCGTAGTGGGCATCGCTGGACTGGACACCCGTATGCTCACCCAACAGCTGCGGGACAAGGGCGTCATGAACGCCGTCATCACCACCGAGACGGACAAGCCGGACCTGGAGGCCCTGAAAGCCTTCCGCATCCAGCAGTCCGTGGAAAACACCAGCGTCCAGCAGCCAGAGGTCCGCATCCCTGAGGGCGAGACCCTGTTCTCCGTGGCCCTCATGGACTACGGCGCCAAGGAGAGCATCGCTGCCTCCCTGCTGGCCCGGGGCTGTCAGGTGACGGTCTATCCCCACAATACCCCCGCTGAGACGGTCCTCTCCGCCGGACATCAGGGCATCATGCTCTCCAATGGCCCCGGGAACCCCGCCGACAATCCCTTCTGCATTCAGCAGATCCAAAAATTCTTCGGCAAGCTGCCCATGTTCGGCATCTGCCTGGGACACCAGATGATGGCCTTAGCCGCCGGGGCCAAAACCGTAAAGATGAAGTTCGGCCACCGGGGAGCCAACCAGCCCGTCATAGACCTTCAGACCAAGGAAGTGTCCATCACCAGTCAGAACCACGGCTATGCAGTGGATAAGGATTCCCTCTCCGCCACGGAAGGGGTGCTGCGTTTCGCCAACGTCAACGACGGCAGCTGCGAGGGCGTAGACTACCCCGCCTACCAGGCCTTCTCTTTGCAATTCCACCCTGAAGCCCACGGCGGGCCTCTGGACTGCCTAAACGCTTTTGACCGCTTTACCGATATGATGAAGGAGGGACGATAATGCCAAAGGATACATCCATTAAAAAAGTGCTGGTGATCGGCTCCGGTCCCATCGTCATCGGCCAGGCCGCTGAGTTCGACTACGCCGGGACCCAGGCCTGCCGGGTGCTCCAGCAGGAGGGCGTGGAGACCGTCCTCATCAACTCCAACCCCGCTACCATCATGACCGACAGCGCCATGGCCGACGCTGTCTACCTGGAACCCTTGACCACCCAGACTGTCAAGCGCATCATCCAGGAGACCCATCCCGACAGCCTCCTGGCCGGTCTCGGCGGACAGACGGGCCTGACCATCGCCATGGAGCTGGCCCACGAAGGCTTCTTGAAGGCCAACAACGTCCGCCTCATCGGCACCAACGCCGACGCCATCGACAAGGCCGAGGACCGCCAGATTTTTAAGGATACCATGGAGCGCATCGGCCAGCCCACCATTCCCTCCGACACGGCCAACGACATTGAGACCGCCGTGACCATTGCCGAGCGCATCGGCTATCCCGTCATTGTCCGGCCTGCCTTCACCCTGGGCGGCGGCGGCGGCGGCGTGGCCTACAACGAGGCGGAGCTGCGGGAAGTGGGCTCCGTGGGTCTGGATTACTCTCCCATCACCCAGGTCCTCATCGAAAAATATATCTTCGGCTGGAAAGAAATCGAGTTCGAGGTCATGCGGGACCACAAGGGCACCGCCATCACCATCTGCTCCATGGAGAACTTCGACCCCGTGGGCATTCACACCGGTGACAGCATCGTGGTGGCCCCCGCCCTGACCCTGGCGGACCCGGAATATCAGATGCTCCGCTCTGCCGCCTTGAAAATCATCGAGGAACTAGGCATTGAGGGAGGCTGCAACTGCCAATTCGCCCTGAATCCTGACAGCTTTGAGTATGCGGTGATTGAGGTCAACCCCCGGGTCTCCCGTTCCTCCGCCCTGGCCTCCAAGGCCTCCGGCTATCCCATCGCCAAAGTCACCGCCAAGATCGCCCTGGGCTACAGCCTGGACGAGATCAAAAACGACGTCACCGGGGAGACTTACGCCTGCTTCGAGCCCGCCCTGGACTATGTGGTGGTCAAGTTCCCCAAGTGGCCCTTTGACAAGTTCCACGGCGTCAGCCGGAAGCTGGGCTCCCAGATGAAGGCCACCGGCGAAGTTATGTCCATCGAGCACAGCTTTGAAGCCGCTTTGATGAAGGCCGTCCGGGGCGCGGAAATCAAGCAGGACAGCCTGCGCCGGAAGGACACGTCCGGCAAACCCCTCCAGGAACGTCTGGCCTCTATGGACGACCTGCGGCTCTTCACGATCTTTGAAGCCCTGGAGCAGGGCGTTTCCGTGGACGACATCCACGCCATCACCCGGGTGGACAAGTGGTTCATCCATAAGATCAACAATCTGGTCCGCTTTGAAGCCTCTCTGGCCCAGGGCATCAGCGAGGCATCTTACCTCCAGGGCAAAAAGTACGGCTACCCGGACCATGTGCTGGCAAAGCTGGCAAACACCACTGTCGCCTCCCTCCCCCACCGGGACCCCAGCTACAAGATGGTGGACACCTGCGCCGCCGAGTTCCAGGCCCAGACCCCGTATTTCTACGCCGCCTACGACGAGCTCTGCGACGCCCGCACCTTCCCCCGCAGCGGACGAGAAACCGTCATCGTTCTCGGCTCCGGCCCCATCCGCATCGGCCAGGGCATCGAGTTTGACTACAGCTCCGTCCACTGTGTCCAGACTCTGAAGGCCATGGGTTATGACGTGGTCATCATCAACAACAACCCCGAAACCGTCTCCACCGACTACGACACCGCCGACCGCCTCTACTTCGAGCCCCTCTCCCCTGAAGATGTGATGGGGGTCATCGCCGTAGAGAAACCCGTGGGCGTGGTGGTGGCCTTCGGCGGACAGACCGCCATCTCCCTGACGGAGTACCTGGACAAGCAGGGCATCCCCATCCTGGGCACCTCCGCCGACGGCATCGACACCGCCGAGGACCGAGGCCGCTTCGACGCCCTCCTGGAAACCCTGAACATCAGCCGTCCCAAGGGCCGCAGCATCACTTCCCTGCCCGAAGCCCTGGAAGCCTCCGACGAGCTGGGCTATCCTGTGCTCCTGCGTCCCTCCTACGTCATCGGCGGGCAGAACATGGTCATTGCCCACGACCGCAGCGACGTGGAAAAATATATGAACATCATCCTCTCCGGCGGCATGAAGAATGACGTGCTGGTGGACAAGTATATGCCCGGCACAGAGCTGGAAGTGGATGTTATCTCTGACGGCGTGGACGTGCTCATGCCCGGTATCATGGAGCATATCGAGCGGGCCGGGGTCCACAGCGGCGACTCCATCGCCGTCTATCCCCCCTACAGCCTCACCGACAAGATGATGCAGGTGGTGGTGGAGTGCTCGGAGAAGCTGGCCCTGGCCTTGGGCACCAAGGGTTTAGTCAATATCCAGTATCTCATCTATCGCGGTCAGCTCTTCGTCATCGAGGTCAATCCCAGAGCCTCCCGTACCGTTCCCTACCTGAGCAAGGTCACCGGGATCCCCATGGTGGATCTGGCCACCCGGATCATGATGGGGGCCACCCTGAAGGAGCTGGGCTACGCCACGGGCCTGTGGAAGATCCCGCCCTATTACGCCGTCAAAGTCCCCGTCTTCTCCTTTGAGAAGCTCACCGACGCCAACTCCCTCCTGGGCCCCGAGATGAAGTCCACCGGCGAGGTCCTGGGCCTGGGCCGTACCTTCAGCGAGGCCATGTTCAAGGGCTTGGCCGCCGCCGGATACCGTCACTATGCCGGGAAGGGCGTGCTTATCAGTGTAGAGAACCACGAGCTGACAGAGGTTGTGGGTCTGGCGAAGAAGTTCGACGATTTGCGGATGCCTCTCTATGCCACCGCCGACACCGCCCAGGTGATCCGCAGCCTTGGCATTGAGGCCCACGAGATCGGCGACATCGTTCCCGGCTCCCTGGCCTACCAGCTGATGGAGGAGGGCAAGATCGGTCTCATCATCTACACCGGCGCCCTCTACGACGACACCATTCACGCCTATATCGAACTCCACCGGGAGGCTGTGCGCCACAATGTGGCCTGCATCACCGCCCTGGACACCGCCAACGCCATGGCGGACATGATGGCCAGCCGCTTCCACCTGAGCAACACCGAGCTGGTGGATCTGAACCGGATGCGCAAGGAGCGCCAGCACATCCCCTTCGCCAAGATGCAGGGCTGCGGCAACGACTATATCTTCTTCGACAACCGGGAGGGCCTGATCTCCAGCCCCGGCTCCCTGTGCATCAGCGTCTGCGACCGTCACTACGGCATCGGCGGCTACGGTATCGTCCTCATTGAGAATTCCGACGTGGCCGATGCCAAAATGCGGATGTTCAACCGGGACGGCAGCGAGGGCAAGATGGCCGGCAACGCCATCCGCTGCGTGGGCAAATACCTCTACGACAAGGGCATCATCAAGAAGGAATATATGTCCATCGAAACCGCCGGAGGGCTCAAGAGCCTGCTGATCTACACCCGCAACGGCGTAGCCAACACCATCAGCGTGGGCATGGGCAAGGCGGACCTGCTTACCAGCAGTCTGCCCACCACCCTCCCCGGCAGCACCATCATCAACCGCCCGGTAGAGATCGCCGACAACACCTACCATATCACCTGCACCAGCATCGGCAATCCCCACTGCGTGGTCTTCTGCGACGACCCCTCCTCCCTGGACCTGGAAGCCATCGGGCCCAAGTTTGAGCACGCTCCCTACTTCCCCGAGCGCATCAACACTGAGTTTGTCCGCATCGTCAACGAGGACACCCTGCGGATGCGTATCTACGAGCGGGGCAACGGCGAGACCGTCGCCAGCGGGACCGGCGCCTGCGCCGCCGTAATCGCCGCTACGGAGAACGGCTATGTGGAGAAAGGCCGGGATATCACCGTTAAGTTGGTGGGCGGTGACCTGATCGTCAATTACACCGATCATGAGGTCATTCTCACCGGCGACGCCGTCATGGTTTATGAAGGTGTGCTGGAATACTAAAGGATATTTAGTAAAAATCCCCACTTCCGTTTTTGGAAGTGGGGATTTTTTAGTTTACATCTTTCCATTTTGGCATATCATCGCGTCCTCCAATTCCTGTGGAGCAGCCGCAGTGAGTACTTTCATGACATAAGGCAAATGGCTTTTCCGGTTTGGAGCACAGCTATATCGCTCAAATTCTTGATAATATTCGTGGGCATATTCAACTATATCTTCAGCCAAAGCCTTTTTTGCGGAACCTAAATTGTCGCCATGAGCGACCATATCCAGTTCATCTAAAGATAGCGTCACGCTTCCGTCACTTTCCGTAAACTGAAATGCCGTGAAACTCCATTCCTTGCGGACAGTACCGGAACCCATAGTGAACATATCGACCACCTCTTTTGCCTCTCATTTTAGCGCAAATTGTACAATCTGTCAACAGCGTACATTTCTGCCGGGTGGGGAGGAACACGGGTCGCCGAAGGCGGCGACCCCAACATGGCCACGCCGTACCCTAACACCGTCCGTTGGGGTGCGGGGAAACGTGGTACCACACGTCCATGTGCCCCAACGGTCCGGTCGAATTACCTATGTTTTTTTATAGGGTCCCCGCCCTCGGCGACCCGCGAGGTCTCCTCCCATGTTGGTTGGGAGCAACCTGCCATTTCTCCTTATGTCTTCATCTGGGACAGGAAATTTCCAAAAAGAGCTTGACAAGATTGTTGCTACATAGTATATTAAGATTGTAGCAACAAGGAGGTGTGCAAGTGGCTGCGATCAAAAAAGGCTCTAAACTGACTGACAACCCAAAGGACTATATGCTTCGTGTCCGTATGGACAAAGAAACATTGCAGCAACTTGATGAATGTTGCAGTGCTGAGCAGCTTTCTAGGTCAGAAATCGTCCGAAAAGGTATTAAATCACAGTATGAGCAATTAAAAAAATAGAGTGTTGGCAGCCCTGAGAAAGCAATACCAACACTCTAAGAAACCACCACAAGGTAAGGTGGTGAATCTACTATACCATCTCTCCTTGTGAATTTCAAGGAGGAAACGATATGAAACCCGAAGAATGCAAAAAATCCCAAAAGGAGCTTAGTGACATTTACGGAGATATCATTCGTGTGCAAAGACTCTTTTCTACTTTGGTCAGCGGGATTGAGATGGATGGAAAGGCCAGCGGAGAAGCAGTCGATGCTTTGGACGCTGCTGTAGACTACTTCAATCGTATCATGGAGGACTTTTCCATCGTAATGAACCCATGAAGACGCGCAAGGCACCCGTAAGCACTCCCCTAATTTTAACAAAAATACACCACATTCCCCCCTCCTTCATAGGATGTACTGTCCCCGAGCAGGTTCCGCCTGTTCGGGGGCAGAACACTATGAGGAGGAATTTTATGCTGGAAAGCATCTCCCACTTGGCCTTCCCGCTTCAAGCACTGATTGCCACATTGATGACCTGGGGCATCACCGCTTTGGGGGCCTGCGTGGTCTTTTTGCTAAAGTCTCCCAACCGGAACATCATGGACGCCATGCTGGGTGTGGCCGGAGGCGTCATGATCGCCGCCTCCTTCTGGTCCCTGCTCTCCCCTTCCATTGAAATGTCCGAGTCCTTGGGGATGTGTCCCTGGCTGGTGGCCCTGGGCGGCTTTATCTGCGGCGGTATCCTTCTATTTATGGGGGACCGGATATTCACTCATTTGAGTGAAAAGCGGGCCGCGATGCAAAGCGGCGGATTGAAACGCTGCGCCATGCTCATCTTCTCCATCACCCTCCATAACATCCCTGAAGGAATGGCCATCGGCGTGGCCTTCGGCTCTCTGGCCTACGGTTTGGAGGGCAGTACGCAAATCGGAGCCTGGATGCTGGCCTTGGGCATCGGCCTGCAAAACCTGCCCGAAGGGATGGCAGTCAGTGTGCCCCTGCGCCGGGAAGGATTCTCCCGCAGCCGCTCCTTCTTCTATGGACAGCTCAGCGGCATCGTGGAACCCATTTCCGCCGTGCTGGGGGCGCTGCTGGTGTTGAAGGTACGCACCTGCCTGCCCTTCCTGCTGGCCTTCGCCGCCGGCGCGATGATCTATGTGGTGGTAGAAGAGCTGATCCCGGAGAGCCAGACCAACGAAAACAAAGACTGGATGGCCCTCTTTACCCTCATCGGCTTCTCCATCATGATGGTCATGGACGTAGCCCTTGGGTGAGAACTTGGCATAGACGGGCCGCTCCGGACATATAGTCAGACAGTTACTGAAACAATGGAGGCGGTCTGACATGGAGCAAAAGGAAAATCGGGTGGTCCTTCGGGGGACCATCGTTGGAGAAGCGGAGTTTTCCCACCGGGTACATGGCATTGCATTTTATCGCTTCCCACTCTCCGTCCCCCGTCTGTCCGGACGGGAGGACCGGCTGAACATCCTCTTGGCCCACACGCCGGAGGAACCCCTCATCCCGCCGGAAGGGACCTTTGTACAGATAGAGGGCGAGGTCCGTTCGTTCAACAATCGCAGCGGCATAGGCAGCCGCTTGGTCATCACGGTCCTGGCCCGGTCTTTAACGGAAAGCCAGGAGGACCCCTGCAATCTGGTCCAGCTGCGCGGGGTGCTGTGCAAGCCGCCCATCCTGCGCCGCACGCCTCTGGGGCGGGATATCTGCGACCTGCTGCTGGCGGTGAACCGGCGCTATCGCCGGGCGGACTATCTGCCCTGTATCGCCTGGGGCAGTCTGGCCCTGCGCTGCGGGCAGTTGTGCGTGGGGGAAGCCCTGCATCTGGACGGACGGCTGCAAAGCCGCACCTATTTGAAGTCTCTGGGGGAGATCACCCAGGAACGGACGGCCTTTGAGATTTCCATTACCTCCCTGGAGGATATCGAGGTCCGCTGTCCTGCTCAGGCACTGCCCTACTGACGTTTTGCCGAAGGCCATTTGGTCTTCGGTTTTTTCTTTTTGTTCATCCTTTGTTCACAGAATTACGGTAAAATTCTTTGTACGTTTTCTAACAATCCCGCGTCACATACTTCGGAGGTCCCCCATGAAAAAACAAGCCCTTTCCCTCTGCCTCAGCTGCGCCCTAGCCTTGTCTATGGCGTCGCCTGCTTATGCCCTGCGCTACACCAGTACCAGCGGGGCCAAGCCCACCAGCAATGCCTCTACGGCAGTCAAGCCTTCCTCCTCCGGCTCTCTGAGTTTCTCCCAGATCGGCGCACGGGTGGAGGCCAACAACTTGAACATCAAATCCGCCAAGGAAGGATTGGAGTCCGCCAAGGCTATGGACTGGAATGCCGCCATCCGCGACATGGAGGATGCCATGGACGAGCTGGAGCTGGCCGCCGCCATGCTTACCAGCTCCTCCGCCTCCAGCGTCGCGGCCGCACAGGCCGCGTTGGATAAGGCCATCGCCGGGATCGATCTTTCCGCTGACATTTCCAAGAATATCAAAGAGATCAGCGCGGCCATCGCCGGGGTCAGCACCGCGCAGACCATGGCCGCCTATGGCAAAGCCCAGGCGGAAAGCCTCAAAGCCAACCTGGAGTCCATGGAGGACCAGCTGGACGACCTGAAACAGCAAAAGAAGGATTATGTCAAAACGTTAGAGGATACCTCCCGGCAGATTGAGAACGCCATCGACCAGACCGTATCCGGGGCCGAGAGCCTGTACTTAAGCATCCTCACCGCGCAGCTCCAGCGGGAATCCCTGGCGGACACACTGGAGGGCACCAAGCGCACCGTGGAAGAGATGGAGCTGCGCTATGACCGGGGCCAGATCTCTCAGCTGACCCTCACCCAGGTGCAAAACGGCCTCACCACCCTGGAAAGCTCCCTGGAAAGTCTGGACAACAGCATTTTCACCATGAAATCCTCCCTGCAATCCCTCTTGGGGGACAGCACCAACGGCGTCCTGACCCTGACGGATCAGCCCTCCGTCTCTCCCGATCAGATCACAGCCATCTCTTACAGCTCTGACTTGGTCCTGGCCAAGAAGAACAGTTACACCCTTTATGCCGCCGCCCGGTCCGTGGAGACCAAAGAAAAGGAGATGAACGACGCCCGCTCCGATGAGGGCAAAAACAGCTACCAGTATAAGATGGCCCAGCACGCCCACGAAGCTGCCGTGATTCAGGAGCAGGCCGCCGCGGCCAGCTTCGAGCTCTCCTTCCAGAACCTCTACCGGGCCATTGCCCCCGCCCAGACTGCCCTGGAAGTCAAGGAAGCCGCTTTGCGTTACGAACAGCACAACTATGCCGCGGCGGAGCTGAAGCACCAGCAGGGCAACCTCTCCCAAAACGCCCTCCTGGAGGCCAAGGCCACTCTGGACAGCGCCCAGCGGGACGTCACCGCTGCCCAGCTGGACCTCTTCACCGCCTATCACAGCTATCAGCAGGCTGTGCAGCTGGGTCTGACAGGCAATTAAGGGATTGTTTACAAATCAGAAATCAAATTCATAGTTTAGAAACATCATCCCAATATTCTGGTCATAATTCTACCGTATGATATAGCCTGTAAGCAGCAGAAAACATCACTTCTGACTATACTTACAACACTCTCTTTTCTCTCTCTTTTCTCTCTTTTCAAGGAAGGGCAGCG
The DNA here is from genome assembly GCA_022792035.1 of Ruminiclostridium sp. Lineage (GTDB taxonomy): Bacteria > Bacillota > Clostridia > Oscillospirales > Oscillospiraceae > Evtepia. The sequence continues at coordinate 8,307 of JAAWAE010000100.1, read as the reverse complement.
GGTCGCACCGCTGCTCTTTCCTTTTGTGATCAGCCCCAGAACGTGATGCCGCCCTTTCCTATGATTTCTTTGATACCGACTTTCAAAAAAACGTCGTTGCTTTTCCCCACCTACCGTGTTAAAATAAGGGCAAGATGGGATGTACTGCATCCACGTTTTTACTTGACCGGAACCGCATAGCATTGTTCCCAAGACGGTTTTCCCGTTCAAGCAGATTTGTTCACACAAATGCTGAAAAGGAGAAAACAGTATGAATTTTGAACTCAACGAACAACAGCGATCCATTCAGAAATTGGCCCGGGATTTTACAGAGAAAAAAGTCGCGCCCGGTGTTCTGGAGCGGGACGAGTCCCGCGTGTATGATCTCTCCCTGTACAAAGAGATGTCAGAGCTGGGCTTCATCGGCCTGCCTTACGCCAAGGAATACGGCGGTCAGGGCCTGGGCTACATGGAGTATGCCCTGGCTGTGGAGGAGATCTCCAAGGTTGACCCCTCCCTGTCTGTGTCCTACTCCGTGTCCACTTCCCTGTACGGCGGCAGCCTGTACTTCTCCGAAGCGACAGACGAACAGCTCAAGCGTTTCATGCCTCCTGTCATCCGTGACGGACACTTCGGTTCCTTCGGCCTCACCGAGCCCGGTGCTGGCTCCGACGTCAGCGGCATGAAGACCTTCGCCGAGCGGGTCGGCGATGAGTACATCATCAATGGGGACAAGTGCTTCATTACCAACGGTCCCCTCTCGGATTACTTTGCAGTTTACGCCATCACCGACCGGGAAGCCGGTGCCAAGAGCATGGCTACCTTCGTGGTGGAGCGCAATACCCCTGGCTTCACCATCGGTGAGCGCCACAACACCATGGGAATTCGCAGCGCCATGGTCAGCGAGCTGCACTTCCAGGACGTTCATATCCCTGCCGCCAACATGATCACCCCTCCAGGCAAGGGCTTCCCCGCCGCGCTGAAGACCCTAGACGGCGGCCGGATCGGCATCGCTTCCCAGGCTCTGGGTATTGCGGAGGGCGCATTTGAAATCGCTCGGAAGTACATGATGATGCGCGAGCAGTTCAAGAAGCCCCTCTATAAGAACCAGCACTTGGCTTTCCGTATGGTGGATCTCGCAAACCAGATCGAGATGGCGAAGTATATGGTCTACAAAGCCGCCTGCGACAAGGACGAACACAAACCCTTCTCCGAGTCTGCCGCTAAGGCCAAGCTCATCGCTGCGGAGACAGCCATGAAGGTCACCACCGACGCTGTTCAGATGATGGGCGGCAACGGTTACATGAAGGAGTTCCATGTGGAGCGTCTCATGCGTGACGCCAAGATCACCCAGATTTATGAGGGTACCAGCGAGATCCAGAAGATCGTCCTCTCCAAGGGCCTCTTCGTGTAATCGCTCCCCTGCTGATAAAATACAACAAAAAGCGCGCTGCCGGGTTCCCGACAGCGCGCTTTTTGTATTGCTGTGTTTGAATCGCAGATGCTTTTAGGCTTCTGCCACAGGCTTGTTGTTGTGCTTGGAACCGATCTTGCTGAGTACGCAGATTGCCAGCACCACAGCGATGCCAACGATATCTGTAACAGTGCCCGGATACACCAGACACAAACCACCAGCAATGATAACGAGCCTCTGCCAGACCATCAAATTCGAGAACACATAGCCCCGCAGGCCAGCGGCAACGCCAAACACGCCCACCAAGGCAGAAATCACGGCTTGCACCGACGCCGGGATCGTACTGTCCACAAACAGCAGCGCCGGGTTCATACCGAAACAGTACGGAACAATAAACGCCGCGATAGCCAACGTCGTTGCCGTGACTGCCGTCTTCATCGGTTTCGATTTTGCAATGGCACTGCCGGCATAAGCAGCCAGCGCCACAGGCGGGGTAATGTCAGCCACGATGCCGAAGTAGAACACAAACATATGCGCCGCCAGCTTCGCCATACCCATCTGAACCAAGATGGGGGCACAGGTCGTAGCCATGATGACATAGTTAGCTGTGGTAGGAACGCCCATGCCCAAAACGATACAGGTAAACATCGTCAGAATCATAGCAATGAACATATTCCCGCCGGAGAAGTTCACGATACCAGAAATCAACTTGTTTCCGATGCCAGTGGTGGTGATGACACAGGCAATCGTACCCGCTACAGCACAGGCAATACCTACCGTAAGGGTAGAACGAGCACCATTCTCTAACGCATCAAAGAACTTATGGACATTGATCCGGGTCTCCTTGGAGAACATACTCACGACAATCGCCAAACCGGTGGCAAAAACAGCCGCTTTGCTCATGGTACTCTCCATGATCATGATCACCAGCAACACCAAAGGCAACAACAGATAGCCCTTGCGCAAGAAGAGTTTTCCGAATTTAGGAAGCTCATCCCGGGACAGGCCCGTCAAGCCCATGCGCTTGGCTTCCAGATGCACAGAAATAAAGATCCCAGCAAAGTACAGCACCGCCGGAATAATTGCCCGGATAGCAATGGCGCCATACTCGATGTTCGTATATTCCACCATCAGAAACGCCGCCGCACCCATGATGGGAGGCATAATCTGTCCACCGGTGGAGGATGCCGCTTCTACAGCTCCGGCAAATTCTGGCCGATAGCCGTTCTTTTTCATCATAGGAATGGTGACGGAACCAGTGGTCACCGTGTTGCCCACGGAGGAACCGGAAACCATGCCGCACAGAGCGGAAGAGATGACCGCCACCTTTGCCGGACCGCCGCTGGAGCTGCCGGCAATGGAGTTTGCCAGCTCTATGAAGAACTGGGAGATGCCTGTCCGCTCCAAAAAAGCTCCAAAAATGACGAAGAGCACGATGAAGGTGGAACAGGCCCGGATGGGTGTCCCAATGACCCCCTCTGTGGTGTAAAAAAGGTTATAGATGTTGATCGCCAGAGGCTTCCCCGCAAATGCCACCATGTAGATAATGAATGCAGAGGAGACAATGACGATGGGAATGCCCACCGAACGCCGGCAAGCCTCCAGGGTGACCAGCACGCCGATGATGCCCACAGCGATATCCAGGGGTTCTAAGCGAATGGTCTTGGAAATGATGTTATCCAGGTTGAATACGAAATAGAAGTAGCTCCCGCCGCCCAATACGGCCAGAATCACATCATACCATGGGATATAGTTCAGTTTTTTGCGCGCACCCTTTTGGGCCGGAAAAACGATGAAGGTCAGGAAGACCAGCAGCCCTGTAAAAGATGCACGCTCAATCCTGGTCTCCCAATCCAGGCCAAAATTTAGAAGAATACTGTAAATGGCAAAGGCCACCAGCATATATCGCACGACGTATTTGGGAATACCATCCCAGATACGGACGTTGGACTCCCGGTCGTACTTTTCCATGACGGCTTGTACATCCGCCTCTACCGTAGATTCCTCCGACTCGATCTCGGTGAAGGCAAACTCCACTTCTGGGTCTTTTTTGAAGGATTTTTTTCCAAACAACGGCACGATACCTACCTCCTTTTCTCTCTTAATTTGTTACCTCTCTTTGTAGGTAAAGAGCACCTTACTGCTGCGGCCGCAAAGCTCCCGCAGGCTGATGGATTCCTCTCCTAGGTAGAGGGTATGATCGGAGATGGTCCCAACCACCAGGATCATATCATCCATCCGATGATGAATCCCGGAGATAATCATCTCGCCGTTACTTCCATAGGAGAGGGTCTCCCCTTCCAGCAGTACCTCTTCTACCCCTGCCCCGAAGCCGTAGTAGATACACCGCTCATTCCAGATCGCCCCGTCCTGGATGGTGTACACATCCTTCACCGGGCTTTTGTTTACGGAGTGAATGAATTCAATGGCAAAGCTGTCCCCCTCTTCCATCGGGTAGGCAGCGTAGACCTTGCCATCCTCCGGGTCAGTGAGACACAGCTGCGAGGGATTCTGGGCGCAGCCAGAGAGGAAAACAGCCGCCGTAATGATAATCATTACGGCGGCTGCGACCGTAGTATGTTTTACGGATGCCTTCACTTATTCAGCGGCATCCTCAGGGGCCTCTGCATCAGCATCAGCATCGGCATCTGCGTCTGCATCAGCAGCGTCCTCAGCGCCGGGCATTGCGATGTTCTTGTCGTTGAAGAACTTCACAGCACCGGGGTGGAAGGGGATATCAATGCCAGAAACAGCAGTCTCCATGCTCAGCTCAGCACCCTTGGCGTTGCCGGCAGTAATCTGCTCCTGATTGTCGAAGATACCCTGGATAAAGGCATAGATCAGGTCCTCGGACACATCGTTGCGGGCAATGATGGTCGCCATAACAGCCACAGCGGGGACATCCTCAGCAACACACTTATAGGTATCCTTGGGAATCACGCCATAGGTGTAGAAGCCATACTCATCCATCAGCTTGTTGGCGTGCTCCTCGTCCAGAGACAGGAGGTTGAACTCATAACCGGAAGCGGCCAGCTCAGTAACGGCAGTGGTGGGATAGCCAGCCACCACGAAAGCAGCATCAATGGTCCCGTTCTTCAGAGAGTCAGCGGAATCAGCGAAACTCTGGTTGTTCTTGGTGATGTCGGCCTCGATATCGATGTCATAAGCAGCCAGGATCTGACGGGCGTTGAATTCCACGCCAGAACCGGCGTCACCCACGCTGACCTTCTTGCCCTTCAGGTCTTCGATGGAGGTGATGTTCTTGTTGGCAATGATCTGCACATATTCGGGATAGCAGGACATCACAGCGGAGAAGCTGGTGATGGGGGACTTATCGGCATACATATCAGTGCCGGAATATGCGTAGTACATCACGTCATTCTGTACGATGGCCAGCTGATCGCTTTCCATGTCCACCAGGTCGATGTTGGCGCTGGAAGCACCGGTAGACTCCGGGGTGATCTTCATGGTGTCACCCAGCTTCTCATTCAGAACCTGAGCCACAACACCGCAGAAGCCATAGTAGGTACCAGAGGTGCCGCCAGTAGCCATCTTCAGTTCGGTCACGCCGGCAGTGCCGCTTGCCTCAGGGGCATCGGCGTCCGTGTTTTCTTCCTCGCTGGGGCCGCCGCAGGCCGCAAGGCCCAGGACCAGCACGCCGGCCAGCATCAGTGCAAGAATTCTTTTCATTTGTTTTCCTCCTCAAATTTTCTCGGGAACGTTTTTTGTTCCCACTTGCAGTATTTGCACCTACATTATACATAATTTATGGAAAAAATGCAAGGTCCTTCTCAATGTTTTTCACATAGATTCCAAAGACTCCCTTCCCCGCCTCTTTGTGGATTTTTGATATCCCAGTTCAGGATATGAATTTTTCCCTGCATTTTCGACGAAAGCCGTCCCCGCCTCATACCTCCATTCTTAAAACGCCGCCGGCTTCCTCCGCCGGACCAGGACATTTTCACTGACCCATGCCCAGTTCTGGGGAAATGGCCGTAAAAGATTCCAGTAAGACCACCCTGCCAGGGACAGCCTCCGGGCCAGATCCAGCTTGCTTGCAATGCTTCTGGCATCCTCAAACCAAACGACGTGCTCCCTCCCCTCCCGGATATAATGAAAGAACGGGGCCTGGGCTGATTCATCAAAGTGGATTTCCGCCCCCATCTGAGACGCCAAAAGCACCGCTTCCTGGTTCCCGATGGTGACGGCCCGACTCCCCTGCCGGTGGGGTAGGGTCCAATCGTAGCCATAGTTGGGAACGCCCAGCTTGACCTTTTGGGCCGGGATTACACTCAGCGCGTAGCGCAGCACCGACTCCACCTGGGGCATCGGCGCAACAGCCATGGGCGGGCCGAAGGCATAGCCCCACTCGTAGGTCATCAGGAGCACCGAGTCGGCGATGGAGCCGATGACGCTGTAGTCATGGCCCTCGTACAGCAGGCCCGGCTGCCCCGCATAACTCTTGGGGGCCAGATCCACATGGAGGAAGAACCCCTCGCGATGGAGACGGTCCCGCGCATTGCGCAGGAAGGCATGAAAGGCGGCGGCTTCCGCCCGGGGGATGTATTCAAAGTCCACGTCCAGACCGATGTAGCCTTTCTCCCGCATGACGTCCAAGAGGGCGCTCAGGACCTGATCCTGCAGGGCCTGGTCTTGGAAGAGCCGGCTGGCCTGCTGGGTGGAGAAGGAGCCGTCCTCCTCTATAGCAGTCAGGACCAGTACCGCCCCAACCCCAAAGCGTGCCGCCTCCACCAGCAGGGCGCTATCCTGGGGGATAATGAGGCTCCCATCCTCCCGGAACCCGTAGGAAAACACCGAAAGGTCCGTGAGGAAGGGCAGGGCCCGCTGGAGCGTGGGGATGGAATTGAAGGGATAGGCATAGCTGGTCACCGTAACCGGGCCGAAGCGATTCCCTTCCAGACCCAAAGCCAGGGACTCCCCGGGAAAGAGAGGCTGTCCTTGGGCTAGAACCGGATTGTATTGCAGCAGCTCCAGGACGGAGATCCCCGCCTGGTCCGCGATGGCATAGAGGCTGTCCCCAGGCTGCACTGTATAGGACGCCGTGGGACGCAGGACCACCAAAGCCTGCCCCGGAACCAAGGCTTGCCGGGGCAGGAGCCCGTTGTCACTGCGCAGACGGGCCGCAGAGGTGCCCAAACGCCGGGCGATCTCCATCAAGGTATCGCCTGTTTCTACCACATAAATCATAATACCACTCCCTTTGGGGCAGAAAAAGTCCCCTTTCCCACAGTATAAGCGGGAAAGGGGACTTTGGTTCGGTCTATTTTCGGAGATCTTAGTACATGCTGGACCCGCTCATATCCGCTGCAGGCAGGCCTGCGCCGGTGGCGGAGGGAGGAGCCAGACGGTCACCCACCAGAGCTTCCGTGGTCAGGAGCATAGCGGAGATGGAAGCGGCATTCTCCAGAGCGGAACGGGTGACCTTGGTGGGGTCCACGATGCCGCTGGCGATCATGTCGCAGTAAACTTCCTTGTAGGCGTCGAAGCCGTAACCGATCTGGTTGCTGCTGCGGACCTTCTCCTGGATGACGGAGGCATCCAGACCAGCGTTGGTGGCAATCTGACGCAGGGGAGCGGTCAGAGCGCGGCAGATGATCTGCACGCCGGTCTTCTCGTCGCCTTCCACTTCGTCCACCAGCTTCTCTACTTCAGCGATGGCGTTGATATAGGCTGTGCCGCCGCCAGCGACGATGCCCTCTTCCACCGCGGCGCGGGTGGCGTTCAGGGCGTCCTCGATGCGCAGCTTCTTTTCCTTCATCTCGGTCTCGGTGGTAGCGCCCACGCGGATGATCGCCACACCGCCGGACAGGCGGGCCAGACGCTCCTGGAGCTTCTCCCGGTCATACTCGGAGGTGGAACGCTCGAACTCATTGCGGATCATGGTGGTGCGCTCCTTGATAGCCTCGCTGGTGCCGCCGCCGTCCACGATAATAGTGGTCTCCTTACCGGCCTTCACCTGACGGGCTGTGCCCAGCATGCTGATGTCGGTGTCGTGGAGCTCCAGACCGTAGTCGGAGGAAACCACGGTGGCGCCGGTGAGGATGGCGATGTCCTGCAGCATCTCCTTGCGGCGGTCGCCGAAACCGGGAGCCTTGACGCACAGCACATTCAGCGTACCGCGGAGCTTGTTGACCAGCAGTGTGGACAGGGCCTCACCCTCCACATCTTCTGCCATGATGAGCAGCTTCTTGCCGGACTGGATGACCTGCTCCAGAACGGGGATGATCTCCTGGATGTTGGAAATCTTCTTGTCGGTGAGGAGGATCAGGGGCTCATCCAGAACGGCCTCCATCTTCTCGGGATCGGTGACCATGTAGGGAGAGAGGAAGCCGCGGTCGATCTGCATCCCTTCTACGACTTCGCTGTAGGTCTCGGCGGTCTTGGATTCCTCCACGGTGATGACACCGTCGGTGCCCACCTTTTCCATGGCCTCGGCAATGAGGATACCGATGCGCTCGTCGCTGGAGGAGACGGTGCCCACGCGGGCGATGTCCTCGCTGCCATTCACAGGCTGGGAGTTCTTCTTGATGGCCTCCACAGCGGCGCGGGTGGCCTTTGCCATGCCCTTGTTCATGACCACGGGGTTGGCTCCAGCCACCAGGTTCTTCAGTCCCTCGTGGATGATGGCCTGGGCCAGGAGGGTAGCGGTGGTGGTGCCGTCACCGGCCACGTCGTTGGTCTTGGTGGAAACCTCCTTGACCATCTGAGCACCCATGTTCTCAAAGGGGTCCTCCAGCTCGATCTCCTTGGCGATGGTCACGCCGTCGTTGGTAATGAGGGGAGCGCCGAACTTCTTGTCCAGCACCACGTTGCGGCCCTTGGGGCCCAGGGTGATCTTCACGGTGTCGGCCAGCTGGTTGACGCCCTTCTCCAGCGCCTTGCGGGCCTCCTCG
>JAAWAE010000099.1 GCA_022792035.1 Ruminiclostridium sp. | reverse complement strand
CCTCCTGGGTTTCCTCAATGCCGTGGTCCATGGAGTTGCGGATCATGTGCATGATGGGGTCGCCGATGGAGTCCACGATGGTCTTGTCGACCTCGGTGTTCTCCCCGATGAGGGTGAGTTTGCAGGGACGGTCCAGCTTCTTGGTCATATCCCGCACGATACGGGTCATTTTTTGGAAGACGCTGGAAACCGGCACCATGCGCAGGGACATGGACACATCCTGCAGCTCGTCGGTGAGCTTGCGCAGCTGACGGGCGGACTTGGAGAACGCGTCCAGGTTCAGGCCCTTCAGGTCCGGGGAGGAGGTGACCATGGATTCGGTGATGACGATCTCGCCCACCACGGCGGAGAGCTGATCCAGCTTGCTGAGGTTCACGCTGATCAGGGTCTCCTTGGGGTGGTCCTTGGGATGCTGCGCGGCATTGGCGGCAGCGGCAGGCTGGGCCGGGGCGGCGGCGGGATGGGGCTCCTCAGCGGCGGGCGCGGCGGCGGGATGGGGATCTTCCACGGCCGCCGGGGCGGGGGCGGCAGGCTCGGCGGGCAGGTCCAAGGACTGATAATCCTGAACCGAGCCGGCGCTGCGCACCACGGAAATGGCCTTTTCCCGGTCCTCCGCCGTTTTGAAGTTCATCAGGAAGCCCCGCTCAATGATCGCTTCGGAAGTGGTGGAGTCGGTTTCCACGTTGGCGGGGTCATAGGTGAAATCCTCCTCCGCGCACAGCTCCAGCACAGAGGTGACCAGCATGAAAGCCCGCAGGCTCTCCATGCCGCAGCCCTCTTCAAAGGAGACGCGCAGGGAGTAGGGGAAGGCTCCGCCGGCCGGGGCGGCCGGCGCGGGTTCCGCCGGAGCCTCGGCCGCGGGGGCGGGAGCCGGGCTGGCCGGCGCTGCCGGGGCGGCGGGGACCTCCTCGCCTTTGATTTTTGCTATCAAGGTATTAATATTTGAAAGGAAACTGTCGATATCTTTATCGAGAGGTTCATCATTTTCAAGTTTCTCTACCTCGCCCCGGAAGTAGTCGATGGACTGGAAGACCAGGTCGAACAGAGCGGGGCGGTCGTCTTCGGAGACGACGGACATCGTGTTCTCACGGACGATGAAGAACAGGTCTTCGATCCGGTGGGCCACGGTGGCCAGGGTGTCGAACTCCATCATCGCCGAGGAGCCCTTCACTGTATGCATGATGCGGAAGATCTCGTTGACGTTTTCTTGGGAAAACGTATCGACTTTCTCCGCTTCTAAGACGATGGTTTCCAGCTGTTCCAGCAAGGTGTTCGTCTCGTAGATGTACATATCGAGGAATTCATTTCCGCTGCTCATAAAAGCACCACCTTGGTAAATATCGTTTTTCTCTTTGTATTATCGGCAGAGAATGGCCGGAAATTAAGTAGTTTTCCATATTTGAAACAAATTTATACCGTCTCCCCGCTGCGGTGCCCGGAGGGCTTGAAAATCTTTTCTGATCTGTGCCCCAGATGAGAAAAAATCCATTGCCTTCTGGGCGCTGATGGTATAGAATATTCTTGGGCGTGTGTACGCCTGCCCCTGCGGTTGATCTGGCCTGGGGCCGCGTGCGGCCGGGTCTGTCGAGCAGGCAAGTTTATTTCAAAGGTGTTGAAGAACCATGGCCGATCTCTTGGGGGCGACCAATCCAGTCCCAGGTTATAATACGTCAGTCAGCGACCGGAATATCCCGGCCTCCCCGAACAATACACAGCTTCAGAACATCCCCGACCCCAACAAGGTCGTGGGCGCCGACGGCCGCACGGAGCGGCAGGATACAGGGCAGTTCGGGGAGTCGGGGCAGATCCGCTACGATTCCAATTATCAGAACTTCATCCAGCAGCTGCGCCAGAACCAGGACCTGAGCCGGGTCCTCTCCCGCCTGATGGGCAAGGAGGGCACGGTGGTGATGTCCGGCATGAGCCAGGGCATCGCCGAGGAAATGGCCAAGGCCATGGAAATGCTCAAAATGGACGAGAGCCAGCTGCTCAACTTCCTGCGCGGACAGATGGAGGCGGGGACCCGGTTCAACGGGGCCCTCTTCGCGCTGCTGCGCAATGCCTATGCCCGGGCCGGTTCGGCGGGGGTGCGGGCGGACATTTTGAACTTCCTGCGCAGCTACAGCGACTTTGCCGCCACGTCCCATATCGAGGGCAACCTCCTGCGCAACATGGAGGGAATGGCCAAGAATATGCCCGCCAGCTGGGGGGACCAGCTGCGCCAGCTCCTGGCCCAGCTGCAAAACGGGGTGGCCGCTGGGGACCGGCGGGGCAACCTTGCCCTGCTGCAGCAGAAGGTCTTCCCCTTCATGTCTGAGTATGTGGGGCAGACCCACGACCTGGGGACCTCCCGGGGGCTTTTGAGCCTGCTGACCCTGGACGTGGCCCGGTATGAAAACGGCTCGGCGGAGCGGCTTTTGGAGTCATTCCACCAGCTCAGCGGCTATGTGACCCTGCGGGAGCTGCTGGGGAACATCGACGATGAGTCCTTGTTGATGCTGCTCAAGAACAGCCAGTTCAACCAGAACTCCCCGGCGGCGCTGTTTGCCGACCATCTGGCCGCCGCCGCCGCCCGGGCCCTGCGGGGAGAGGGCAACGCCGAGGTTCAGCAGATCTTCCGGCAGCTGGTGGCCGCCATGCTGGTCAACGAGAGCGTCTATATGCCCGTCAACCACCTCCTGATCCCCATGGAGCTGGATGGCCGGCGGCTCTTCTCCGAGCTGTGGGTGGATGCCGACGCCGAGAAGAAAAACGGCCAGGGACAGGGCGAGCGATGCTTGAAACTATTATTTAAGGTAGACGTCCAGGAGCTGGGGCTCTTTGACATCATCCTCACCAGCCGGGAGAAGGAGGTGGATATCCACATTTCCTGTCCGCCCAGGGTCTCGGAATTTTCCGGGGAAATCGAGACCACGCTCTCCCAGATCCTCCTGCGCAACAACCTGACCCCTGGGGGCATCAGCGTGCGGAGAATGGAGCGTCCGGTCACTCTGACCGAAGTGTTCCCGAAAATCTTTGAAGGGAAGAACAGTGTCAATGTTAAAGTCTGACGGCAGGCGGAACCCGCCCAGAAAGGCTGTGGCTCTGCAATATGAACTGGGCGAAAGCGCCCCGGTGATCGTGGCTTCCGGCATGGGCTATCTGGCCGAGAAGATCGTGGAGGTGGCCTCCGACAGCGGGGTGCCCATCTATGAAGACAACTCTCTGGCGACCATCCTCACCCAGCTCCAGCTGGGGCAGGAGATCCCGGAGGAGCTCTATAAAGCCATCGTGGAAATCTATGTCTATTTCCTGCACTTCGACCCGGAAAAGGGCGGGCGGGAGCAGAAGGCCGCGGCGCCCCCGGAGAACTCCGCTCCGGAGGCCGCAGCGGTCCATGAGCATAAGGAGGTTTGATGATGAAGCAGGAAGCCAATACCCAGACCCAATCCTTTTTCCTCCTGGACAGCAGCAATATAACCGTTGCCCGGGGACAGCTGGTGGGCCCGTTTGAGACCACCTTCCAGGTGAAGGTTCTGGACGATAAGATATCCGACGTGATGCGCCATGAGCAGATCCGTCTGGTCTCCCTCAGCGGCAGCGTGCCGGTGATGGTGACCAAGGTGGTGCGCTGCCGCAACAGCGTCGTGGTGCTGGAGAAGCTCTACAACGACAAGCGCAAGAACCTTCGGGTCCCCACGGATTTTAAGAGTTTCATCTATCCCCTGGACGGGCGGTGGAAGGGCCGGCGGGTCATCCAGGCCAACGACATCAGCTGCGGCGGCCTGGCCTTCTTCTACGAAGGGGAGCTGGGAGACAAGGAGCAGATGGAAGTGGTGGTGCCTGTCACCAGCAATCCGCTGATCCTGCGCTGCGAGGTGCTGCGCAAGCGGCCCTCCGACCGGGACGATACCACCCTCTACGCCCTGCAGTTCGTGGATATGTGCGACGATGAGGAGATGGTGGTGCGCGAGGCGGTGTTCAGCATCCAGCTGCAAAATCGCGGCAAGGTCAACGAAAACTTCGTCCCTGACGACGACGAGTGAGTATAGATCGCAAGCGAAAACCATGAGATCGCCCGCCGCTGCCCCGGCAGCACTTGGGCAGAAAGGAATCCGAATCCATCATGAAACAACGAGTCCTAGTTCAGAGGCTGCCCCGCCAGCTGACGGCCTTTTTCCTGGCCCTGGTCATGCTGTTTGGGCTCCTCCCCGTCATCACCCCCACGGCCCAGGCGGCCAGCTGGGCCCAGGAATACCTGGATACCCTCTCCGACTGGAACGTCATGCGAGGGGACATCCAGGGCAATCTCAACCCGGACCGCAACATCACCCGGGCTGAGTTCGTGGCCCTGATCAACCGGGCCTACGGCTACGATAACCTCAACGGCAACCCCTTCACCGACGTGCCGGAGAGCGAGTGGTATGCCGAGGACATCGACATCGCCTACAATGTGGGCTATTTCCAGGGGACCTCGGAGACCACCGCCGTCCCCCGGGGAAGCCTGACCCGGGAACAGGCCGCAGTCCTGCTGTCCCGGAACCTGATGCTCCAGCCCACCGTGGGCGAGACTTTGGGTTTTTCCGACAGCCGCACCCTCAGCGAGTGGAGCCGGGGCCTCATCGGCGCCGCCGTCAATGAGGGCGTGGTCAACGGCTACTCCGACGGGACCTTCCGGCCTCAAAACCAGATCACCCGAGGCGAGGTGGCCGCCATGCTGGCCCGGGCCCTGGGCAATCTGGTCCAGGAACCGGGAGACTATAACCTGGGCAGCATTTACGGCAACGTTACCATCAACTCCTCCGGTGTGAACCTGCGCAACACCATCATCGTGGGCAATCTTTACCTCACCGGCGGCATCGGTCTGGGGGATGTGCTGCTGGAGAACGTCACCGTCCGGGGCCAGATCGTGGTCAGCGGCGCCGGCGAGAGCCAGTCCAGCCAGAGCAGCGTGAACCTGCGCAACGTGGTGGCCGATGCCCTCATCGTGGACAACATCAGCAATCAGTTCGTCACCGTCCGCGCCGAGGGCGACACCAGCATCACCAAAACCAGCGTGCGCACCAACTCCTTCGTGGAGGACGCCTGCCCCGCCGGCTACGGCCTGCACCTCATCGAGCTGGACGGCGAGGAAGGCACCCGCCTCCAGCTGGCCGGGAACATCAAGGAAGTCGTCAACCTGACCCCCGGCTCCGCCCTGCAAATGACCCAGGGCACCGCCCAGAAGGTCACCATCGACGAGCACGCCACCGGTTCCACCGTCAGCATCGACGCCGGGGCCCGGATCGAAGAGCTGAACCTGGACGTGGGCACCAGCGTCTCTGGCAACGGCGACATCGGCACCCTCAACGTGGCCGCTTCCGGCTGCGTGGTGACCATGCTGCCCGACAACATCACCATCCGCCCGGGCATCACCGCTACCATCGGCGGGACCGTGATGGACAGCGCCACCGCCGCCGAGTCCTCCGCCGAGCCCCGCCTGCTGGCTGGGTATCCCATGGCCAAGAACACCGCCCCCACCTCCGCCACCCTGGTGTTCAGCACCAATAAGGCCGGCACCGTTTACTGGGCCATTACCGCCCTGGCCGACGGCTCCGTGGGAGAAGACGTGCTCATCAACCCGCCCAGCTACGCCGGTACTATCCTGAAATCCGGCAACGTCAAGGCCGACAAGTCCAAGACGGAGTACACCGCCAACGTCACCGGCCTGACCAAGGACGGCTCCTATTACATCACCGCCGTCATGGTGGATGCCCGGGGCAATCACAGCCCCCTGAAGGTTGCGGCCTTCTCCACCCCGGACGATACTGTGCCCGCCTTTACCACCGGGTACCCGGTGATGACGAAGACCACCACAAAGACCTCTCAGGTTACCGTCATGGCCAACAAGAGCTGCCTGCTTTATTACGCTCTGCTCTCCAAGGGCAGCACTGCCCCCACCGCACAGGAGATGAAGGCCGGCGCAGTCACCGGCAACTGGGGCTATGGCGTGGTGGATGTGGTCCGCAACGTGACACAGCCCATCAACGTCAACAGCATCACCCTGACCGAGCAGACGGACTATGATCTCTACCTCTGGCTCACCGACTACGATGGGGCCAAGAGCTCCGCGGTGAAGAAGGTGACCTTCAAGACCCCCGACGAGACCCCGCCGGTGGTGACCGACATCATGCAGACCAACGCCCAGGCCTCCGCTCTGGAAGTGACCTACGCCCTCAACGAGCCCGGCAACCTGCTGTGGGCCATCGTGGCGGAAGGCAACGACACCTTCATGAGCTATGACCTGGACACCCTGGAAGCCAAGGTCAAGGTGGAGTCCGGCGTGGGCGCCCTGCGCAAGGGCAGCAGCAGCGCCGCCAAAGCGGATACCGACATCCGTCTGGCCATCTCCGGCCTGAACACCAACACCACCCACACCACGTCCTATACATTATATTATGTAGCCAAGGACCGGGCAGGGAATTACGGCGAAGAGGTCCAGATGCTCCCCGTGCGCACCCTGGACACCACCCCCCCCACCGTGACCCAGGAGTTCACCAAGTACAACGACGATAACGTCAACGAACCCCTGGCCAGCACCGACATCCGCCTGGTCTTCTCCGAGAGCGTGCAGGGCACGCCAAAGGGCGACGAGGTCCTGATGGAACTGTACCGGGATGTGAAGGATGCCGCCAGCGAAGCGGAGAGAGACGCGGCCCGGGAAAAACTGGGCGAAGTGCTCAGCAGCCACATCCAGCTCTGGCGTAGGCCAGCCACGGGGCGGCCTGTCCAGGTGGAGATCGGCAATAAGGACAATCATAGCCCGGACGGGAACCCGACCAATGACGGCTCCTGGGTCATCGACTACCGTTTCGCCACCGTGACCATGGAAGAGGGCAAGATGATCGTCACCTTCCCCACCACCAACGACACGGCGAAGGAACCCAGTGCCCTGAACCTGGACAGCGGCGCGACGTACTACTTCCGTGTGGAGAGCATCTACGACACCGCCCTGACCCCCAACGTCATGGCGAACACCACCCTTCCCGACTTCCGCACCCTCTTTGCACAGGTGGCGTTGAGTATGGGGGATACGTGGACGATCACGGGTGTTGAGGGTGTAGACAAAGAGCCGGAGAAGAATCCCAAAAACCGTATCGACATCGACTTCTTGGCTGAGCCGATTTCCGTGGACCGTGTGGACCCGGGCATGAAGTGGGATATGCTGATTTGGACAGACAGCACCATAGAGTTTGCACTCTACTCCAGAGACATTGGAGCAGATGGTACGGCCGGGGCATGGACAAAGGTTGGTGAAGATACAACCATCTCGGTTGCCGCCCAAGACGGTTCGGTTTATGCGAGTATGCACCGCGTGGTCATGGATGACCAAACACCTGATTTTGGGACCCTGTCCAAGCTGGGAACAAAGGAGTATGCCATCCATATAAACAAGTTGGGCGACAGTGACGATTTTACAGCATGGAACCATACTCTGAATGTGAGGATTTCTATTGTGGCCGGTACCCAGTACCAGCTGAGCAGCCTTGCCACGGGAAGTTTCCTCTCGGATTATGAAGCGGCACTGGAAGGCGGCGTGGCCGCCATCGGTACTCCCGACCCCTTCAATATTAGAAAGCCTTTTACAGACAGTAAAGCGCCCATCATTTCGGCTGGATATCCCATAGCTGATGTAGGCGATATCAGCACAGACATTAGAGTGATGATGGATCGCCCTGGCCAGGTATATTATCTGGTGTTCCCGCTGTCTTCTCTCAGAAATGGGAGCACACTGGTTGATAGCAACACGACAGTACTTACGGAAGATGTGCTTAAAAATATAAGTGCTTATGCGTCTTCTGTGCGAGTAGCCGATTTGCAGTCAAAGGATATAGCCCTTTCCGATATGCCATTGATGTTCGGGGATCGACGCAGGCCGCAGGATGCTACTGAAAACGGAAAGGATTTGTCTCTGCCCACCGTCAATATGGTCACTGGCGGAAGATTTACAGATGACGTGATCAAGGGGAATACAAACAACGTGGCGGCCAATACAGCGGCGTTGATTCACTTGGATGGCCTCAAACCTAACACCGTCTATTATGTTTGTATGGTGACGAGAGCAACATCGGCAGTTTACTCTGAAAACGCGATTGGTTTCCGCTTTGTTACAGAAGAGGCTATTCGACCCAGTATTGACTTGAGCGCGACGGGAGATACTGTCAATGTTAAGGTAGACCGAACAACAAAGCTTGATTATTTCTTGGCACAGAATAAGGGTGAAGGTGAGCAATTCCAGCTGCTGTTTAGCGGATACGCTATTGACACATGGAAAAACGAGGTAAACCCGGTGGCAGGTGGAGGTAAAGGACAGTACTCGGATGGTACTTATACCTTTACGTACAGTCAAAATGATGGCGAAAAGAATGGAATGACTGTAATAGATGCCATGGCGACACCTTGTTATGCAGGTAACGTGTATAAGGGCAGTGTGTTTGACATCTATGCTACAACTCAGGCCAAGAATGACTATGCTTCGATTATTCGCAGTTCTAGCGTTACGGGCAACCAAATTGTTATGACTGGTTCAGGAACCTATAGGCATGAGGACGAGAACACAGTTAAGAATCAAATTAAATGTACTAATATGAGCATGGGAGTTATGTATACTTTCGTGTCAGTGGGTAGAGGGGCTAATGGTTCTGGAGATGCCTTCCGTGCATACTATCCCATTACACTAAGCGATACTACACCGCCTATGGTTGTATCGGCTGATGTGGGAGGGTATACCTTTAGTCCGTTGGGCAACCTTACAACTAATGGAACATTGAGTTTGACATTTAGTGAACCACTCTACGCTGTTGATGCAGGCAGTACGACTCAGAATGTTTACCCGGTCGATAATTGTCAGGCAAGCCCGACCCACCTTAAGGATAACGAGTGTATTGCTATTGGTAATCTAGGGGGCGCATCAACTTCTCTCAGCTTGATTACAGATAAGGACCACTCAAGTGAGACAGCAATTAACACGATTAGAATGAAGGTCTCAAATATGAGATTTGGGGGAGGTCCGGCTAGCTTTACATTTAGAAACAGTATCTGCGACCAGTCTCGTAATGGCTTGGGCCGTGCTCCGCTCAAAGTTACCGTTGAGGTTGTAAGAACCGAAATTGGACAGGATGAGAATAAGAAACCAGTGTATGCGTATTCGCTTCAAGCAACTGTCAACGCACCCTGGGACGGAACGAAGTAACAACCATTGAAAATAGGAGCGGGCGGATTCCCGCCCGCTCCTTTCCTTAAACAAGCAAACCGCGCGAAGGAGTACCGATTATGAAATCTGATTTATTACGCCGAATAGGGGCGCTGGCGCTTTCCCTGGCGCTGGTGGCGTCCCTGTCGGTCACGGCGCTGGCAGCAGACCCGCCGGAGACTGACCCGCCAGCTGACACAGGGACAATAGACCTAGACCCGACAACAATGACCCTGGAAGTTGGGAAATCAGGAAATATAACGGCAAGCATTGCCGGGGTTTCTGAAGAGATAAAGTACACTTGGAAGAGCAGTGCCGAGGCAGTTGCAACAGTGGAGGCAGGAACGGTTACAGCTGTGAAAGCAGGCACTGCGACGATTACAGCTGAGGCAACGGTAGGTGACAAGAAGTATTCCGGGACGTGTACCGTAACAGTGACAGAACCAACCCCGGTTGAACGGCCTACCGATATATTCCTCAGTCGTGATGAACTGCAAATCACCAGCAAGACCCAGCAGCCGATTCGTCTGACGGTTGATGTTGATCCAGAAAATGCTGTTCCGGAGAAAATCGAATGGGAGATCATCGGGGATGAAAACTGGGAGGATAAGCAGAAGGCCGTCCTCACGATGGAGCCCTTCGACGAGAAAGGGACGCAAATAACGCTCTTCCCCAAAAATCCGGGGGAGGTCACCTTAAAAGCAACCCTCATCGAAGATGGCAAGAAGACCGAGATTACAAAAGAATGTAAGGTGATTGTTTCCGGCTTTGTGCTCAGCAGCGAGGAGGTCACGGTCATCCAGGGCAGGACCCACACGCTGAGCATCGAGCGCAACTACGGCGACGTGTCCTCCGACCGCGTCCAGCGGCCTGAGTGGATTTCCGACGACGCTTCCGTGGTCACCGTCACCGGCGGGATGCTCACCGGGATGTCTCCCGGCACCGCCACCGTCACCTGCACCAAGGGCGACTATCAGGCCAAGTGCAAGGTCACGGTGAAGGAAGACACCTCTGCTATGATCACGGTCCTCAACCACGTCTCGGCAGGCAACCCTATTAAACTCAAGGACGCCAACACCAAGGTGACCTTCATCAACGTGGAGGAAAACAAGGACGAGGAGTATCGGGAATCCTTCATCAATGCCCTCCACCGGATTTCCAGGGAAAAGACCAAGAGCGAGGAGAACCCCGACGGCTTCGGTCTGAAGTATATCACAAACCTGTCCGTCGCCACCAAGCAGGGCATCGTCCACCACGGCTATATCTCCGAGGCGGACACCGGCTCCGGCGTGGGCATGACGGAAAAGTTCTATGTCAGCTCCGGCAACGGTCAGGTGGACATGAGCGAGCTGTATTACGTCCCCCGCAGCACCTTCGGCGGCGTGGCGGAGATCCACTATACCGGCGTTGCCACCAACAACCAGAATTTCAGCGGGATCATCCGCGTGGACGTGGAGGGGATGAAGGATGTCACCTACACCACCGGCAAAGACAAACCCATCCAGTTCCAGGGCAACGACTTCAACACCGTCTGCCGCGCCCACACAGGCCGGGACCTGAGCTACGTCACCTTCACCCTCCCCAGCGAGAGCCGGGGCACGCTGTACTATAACTACACCGGCCAGACCCAATACGCTGAAAAGGTCCGGGCCAACACCCAGTACCGCCGCACCGCCAACCCCAACCTGGAGAGCGTGAGCTTCGTCCCCGCCTCCGGCTACACCGGCACCGTCTCCATCGACTACCGGGGGGTGGACACCGCCGGGGCGGCCTTCTCCGGGGTGATCACCATCACGGTGAACAACCTGGACGAGAACCAGGGGGATGACGTTTATTACAAGACCGCCAAGGACACCCCCGTGGACTTTCGCGCCGCGGACTTTAACAGCGCCATCTCCGGCACCCTGAATTATATCCGCTTCAACTCCCTGCCCACCTCCAGCCAGGGCAGCCTGCGCCTGAACTATCGCAGCAGCAGCAGCAGCGGCACCGCCGTGGACACCGGCGCCCGGTACTACCGCACCGGCAGTCACTCCTCCCCGGACGGGGAGATCTCGGATATCACCTTCGTGCCCAATTCCACCTTTACCGGGCGGGTGACCCTGCGCTACACCGGCTACAACACCAGCGGCCGCTATGAGGAGGGGACCGTCAGCATCGACGTAGGCGTGGACGGCGCCACCGGCAGCAAGACCATCCAGTATAAGGTCAACAGCGGCAAGGCGGTGAGCTTCAACGCCGACGACTTCAACGAGGCCAGCATCGCCGCCACCCGCAAGAGCCTGAACTATATCCGCTTCGACGACCTGCCCTCTTCCAGCCGCGGCACCCTCTATTACAACTACAACAGCAGCACCAACCGCGGCACCACGGTGCGCACCAATACCAGCTATTACCGAAACAGCGGCAACCGCATCGGGAACCTGAGTTTCGTGTCCAACTCCAGCTACAACGGCTCGGTCAGCATCGGCTACACCGGCTGGAATACCGACGGCGAGAAATTCACCGGCACCGTGAACATCACTGTGGGCACCCCCACCCCCAACGTGGTCAATTACTCCGGGACGGATTCCAGCGCCATCCGCCTCTATAGCTCCGACGTGCGCAGTGCCTGCAACGCGGTGCTGAGCAAGGAACTGTCCTATATCCAGTTCACCAGCCTGCCCTCTACCAGCGTGGGGCACCTCTACATCGGCTACAGCGGCCTGAACACCGGCAGCCAGGTGAGCACCGGGACTCGGTATTACGTCTCCGGCAATCCCACCATCGACCAGCTGAGCTTCGTCCCCCGGGGCGGCTTCCAGGGCACCGCTGTGCTGTCCTACGAGGGCTACGGCACCGACGGAGAGCGGGTCCAAGGTGAGATCCGCATCAACGTCACCGCCGGTTACAGCTCCACCAACTTCACCGACATGGGGCGCTATACCTGGGCCAACTCCGCCGTGAACTTCCTGGCCCAGAACGGCGTGATCAACGGCACCTCGCCCAATACCTTCAGCCCCGGGCAGAACGTGCGCCGCTGTGACTTCGTGGTGATGATCTGCCGGGCCTTCCACTTCACGGCAGTGAACGACAGCGCCGGCTTCTACGACGTGCCCAACGGGACCTATTACACCTCCGCCGTGGCGGCGGCCCGGGAACTGAGCATCATCAACGGCACCGGCGGGAATTATTTCAATCCCAACGGGGCATTGAGCCGGCAGGATGCCATGGTTATGGTCCGCAACGCCCTCCGGGCGGCCAACTGGAGCGTGGGCAGCAGCTCCACGGAGAATCTGTCCATGTTCCCCGACGGCGGGCGGGTGTCGGAGTACGCCCGGGACGCCGTGAGCACCCTGGTCCGCCTGGGCGCGGTGAACGGGGACAGCAACGGCTACCTGCGGCCCCAGTCCACCATCAACCGCGCGGAGGTGGCGATGATCCTCCACTATGTCATGACCATGTGATGCAACCACGAGGCCGAAATTCAAGGAAAAGGAGATCGAACCTATGGACCCAATCGCCAGGCTCCTGCATCGAGACGCGGACACGGCGCTGCAGGAAGACACGCAGGTCACGGCACTGCAACTCAAAGCCGCCAACCTCCCGGCGGTGATCGAAGAAGAGGAGGAACTGGAGCCGGAGCTGACCCAAAACAGTTTTGGGCTTCGCCTGGGCACCACGGTGGAGGTCCTGACGCTGGAGAACCGCCTGACCTTCGTGGGCCGGGTGGACCGGCTGAAAGGGGAGGCCGTCTACATCCGGGAGAGCACAGGCGGGGAGCTGCCGCCGGTGCTGTACAACAAGGAGGTCAAGCTGCGCTTTTTCCAGGCCCAGCGGAATCTGGTGCTGCTGGGGAAGATCTGCGGCAGTACGAAATACCTCTGGAAGGTGGACCGGCTGGAGAGCAAATTCGCCAAGGAGCAGCGGGCCTTCTTCCGCCAGCGGGTGAGTTTGGACACCACGGGCCTGTGTTCCCGCCGGCCCAGCCGGACCAAGCCGGGGAAGCGGGCGGCCGCCTGCCACGTCCTGGACATCAGCGGCGGAGGGATCCTCATCAGCAGCCGGGAGGAGTACGACGAGGGAGATCGTCTGGCTATATCCGGCATCTATCTGGTGGAGACGGAGGAGCCGTATTCCTTCAGCTGCCATGTCCGCCGCCGCCTGCCGGAGGAGGAGACGGATCTGATCCGCTACGGCTGTCAGTTTGAATCCCTCACCATCAAGGAGCAGGACCGCCTTCTCCACGCCATCTTCATCCTCCAGCGGGAGGAGATCCGCAAGCAAAAGGAATGGGAGGTCTATTGAGGCCCCAGCGAATACCAAAAAACTCCGCCGTTGGCAAGCCTGCCAGCGGCGGAGTTTTTGTCTTTTTTGGGTGGATGCGCAGGCGGTCAGACGGGGACGGGGGTGCGCTCTTGCGCCGTTTCAGGGGCGGTTTGTTCGGCCTGCTTGGCGCTCTCCGCCAGCTCCTTGGCGTTGGCCAGCATGAGCTTGATGCGGTTCTCCTGGTTGATCTTGGTGGCGCCGGGATCGTAGTCAATGGCCACGATGTTGGAGTCAGGGAAATCATCCTTAAGGACCCGGATCATCCCCTTGCCCACGATGTGGTTGGGCAGACAGCCGAAGGGTTGGGCGCAGACGATGTTGGGGGTGCCGCTGTGGATGAGCTCCAGCATTTCCGCAGTCAGCAGCCAGCCCTCGCCCATTTTGCAGCCGTCGTTGAGGTAGCCGCCCACAAAGGCGTGGAGTTCCTCGAAGGTCCCCGGGGCACGGAAGCCCGCCCGCTTCAGGGAGGCGATCATGTCCAGCTGGCATTTTTGTACATAGCCCATGAAGAACTTGCACAGGGCATACTTGCCCAGACTGCCGCCGAACATCTCCACGTCGGAGATCCGGTTGTAAATCTTAAAAATGAGGAAGTCCGTCAGCCCCGGCACCACCGGCTCCGCCCCCTCGTCCAGGAGGAACTGCTCCAGGTGGTTGTTGCCTAGGGAGGAGAACTTGATGTAGATCTCGCCCACCACGCCGACCCGGACCTTGGGGTCCCCGGCTACAGGGATGGCCTTAAAATCCTGGCAGATCTCATCCAAGATCCGCCGCATCTGTTTCCGGGACATCCCCTGGCCCTGGCCGAAGCGGTTGAGCAGCTCGGAGGTCCAGAACTCCACCCGGGCGGTGGTGTCCCCGGCGTTGACCTCATAGGGCCGCACCTGGTTTGCCACGTTCATGATGAGATCACCGTACATCATCCCGTAGATCAGGCGGCGGATGAGCCCCACGCTCCAGTGGAAGCCCGGGTTTTTCTCCATGCCGAAGGAGAGGGAGAGGACGGGGATGTAGTCCAGCCCCGCCTTTTCCAGGGCCTTGCGGAGCATATGGATGTAGTTGGAGGCCCGGCAGCCGCCGCCGGTCTGGGTGATGAGCAGGGCCACTTTGTGGGGGTCATAGCCGCTGTTCTGCACAGCGTCGATCATCTGCCCGATGACCAGGAGGGCGGGGTAGCAGGCATCGTTGTGGACGTATTTCAGACCCGCGTCCACCACGGCCCGACTGTCGTTGTTGAGGATGGCGACCTTGTAGCCGGTGCGCTCCAGGAGCTTGGCGAAGAAGCCGAAGTGGACCGGGAGCATTTGGGGGATGAGGATGGTGTACTCCCGGCGCATCTCCTCGGTAAAGAGCAGGCGTCCGGTGCTGTCGTATTCCAGCTTAGCCATGGGTTCAAACCCCTCCTTTCTTCTCGCGGGCGTCCAGGGCGGCGATGAGGCTGCGGATGCGGATCTTCACCGCGCCCAGGTTGGAGATGTCGTCGATTTTCAGCTGGGTGTAGAGATCCCCGCCCTCCTCCAGGATGGAGCGCAGCTCATCGGTGGTGATGGCGTCCACCCCGCAGCCGAAGGACACCAGCTGGATGAAGGCCATGTCCGGCTGGGTGCAGACGTAGCGGGCGGCGTTGTACATCCGGGCGTGGTAGGTCCACTGGTTCAGCACCCGGCGGGGCTGATGGTCCATGTGGTGGAAGACGGCGTCCTCGGTGAGCAGGACGAAGCCGAAGGAGGTGATGAGGTCGTTGATGCCGTGGTTGATCTCCGGGTCCATGTGGTAGGGCCGTCCGGCCACCACCAGGATCTTCCTGTCGTGGTCCCGGGCCCACTGGATGTATTCCGCCCCCTTGTCCCGCACCAGAGCGCGGAAGCCGTCGTAGGCCGCGTAGGCCGCGCGAATGGCCCGGACGCTCTCCCGCTTGGGGATGCCGAAGGTCTCCGCCAAGAAGGCGGCCCCCTTCTTTTCAAAATCCCGGGGGCGGTGCAGTCCCAGGTTGGGGTGGAGGTAGCGGATCTTGGACAGGGCGGGGATGTTCACCCCCAAAAGGTCCGGATAATAGGCCACTACGGGACAGTTGTAGTGGTTGTCGGAGAGGTGTTCGTCGAAGTTGTAGGACATACAGGGGTAGAAGATGGTGTCGATGCCCTCCTCCAGCAGGGCCATCACGTGGCCGTGGAGGAGTTTGGCGGGGTAGCAGACGGTATCTGAGGGGATGGTCCGCTGACCTTTGATGTACAGGCTCCGGGTGGAGAGGGGGGAGAGGACCACCTCAAAGTTCAGCTGGGTCAGCAGGGTGAACCAGAAGGGGAGGTTCTCGTACATATTCAGCCCGAAGGGCAGGCCGATCTTCCCCCGGGAGCCGTCGCCGCTCCCCTTGCCCTCCAGGGTGCGCAGGTAGTCGTATTTGAACTTCATCAGGTCCGGGATTTCCACCTTTTCCTGTCCCAAGGGACGGGAGCAGCGGTTGCCGGAGAGAAAGCGCCGTCCCCCGTCGAAGCGGTTGACGGTGAGGGAACAGTGGTTGGTACAGAGTTTGCAGGTGGCGGGTTTGGCCTCGTGGGTGAAGTGCTCCAGGGCTTCCTGGGAGAGGAGGGAAGAGCCGTGCAGCCCCGCGTCCTTGGCGGCCAGAGCCGCGCCGTAGGCCCCCATCATCCCGGCGATGGTGGGCCGGGTGACCTCCCGTCCCAGTTCCAGTTCAAAGGAGCGCAGGACGGCGTCGTTGAGGAAGGTACCCCCCTGGACCACGATGTGCTGGCCCAGGTCGTCGGCGTCGGCGGCGCGGATGACTTTATAGATGGCGTTCTTCACGATGGAGATGGACAGCCCCGCCGAGATATCCTCCACGCTAGCCCCGTCTTTCTGGGCCTGCTTCACGGAAGAGTTCATGAACACGGTGCAGCGGGAGCCCAAGTCCACGGGGTGCTGGGCCAGCAGGCCCATTTTGGAAAAGTCCCCGATGGAGCGGCCCAGGGCCTTGGCGAAGGTCTCGATGAAGGAGCCGCAGCCGGAGGAGCAGGCTTCGTTGAGGAGGATGGAGTCCACCGCCCCGTGGCGGATCTTGAAGCACTTCATGTCCTGGCCGCCGATGTCGATGATGAAGTCCACTTCGGGGTTGAAGTGCTGGGCGGCTTTCAGATGGGCCATGGTCTCCACCAGGCCCAGATCACAGGAGAAGGCGTTTTTGATCAGGTCCTCCCCGTAGCCTGTTACCGCCGCCCCTTGGATCCGGACCCGGTCCCCGCACAGCCGGTAGATCTCCTTCAGCTGGGGCAGGACGATGCTGACGGGGTTTCCTTGGTTGGAGTGATAGAAACTGTGGAGGATGTCCCCCTCCCCGTCGATGAGGACGACTTTGGTGGTGGTGGACCCGGCGTCGATGCCCAGATAGGCGTCCCCGCGATAGGCGGAGAGGTCCACCAGAGGGACAGTCATGGCGCTGTGCCGATGGGCGAAGGCGTCGTACTCCGCCTGACTGGTGAAGAGGGGCGGCATCACATCCACCGCCTGGGCGGTGCTGGCGGCGTGCTCCAGCAGGTCCAGGAGGGTCTCAAAAGGCTGCGCCGTCTGCTCCCCGGTGCATAGGGCCGCGCCGATGGCGGCGAAGCAGTCCCCGTCCTGGGGGAAGACAGCGTGTTCCGCGTCCAGCTGCAAGGTTTCCACGAACCGCTCCCGCAGGCCCTGGAGGAAGTGGAGGGGACCGCCCAGGAAGACGATCTTCCCTGTCAGCTCCCGGCCCTGGGTGAGGCCGGCCACTGTCTGGTCTACCACCGCCTGGAAGATGGAGGCGGCCACGTCCTCCTTCCGCCCGCCTTGGTTGAGGATGGGCTGGATGTCGCTCTTGGCAAAGACGCCGCAGCGGGAGGCGATGGGATAAATTTTCTCATGCTTCAAGGCCAGTTCGTCCAGCTCGTCAGCGGTGACGTTGAGCAAGGTAGCCATCTGGTCGATAAAAGCTCCGGTGCCCCCGGCACAGGAGCCGTTCATCCGCTCCTCCAGGGTGCTGCCGAAGAAGATGATCTTGGCGTCCTCGCCGCCCAGTTCGATGACGGCGTCGGTGTCGGGGATCAGGGCGCGCACGGCGGCGGCGGTGGCGTAGACTTCCTGCACGAAGTCCAGCCCCGCGGCCTTGGCTACCCCCAGCCCGGCGGAACCGGTGATGATGAGCTGGACCTGCTGGCCTCCCAGAAGGCCCCGGAGGCCCTGGAGAGTCTGGCAGGTCCGCTCCCGTGTTTTGGAGTAGTGCCGCTCGTAGGAGCGAAACAGCAGCTGATTTTGTTCATCCAGCACCACGACCTTCACGGTGGTGGAGCCGATGTCGATTCCGATACGCAGCATAGTACACCTCAGAAAAGATTAGAGATTCTAAGATACTATTATACAGGAACGCGTGTCGAAAGACAACCAAAAACTTTACACCAATCCAGGAAATTCGAGCGCGTCTTACCCTCCGGCCATGGGAATCAGGGTCAAACGGCCCTCCTGTTCCTCCAGGCAGAGGGTGCTTCCCGCTTGGAGTTCCCCCCGGAGCAGAAGCTCCGCGGCGGGGTTTTCCACCTCGCTGCGGATCAGGCGGCGCAGGGGGCGGGCGCCGTAACGCTGGTCTGTGCCGGTCTGCACCAGGCGGCGCACTGCCGGTTCCGAGGGTACGAAGCGCACCCCCAAATCGGACATACGGGCGCCCACGGCCCGGAGGAGGTTGCGGGCAATGGCGGTGCGCTCCGACTCCCCCAGGGGGTGGAAGACCACGATCTCGTCCAGGCGGTTGAGGAATTCCGGGCGGAACACCTGGCGCAGCTCCCGCTGGAGGACGGCCTCGTTGGATTTGGCCTCCTGGGCCTGGTCGGTGAAGCCCAGGGAGGTCCCGGCGGAGAGGCGTTCCCCGCCTACGTTGGAGGTCATGACAATGACAGCGTTGCGGAAATCCGTCTTCTTCCCGTGGGAGTCGGTGAGGATGCCGTCCTCCATGATCTGGAGCAGGAGGCCCCACACGTCGGCGTGGGCTTTTTCCAGCTCGTCGAAGAGCAGGACGGAGTAGGGGTGACGGCGCACCGCCTCCGTCAGCTCCCCGCCGTCCTCGTGGCCCACGTAGCCTGGAGGGGAACCGGTGAGGCGGCTCATGGTGTGCTTCTCCGAGAACTCGGACATATCAAAGCGCAGCATGGCGTCCTCCTTGCCGAAGAGGACTTGGGCCAGGGCCTTGCACAGCTCCGTCTTCCCCACCCCGGTGGGTCCCAGGAAGAGGAAGGCTCCCACAGGGCGCTCCGGCTCCTTCAGTCCAGTCCGGCCCCGGCGTACCGCCCGGGACACCGCCTGGACGGCCTTGTCCTGGCCGATGACCCGGCGGTGCAGCTCCTCCTCCAAGCCCAGAAGGCGGTCCTTCTCCGACTGGTTCAGGTCGGTGAGAGGGATGCCGGTCCACTGGGAGACCACACCGGCCACCTCCTGGGCGGTGACGGCGCACTCCTGGCTCCCCGCCTGCCAGTGGCGCATGGCCAGGTCCAGCTCCCGGCGAAAATCCATCTCCGCGTCCCGGCAGCGGGCGGCGGTCTCGTAATCCTGCTTGGCGATGGCCTCGTTGCGCTCCCGGGCGGCCTGCTGGATGCGGCCCTCCAGGGCTTGGAGCTGGTTGGGGGGCCCCAGGACCTGGAGCCGGGTCCGGGCGGCGGCCTCATCCAAGAGGTCGATGGCCTTGTCCGGCAGACGCCGCTGGGGCAGATATCGTACAGAGAGGGACACCGCCGCCTCCAAGGCCTCCCGCTGGAAGGTGATCTGGTGGTGCAGGCTGTAGCGGGGGGCCAGGGAGTGGAGGATGGCCAGGGCCTCTTCTTGACTGGGCTCGGCCACCTGGACGCTCTGGAAGCGCCGCTCCAGGGCGGCGTCCTTTTCGATGATCCGCCGGTATTCGTCGGTGGTGGTGGCCCCGATGAGTTGTAATTGTCCCCGGGCCAGGGCGGGCTTGACGATGTTGGCTGCGTCGATGGCCCCCTCGGCACTGCCGGCACCGATGATGGTATGCATTTCGTCCAGGAAGAGGATGACGTTCCCTGCCCGGGCGATCTCGGCCAGGATGTTCTTCATCCGGTCCTCGAACTCCCCCCGGTACTTGGTCCCCGCCACGATGGACGGAAGGTCCAGGGCCATCAGGCGCTTGCTGCGCAGCTGCTCCGGGACCTGTCCCCGAGCCATACGCTGGGCTAAGCCCTCCACCACGGCGGTCTTTCCCACGCCGGGGTCCCCCAGGAGCAGGGGGTTATTTTTACTGCGGCGCAGGAGGATCTGGATCAGGCGGCGGACTTCTTCCTCCCGCCCTGCCACAGGGTCGTAGCCCCCCTGGGCGGCCTGCTGGACCATGTCCCGGGCGTGCTGGTCCAACAGCCGGGTGGCGGCGGAGGAGGGGGGCGGGGTGTACTCCCGTTCCTCCTTGGAGCGGGAGGGATAGGTCCCGCCGCCGCCCAGGGCCTGGAGGGTGTCCTGGTGGAGCTGGCGGAGATCGGCCCCGGACTCTTTCAAAAGCTTCACGGCCCCGCCGTCCTTCTGCCGCAGCAGGCCCAGAAGAAGGTGGCGGCTGCCCACCTGCTGGTGGCCCAGGCGCAGGGATTCCTCCACGGCCAGCTCCACGCTCTTCTCCGAGCGGCTGCTGAGTTTGCGCCGGTGGGGGAGGGGAGCGCCCAGGCCCAAGGTATCCATGAGCCGTTCCTGGACCCACTCCCGTTCCACCCCGGCTTCCCGCAGCAGGCGGGCCGCGCCGCACTGGGGTTGGAGGAGCAGGCCCAGGAGCAGATGCTCGCTGCCCACATGATCGTGGCCCATGCGCTGGGCCATCCCGCCCGCCAGGGCCAGGGCCTTGCGGGCGTGGGGGGTAAAGGTTGCGGTTTTCATGGGGAAGCCTCCTTTCCTGCCGGATCCGTGGACGGAGGCGGCGTGGGGATGGTTCGCTGGGGATGGGCCTTGGAGCAGGGCGCGCCCTCCAAATTGGGGGTGGCGCTGCCGGGGAAGGCCGGGTCGGAATGGGTGTTTTGCATTGAGAAAACCTCCTCAAATGGAATCTGTGTGTAAAATCTATAAAAATCATGCCCGAAAACCGGAGAAATAACCAACATTTTTCCGTAAAATTGGAATTGCATTTTTGAAAAGATATGATACAATGGTCCTTGCCCAGAAAATTTAATGGAGGTAATTCACTATGTATGTAATCAATCCTGAACTGTGCACCTTCTGCAAGAAGTGCATTGAGGAATGTCCCACCAGCGCCATCATCGAGGGCAACGTCAACGGCAAGGATGTCTGCGTCGTGACTTCTGAGTGCATCGATTGCGGCGGCTGCGAAGACGCCTGCGAGACCGATCCCAAGGCCCTGGGCTTTGTGGAGTAAGATCCCGCACAAGCGAGAGGATAAAACGAGCGTACCGCGTGAAAAGCGGTGCGCTCGTTTTCTTTTGCCAGACTGTGGGGAAGCGCTGACTTGTTTCCAACTGTTTTGATGATGTGGTTGAGATTTGCGTCCGGATGTGGTATATTAAAAGATGAATTGCCCAAAAGCGGACGCTTTTCGTCAGGGAAAACGGAAACCATCGGCCCCCCTGACGCATAAGCTGGAGAAAGGGGCCCCACCCCGGCTTTAGGAAAGGAGGGCACTGTGGAATGAAAATCGTTGTGCTGGCTGGAGGATTGAGCCCGGAGCGAAACGTCTCCCTTTCCTCCGGCACCATGATCGCCCACGCCTTGCAGAGCCTGGGCCACCAGACGGCCCTGGTGGATATGTACATTGGCCTGGAGGATTACGACGGGCCATTGGATGCCTTTTTTCAAAGGCCCCTGGACCAGAGATGGCGCAGCATCGACCGCCAAGCCCCGGACTTAGAGGCTGTGAAGGCTTCTAGGAAGACGTCAAGCCCCAGCCAGTTTGGCGACCGGGTGCTGGAGCTGTGCCAGCAGGCGGACCTGGTGTTTCTGGCCCTCCACGGCACCTGCGGGGAGGACGGACGGGTCCAGGCTGCCTTTGACCTGCTGGGCATCCCCTACACCGGAGCGGGCTACTTGGGCTCGGCCATCGCCATGGACAAGGACCTCACCAAACGGTGCATCGCCCACCTGGAGGTCAAGACCCCCAAGTGGCAGCGGGTCCAGGTGACGCCGGAGCAGGTGGAGGCCCTTACAGCCCAGGCCCCCATCCCCTGTGTGGTGAAGCCGGTGGCCAGCGGGTCCTCCATCGGCGTGTTCATCGCCTACAACCGGGAGGAGTTGAAGCACGCCCTCCAGGAGAGCATCGCCATCGGCGGGGACTGCGTGCTGGAGGAGTATGTGCTGGGCCGGGAGATCCAGGTGGCCCTGCTGGAGGACCGGGCCTTACCCTCCATTGAGATCATCCCCAAGACGGGATTTTATGACTATGAGAACAAATACCAGCCCGGGGCGGCGGAGGAAGTCACGCCTGCGCCCATCCCCCCAGAGTGGGAGGCGCGCATCCAGAAGGCGGCGCTGACGGTGTACCGGGCCCTGGGCCTGCGGGTATACTCCCGGGCGGATTTCATCGTAGACCCCTCCGGGACACCCTGGTTTTTGGAGATCAACACCCTGCCGGGGATGACCCCCACCAGTCTGGTGCCTCAGGAGGCGGCCGCGGTGGGCATCGGCTACCCGGAGCTGTGCCAGATTATCGTTGAGGAATCCCTGCGCCTGCGGGGGAAGTAAAGGAGAAGGTTCCATGGAAGCTATGACAGTACAGCAGCTGCTGGAGGCCACAGGCGGTGTGATCCTGGGCGCACAGCAGGAGATGAGCATCACTTCGGTGGAGACCGACAGCCGAGCCATCCACCCCGGCGCCCTCTTCGTGGCCCTGCGGGGGGAGCGCACCGACGGGCACCGTTTCATTGACATGGCCCTGGACAGCGGCGCGGCAGGCTGTCTCACTGAGGAGACCCCGGGGAACCTGCGCAGCGATAAATTTTACATCAAAGTGCCGGATACCATGGCGGCCATCGGGCAGGTGGCCCGGGCGTATAAGGCCCGCTTCCCCATCCCGGTGATCGGGGTCACCGGCAGCGTGGGCAAGACCACCACCAAGGACATGGTGGCCTCGGTCTTGGGAACGAAGTACCGGGTCTTGAAGACCGAGGGGAATTTCAACAACGAGCTGGGCCTGCCCCTGACCCTCTTCCGCCTGAGCCGGAAGGATGAGATCTGCGTGCTGGAGATGGGCATGAACCACTTCGGGGAGATCGACTATCTGACCAGCCTGGTCTGCCCTGACGTGGCGGTGATGACCAACATCGGCGACTCCCACATCGAGAACCTGGGCAGCCGGGAGAACATCTTGAAGGCCAAGGCGGAGATCTTCCATTACATGAAGCCCGGGTCCCTGGCGGTGCTCAATGGGGACGACTCCCTGCTGCGGACCCTGGAGGGGAAGATCACCCCGGAGGTCCTGTTCTTCGGCGGGGACGGCCATCCGCCCTACAAGGCCCGCTCGGTCCAGCAGCTGGGCTCCAAGGGGATGAAGTGTGTGATCCAAACCCCTCAGAGGGAGTTTGAGGTGACGGTCCCGGCCCTGGGCAGCCACATGATCTATCCGGTGCTGACGGCCTGCGCCATCGGGGAGCACTTCGGCCTGAGCCAGGAGGAGATGATCCAGGGTATCCACGCCTTCGTGCCCACGAAGATGCGCATGAACGTGCTGCGCCAGGGAGACGTGACCATTTTGGACGATGCCTACAACGCCAACCCCCAGTCCATGGCGGCGGCGCTGGAGGTCCTCTCCCACAGCGGCGGGACCTTCCGTCTGGCCATTTTGGGGGATATGTTCGAGCTGGGGGCCCTGGGCCCGGAGCTGCACTATGGGGTTGGCGAACACGCCGGGGCCGTGGGGAAGATCGACGCCGTCCTGGCCGTGGGCGAGCTGGCCCAGAACATCCGGGACGGGGCGAAAGACGCCGGGGTCCCCCTGGTGCTCTATGCTCCCACCAAGGAGAAGGCCAAGGCCCTCCTGCCCCAGCTGGTGAAGCCCGGGGCGGTGGTGCTGGCCAAGGCCTCCCGGGGCATGGCCTTTGAGGAGCTGGTTCGGGAGGTCCGGCGGCTGGCCCCCGAGGAGTAAAAAAGGACGGGCCCGTTCCGGGCCCGCCGAGGGTTTGGCGTATTACATCTCATCAAAGTTGAGGATCAGCTTTCGGGGGGTGTGCTTGACCAACTCGTCCAGAGTCTCCTCATAGGGGGCGCTGACGATGCCCCGGTCGGTGATCATCCCGGTGATGAGGAAGGCGGGGATCACGTCATAGTCCGGCGCCCAGTCCTGGATGCCGTCGGAGGAAGGCTCGATGGGTTTTGCTTCGGCCGAAAAGGCGGCGCCGCTGTCCAGGGAGAGGTCCACGTCGTCGGCGTTGAGGACTGCATAGAAGGGGATGGAGTGGAAGTAGCTGACGATGGCCAGCTCATAGGCCCCAACAGGTGCCTTCAAGTCCCCGTTCTTCGCCGCCAGGACGCCGTCGCACAGAACCATGTGTGCCCCCTGCCGGGACAGGAAGGTGGCGGCGGCGTTGTCGGGGAGGATGGTGCAGGGGATGGTTTCCTTGCGCAGCTCCTGGGCCAGCAGGCTCTCCCCGCCCGGCTTCCCCTGACAAAGGGTGATCTGCTCTAAGATCTCCCGCTTGTACCCCCGGCGCACGATGCCCAGGGCCCCGGTGGGGGAGGCGGAGTGGAAGCACCCCCGGTCCGCCCGGACCAGGACCCGGGTCCCCTCGCCCATGAGGTCGGTGCCGTTGCGGCAGGTGTTCCGGTCCGCCACCACCTGCTGGCGCTCAAAGGTAACGGCGGTGGCTAAGAGGGTGGTGAGCCGGTCCACGTTTTTGGTGTAGGCTTCGGGGGGATGCTCCATGAAGTCCAGGGCGGCGGCCATGTCCCGGGCGCCGGCGCGGCTGTCCAAAAGCTGCTGCTTGGCCTGGGCGAGGGCCTGGTCAAAGGCGGGGGTCTGCTGGACATCCTGGTGGGCCAGAGCGGCCAGACAGTAGGCATAGGCCCCGGCGATGGCGGCGACCTTCTCGTCCTGGATGGCCTGGGAGGAGAGGACCTTTACCACCTCTTCCGTGCTGCCGCAGTCGAGCCAGACCTCTTCCTGGGGATACCTGGACTGGTCCAGAAGGGACAGACGCTTGTCCTGCCACTGAATTGCGATCATAATCTGTGTGCCTCCTACGATTTGCAAAATTCCGCCCGAGAGGGGCGGGAAGCTATGGGGGTATCATACCACACTTTGCCGTCCCGCGCCACACCCAATTCGGATACAAACGACAGTTTGCGGCTGGTCCGCAAAAGCAAGATAAAAGGAAACGACCCACATGATAGACATTGCAGTACGGGAACTGACAAAAGAATACGAGATCGGTCAGCCCGTCTTAGACGGCCTGAGCTTCCAGGTGGACACCGGGGAGCGGGTGGGCATCCTGGGCCGCAACGGCGCGGGGAAAACCACCCTCCTGCGCATCCTCACCGGACAGGAGACGGCGGACAGCGGTACGGTGTCCATCGCCCCGGGGAAGCGCCTGGGGCTGATCTCCCAGATCCCGGTGTACCCCGCGGGGTACCGGGTGGAGGACGTGCTGCGCACCGCCTTCGATGAGCTCAAAGCCATGGAGGCCCAGCTGCACGCCCTCTCCGACCAGCTGGCCCAGGGGGATAAGGCCCTGCTGGAGCGGTACGACCGCATCCAGACCGCCTTCGAGACCGGGGGCGGCTACGAGATCGAGACCCGCATGGAAAAGGTCTGCGCGGGCCTGGGGCTGGAGCGCGGCTTTCGGGAAAAGCAGTTCGCGGACCTCTCCGGCGGGGAGAAGACCCGGGTGAACCTGGCCCGGCTGATCCTCATGGATACAGAAATTCTGCTGCTGGACGAGCCCACGAACCACTTGGACCTCAACGCCACGGTCTGGTTGGAGGACTACATCAGCCATTACAAGGGTACGGTGCTCATCATCTCCCACGACCGCTACTTCCTGGACAAGACCATCGCCCGGGTGGTGGAGCTCAAGGACGGGAAGGCGGAGTTTTACAGCGGCAATTACTCCTTCTACGCTGTGGAGAAAGAACGGCGCTACCTGGAACAGCTGCGCCGCTACCAAAAGGAGCAGGCGGAACTTCAGCGCCTGTCGGACACGGTGCGCATGATGCACGAGCACAACACGGAGCACCTGCACAAGCGGGCCTTCTCCATCGAAAAGCGCATGGCGAGACTCAACCAGACCGCCCGCCCCACCCAGGAGCGGCGCATGAAGGCCCGCTTCGGGGAGGCGGAGTTCCACGCCGACGACCTGCTCAGCCTCACGGAGCTGGAAAAATCCTTCGGAGAACAAAAGCTCTTCGACCATGTGACCCTCCGCCTGGAGGACGGGGACCGGGTGGCCCTCTTGGGGGACAACGGCACCGGGAAGTCCACCCTCTTAAAGATCATCCTGGGGGAGGAGCCCCAGGACGCCGGGAAGGTGAAGCAGGGCCTGACGGTGAAGGTGGGCTATCTGCCCCAGCAGATCCATTTTTCCCACCCCGAGCGCAGTCTTTACGACACCATGCTCTACGAGGCCAACTGCACCCCCCAGCAGGCCAGGGACCGCCTGGGCCGCTTCCTCTTCCAGGGGGAGGACGTGTTCAAGCCGGTCTCCGTCCTCTCCGGCGGGGAGCAGAGCCGCCTGCGGCTTTGTATGCTCATGGATGAGCAGGTGAACCTGCTGATTTTGGACGAGCCCACCAACCACCTGGACCTGGACGCCCGGGAGTGGATCGAGGGGGCCGTGGAGGACTATGGGGGTACCCTTCTCTTCGTCTCCCACGACCGCTACTTCATCGACCGCTTCGCCACCCGGGTCTGGACCTTGGAAAACGGGCAGGTCTCCGACTTCAAGGGAGACTACACTGCCTATCAGGCCATGCGGGAGCGGATGAAAACCATAGCCCCGCCCCCCAAACGGGAGGAGAAGGTCAAGAAAGAAAAGCCCAAGCGCAGCGGCGGCACCAAGCAGCTGAAAAAGGAGCTGGCCGCGGCGGAGAAGCGCATGGAAAAGCTGGACCAGCTCCTCTCAGCGTTGAGTCAGGAGAAGGAGGCGGCGTCCTCCGACTACCAAAAGCTCCAGGAGCTGCTGGAGCAGGAGGGGGCCTATACCCAGGAGTACGACCAGCTCATGGAGACCTGGGAGGAACTCTCCACGGCCATCCAGGCGGAGGAGGTCTAGCCCTGTCCCTTCGCGTTTTTTCACGGCGGGAGCCGTCTATGATATCGTTTGTGTAAAGGAGAAATGGACCATGGCTGAACAGGAAAAGAAGCACAAGAGCACAGAGGAGAACATGGCGGAGCTGTTCCAGCTCCTGGAAGAGAAAGCCGCCGCCGGCGAGCTGCGGGAGATCGAGGATGAGGCGGAGGGCGCCAAGTTCCGGGAGGAGATGGAGAAGGCCATGACCCCCATGACCGCTTCGGAGCAGTCCGCCTATGAATATTCCATGATGATGACCCAGTATGAGGCCATGCTTCAGGACTACCAGCGCCGGGAGGCCGAGGAGAAGGCGGCAAAGGAAGCGGCGGAAAAGAAGGGGGAGTAATGCTGGGACAGCTCAACAAGCTGGCTCTGCGCCTGGAGGAAGTTCAGGAACGTCTGGCCCAGAACGAGACCTATCAGGACCCGGAGCTGGTGGCCCGGCTCAGCCGGGAGCAGAAGGAGCTCACCCCCGTGGTGGAGCAGCTGCACCGCTATCAGGCCAAGCAGCGGGAGCTGGAGGATTTGAAGCAGCTGCTCCAGGACCCGGAGTGCCGGGACCTGGCCCGGGGGGAGTACGACGGCGTGAAGGCGGAGCTGGAGACGCTGGAGGAATCCCTGCGCCTGCTGCTCCTGCCCCGTGACCCCTTGGATGAAAAGGACGTGGTCATGGAGATCCGGGCCGGGGTGGGGGGCGAGGAAGCGGCTCTCTTCGCCGGGAGCCTGTTTCGGATGTACAGTATGTACATCGACAAGCAGGGCTGGAAGCTGGAGCTGGCGGGGGCCAGCGAAACGGAGCTGGGGGGGATCCGAGAGGTCTCCTTCCTGGTGGAGGGCAGCGGAGCCTATGCCCGATTGAAGCATGAGAGCGGGGTCCACCGGGTCCAGCGGGTGCCGGAGACGGAGTCCGGGGGACGCATCCACACCTCCACCTGTACCGTGGCGGTGCTGCCCCAGGTGGACGAGGTGGAGTTTCATCTGGACCCCAGCGACCTGCGCATCGACACCTTCCGGGCCTCCGGGGCCGGCGGACAGCACATCAATAAGACGGAGTCCGCCATCCGGGTCACCCATATCCCCACGGGGACGGTGGTGGAGTGCCAGGACCAGCGCAGCCAGTACAAGAACAAAGACCGGGCCCTGTCCATCCTTCGCTCCCGGCTCTACGAGCAGGCGGCGGCGCAGCGCAGCCAGGCCATTGCCGGGGAGCGGCGCAGCCAGGTGGGCAGCGGGATGCGCAACGAGCGCATCCGCACCTACAACTTCCCCCAAGGCCGGGTCACGGACCACCGGGTGGGCCTGAGTCTTTACAAGATCGACAGCATCCTGGACGGAGACCTGGAGGAGGTCATCGACGCTCTCCGGCTCTGGGAGCAGGAAGAGAAAAGGAGGCAATAAGACGATGGACACATTGATTACAACCAAACGCTATACCATAGAAGAGGCCCAGGCGGCGGCGACCATGCTCTGGAAGGGTGGGCTGGTGGCGGTCCCTACCGAGACCGTCTACGGGCTGGCGGCCAGCGCCCGGGACGGCGTGGCGGTCCAAAAAATCTTTGACCTGAAGGACCGGCCCTATGAAAAGCCCATCAGCGTCCTGGTCAGCGGCATGGATATGGTGGAGGCTTACTGCCAGAATATCCCCCCGGTGGCCTACAAGCTGGCGGAACGATACTGGCCCGGCCCTCTGACCATGATCCTGGAGGACAAGGGCGTTGTGCCTTTGATGGTCACGGCCGAGACGGATACCCTGGGGGTGCGCTGCCCGGACCATCCCCTGACCTTATCCATCCTGGAGAAAGCGGACTTCCCCTTGGCGGCCACCTCCGCCAACCCCGCAGGCGGGGAGCCGGCCAAGACGGCCCAGGAAGTGCTGCGCTATTTCGACACCAAGATCGAAGCCGTGGTGGACGGCGGGCCCTGTGCGGTGGGGGTGGCCTCTACCGTGCTGGACCTCACCGAGGAGGAGCCCAAGATTCTGCGGGAGGGGGGCATCCCCGCCCAGGAGCTGCTGGCCTTCATCCGGGAGAACCGGGGATGAAGGTCATCGGCATCACCGGCCCCACCGGGGCAGGGAAGACCACGGCGCTCAACGCCCTCACCGCCCTGGGCGGTGAGATCATCGACGCCGACGCAGTTTACCATGAGCTGACGGAGACCAGCGCCCCCCTGCGCCAGGAGCTGACCGCCCGCTTCGGCTCTGTCTACCAGGACGGGCACCTGGAGCGCAAGAAGCTGGGGGCGGTGGTCTTTCAGGACCCCCTGGCCCTGGAGGCCCTCAATGCCATCACCCATAAGTACATCAACGCGGCGGTGTCCCAGCGCATCGCCCAGGCCCGGGAGGAGGGACGGCCCGCCGCGGCCATCGACGCTATCGCCCTCTTGGAAGGGGCCTTGCGGGACTTTTGCGACTGCACCGTGGCGGTGGTGGCCCCGGAGGAGGTGCGCATCCGGCGCATCATGGCCCGGGAGGGCATCTCGGAGGACTACGCCCGCCTGCGGGTCCAGGCCCAGAAGAGCAGCGCGTGGTTCGCCCAGCACTGCGACTATACATTAGAGAACACCGAAGCAGACAGCGCCCAGGATTTTGCCCTGCGCGCCAAAGAACTATTTCAACGCATCATCGCCCAGGGCTGAGGCCCTGGGATGCAGGAGGGGAAGACAATGACGCAGACGAAAGCGCCCACACTGGCGCAGCAGAAAAAGGAAGCCCTTTTCTTCCAGCGCCGCAACGGCTACGACCGCCTGACGCCGGAGGACCGGGAGGCCATGGAGGACTATTGCCAGGGCTATAAGGACTTCCTGGACCAGGGGAAGACCGAGCGGGAGTGCGTAGACGCAGCCATCGCCCTGGCCCAGGCGGCGGGGTTCCGTCCCCTGGAGCGGGGCGCGCCCCTGCGTCCGGGGGACCGGGTGTACCGCAGCAACCGGGGCAAGGCCCTGATGCTGGCGGTGATCGGGGAGGAGCCTTTGTCCCAGGGGGCGGCCATCGCTGCGGCCCACATTGATTCCCCCCGCCTGGACTTGAAGCAGAATCCCCTCTATGAGGAAAAGGAGCTGGCGTACTTAAAGACCCACTATTACGGGGGGATCAAGAAGTATCAGTGGACCACCATCCCCCTGGCCCTCCACGGCGTGGTGGTCCTGGCCGATGGGCGCTCGGTGACGGTGCGCATCGGGGAGGACCCGGGGGACCCCCAGTTCACCGTGGGGGACCTGCTGCCCCATCTGGCGGCGGACCAGGCCAAGAAGACCATGGGGGAGATCGTCAAGGCAGAGCAGCTCAACCTCTTCATCGGCAGCCGCCCCTTAGGGGAGGCGGAGGAGAGTGAGCGGGTGAAGCTGTGCATCCTGGACCTGCTCCATGAGAAGTACGGCATGATCGAGGAGGATTTCCTCTCTGCCGAGCTCATGGCTGTCCCGGCGGCCAAGGCGGTGGACGTTGGTCTGGACCGCTCCGCCATCGGGGCCTATGGCCAGGACGACCGGGTCTGCGCCTACGCCTGCTTGAAGGCCATGCTGGACTTGGAAGAAGTCCCCAAGACCACGGCGGTGTGCGTTCTGGCGGACAAGGAGGAGGTGGGGTCCCTGGGGGTCACCGGGATGCAGTCGGCGGCCTTTGACGTGTTCATGAGCGATCTCTGCCAGAGCCAGGGCATCCCCCTGAAAGCCTGCTATGAGACCTCCCTCTGTCTTTCCGCCGACGTCACCGCCGCCTATGACCCCAACTTCTCCGACGCCTACGAGAGCCGCAACAGCGCCTATTTCAACTACGGCGTGTGTCTTAGCAAGTACACCGGCTCCCGGGGCAAATCCGGGGCCTCGGACGCCTCGGCGGAGCTGGTGGGCACCCTGCGCCGCCTCTTTGCCCAGCATGAGGTCATCTGGCAGCTGGCGGAGCTGGGGAAGACCGACCAGGGCGGCGGCGGCACCGTGGCCTGCTACATGGCCAACCGCAACATCGACACCATCGACGCCGGGGTCCCCGTGCTCTCCATGCACGCCCCCTTTGAGACCACGGCCAAGCTGGACTGCTACATGACCTGCAAGGCCGTGAAGGCACTCTATCACATCTAAAAGGAGGGAGCGCATTTGAATATTTTCTCATCCATCGTATTGGGCGCGATCCAGGGCGTGGCGGAATTCCTGCCTATCTCCAGCTCGGGTCATCTGTCCCTGTTTCAACATTTCTTCGGGCTGGCCAACCCGGAGGAGACCCTGTTTTTCGACGTGCTGCTGCACCTGGGCACCCTCATCGCCGTCTTCATCTATTACTGGCGGGACATCGTGGAGCTGATTCAGGAGTTCTTCCGTCTGGTGGGCTGCGTGGTGTCCAAGAAGAAGCGGGAGCAGGTGGGGCGTCTGTCCCCCTCCGGGCGGATGATCCTCATGATCATCGTCGCCACCCTGCCCCTGTTTGTGATCCTGCCCATCAAGGATAAAGTGGAATCCCTTTACGGCAACACCATCTTTATCGGCATCGCCCTGCTGGTGACGGGCTTTCTGCTCTTCTGGTCCGACCGCATGGGCCGGGGCCGGAAGACCGCCCGCTCCGCCACCATGCTGGACGCCCTGCTGGTGGGGGTGGGGCAGGCCATCGCGGTGGTCCCCGGCCTCTCCCGCTCCGGCACCTCCATTTCCGTGGGGCTGATGCGGGGGTTTCGGCGGACCTTCGCGGTGCGGTTCTCTTTCTTGATGTCTATCCCGGCGGTGCTGGGGGCCAACATCCTGAGCATTGTGGACGCGGTTCAGACGGGCATCGAGGTCAGCGAGATCCCCGTGTACATCGTGGGTACCATCGTGGCGGCGGTGGCGGGGTATTTCGCCATCCGCATGGTGAACAACCTGGCGGGACGGGGCAAGTTCGGCGCCTTTGCCTATTACTGCTGGGGTGTAGGTGCGGCGGCGGTGATCACGTCGCTGATCATCCCCATGGCATAAGGAGCGGCAGGCTATGGCATCACAAAAGAAACCTGCGGCGTCCGCCAGAAGGAACGGACCGAATCCGCCCAGGAAAGACCCCAGACCCGGCGCCGGGAAGAGGGGCACGCCCCCCAAAAATCCGCCCAACCCCAAGAAGCGCAAAGCGCCCCCCTATCAGCCGGACCTGCTCACCCGGGGCATCGGCGCGGCGCTGTGTGTCTTCTTTGCCCTGCTGCTGCTCATCGGCTTTGTGAACAAGGACGCTCTGGTGGTGGAATTTGTCTGCACCGGCGTCAAGGGCCTGGTGGGCTATGGCTTTTATACGGTCCCCTTCGCCCTGCTGCTGGCGGCCTATCTCCTGCTGTCCCAGCGGGAGCGGCCGGTGAACGGGCGGCTGTGGTGCGTGGGGCTGCTGCCCCTGGCTTTGTCGGCGTTCCTGCACTTGATCCTCTGCGGCTACAGCTATGGGATCGGCTTGGCTTCCATCGCCACCCTAGGACGGGACGGCGGGAACCTGCTCAGCGGCGGGATGCTGGGCGGGATGATCGCGGTGTCCTTCTCCGCCTGGTTCAGCACCATCGGGGCGGGACTGATCCTGGTCCTGGTGATTTTGGGCCTGGTGGGCGGGGTGTTCCGCGTCAGTCCCACCACCATCCTGATCGCCCTGCGCCGCCGCCGGGAGGAGCGGGAACGCTTTGCCGAGCGCTGCGACGAGGACGGATACTATGACGAGGAGGAGGACCTGGAGGGCTTGCCTCTGGTCCAGCCTCAGACCTACGAACCGCCGCCGCCTCCCTTCCATCGGGCCAAGGAACGGCGCAGGAAGATCCCGGATCTGCCGCTAGACGAGGAGGAAGAATTCCCGGAGCCGCCCAGGGAACGGGAGGCACCCCGCCGGCAGGAGCCCCGCCGGGAGCGGGGCGGCTTCTTCCACAGGAGCCAGGAAGTGGAGGAGGGACCGGAAGAGCTGGTCCTGGAGGAAACGGAACCGGAGGACCTGCCCTGGTCCGTTCCCGGTCCGTCCCAGGAGCCGGAACCCAGATACGAGCCGGAACCTGCGCCCCCGTCTCCGCCGCCCCCACCCCCGCCTCCGCCCCCGCAGCCTGCGCCGCTGATGACCAAGGCACAGAAGCAGGAGGAGCTGCGCAAGGCGGAAGTCCAGGTGGCGGACGAGATCGGCCAAAAACTGGACCTTCCGCCCCAAGACTATATCTATCCCCCCCTGGACCTGCTCACCGCTCCCAGCGGCGACCACGCCCAGGCCGCCCAGGAGGAGCTGGAGGAGACCATGGAGCGCCTGAGCGGCGTGCTGAAATCCTTCGGCATCGACGGGCAGGTGATGGGAGCGGTACAAGGGCCCTCCGTCACCCGGTATGAGATCTCCCTGAAGCAGGGGGTGCGGCTGAATAAGCTCACCAACCTCTCCGACGACGTGGCCCTGGCGCTGGGCGTTTCCAGCGTGCGCATCGCGCCGGTGCCGGACAAGATCTCCATGGTGGGGGTGGAGGTGCCCAACCGCACTGTCATCCCGGTGAATATCCGGGAGGTGCTCAGCGCCCCGGCCTTCCAGCACCACAAGTCCAGCGCCGCCTTCTCCGTGGGCAAGGACATCGGCGGGAACTATATCGTGGGCGACTGCGCCAAGCTGCCCCATATGCTCATCGCCGGTACCACCGGTTCCGGTAAATCCGTGTGCATCAACTCCCTCATCATCAGTATGCTCTACAAGTCCACCCCGGAGGAGCTGCGGCTGATCATGGTGGACCCGAAGATGGTGGAGCTGGGAGGCTACAACGGCATCCCCCATCTGCTCATCCCCGTGGTGACGGACCCCCAGAAAGCCGCCGGGGCCCTGCAATGGGCCGTGACGGAGATGATGAAGCGTTACCGCCTCTTCTCCGAGGCCGGGGTCCGGGAGCTCTCCTCCTACAACCACTGGGCCAAGGAGCAGGAGAATGTGGAGACCATGCCCAAGATCGTCATCGTTATCGACGAGCTGGCGGACCTGATGCTGGTGGCGGCCAAGGAGGTGGAGGAATCCATCTGCCGGGTGGCCCAGATGGGCCGTGCCGCCGGGATGCACCTGGTCATCGCCACCCAGCGGCCCTCCGCCGACGTGATCACCGGCCTGATGAAGGCCAACATCCCCTCCCGGGTGGCCTTTGCCGTGGCCTCCTCCCTGGAGTCCCGGATCATCCTGG
Organism: Ruminiclostridium sp.; assembly: GCA_022792035.1. GTDB lineage: Bacteria > Bacillota > Clostridia > Oscillospirales > Oscillospiraceae > Evtepia. The sequence goes on along the minus strand of JAAWAE010000099.1, from coordinate 33,001 downwards.
ACAACACCGGGGCGGAGAAATTGGTGGGCAAGGGCGATATGCTCTGGTTCCCACTGGGTTCCGGCAAGCCCCTGCGTGTTCAGGGCTGCTTCATCTCCGACGAGGAGGTGGCGGCGGTGGCCGCCTGCGTGAAGCAGAACAGCACCCCCGCTTACGACGACGATGTCATGGAGCAGATCGAACAGCACGCCAGCGAGACCGGAAAGAAGGGCGGGAAATCCGCCTCGGCCTCCGGGGGTGCCTTCCCCGCCGGGGACGGCGGCGCTGAGGAGCATGACGAGCTCTTCCCCGCCGCTGTGGACGTGATCCTGGAGCTGGGACAGGCTTCCGTGTCCATGCTCCAGCGGCGATTGAAACTGGGCTATGCCCGAGCCGCCCGTCTGGTGGACCAGATGGAGGAAGAGGGGATCGTGGGTCCCTTCGAGGGCTCCAAGCCCCGCCAGCTGCTGATCACCAAGGAGCAGTGGGAGGCGATGAAGTCCGGCGGGTCCCTGGGGGATGCCATGCCGGAGGCGCCGCCTCCGGTGGAGGAGGAGATCCTCACCTTTGAGGCTATGCCCCAGAGCTACGAAGGGGAATAATCGGTATTCTTGCATAAACTGTGACTTAGTTGCATTCTTTTTAAGGGAACCATGGTATACTAAAGCCATCAAATCCAAAAGACATAGGAGGATATTTTCAATGGAACAGAAATTTTATCAGTGTGAGAAGTGCGGCAAGATCGTCGCCCTGGTAAAGGAGAGCAAGGCCCCCACCATGTGCTGTGGTCAGGCCATGAAGGAGATCGTGCCCGGTACCACCGACGCCGCCGTGGAGAAGCACGTCCCCGTCTACACCGTGGAGGGCAACAAAGTCCACGTCACCGTGGGCGCGGTGGAGCATCCCATGGCAGAGGAGCACTACATTGAGTGGGTGTCCCTCCAGACCAAGAGCGGCAACCAGCGCAAGGCCCTCCAGCCCGGCCAGGAGCCCAAGACCTGCTTCGCCCTGTGCGAGGGGGATGAGGTGGAAGCGGTATACGCTTACTGCAACCTCCATGGTCTCTGGAAGGCTTGATGAAGATCAAGCTCAATCCGGATCAGACCGTAGTGGATATGATCCGCGAGGGTCTGAAGCGGACGGGGGGCTACTGTCCCTGCCGTCTGGAACGGACAGAGGAGACGAAGTGTATGTGTCAGGAGTTCAAGGAGCAGGTCGCGGACCCGGCTTTTGAGGGATTTTGTCACTGTATGCTTTATTACAAGTCCTTGGAATAAGCCCGAAGGGGCCCATATCTTGTGGAAATCGACAGGACCTCCGGCTCAGCCGGGGGTCCTGTTCGTTATGAAAGAAAAATCTTCCTTTTTTTCAGGGAAAGATGTCTTTTCGATTGAAGTGTGCGCAAACATTTGATATAATAAGTAACGGAATTGTAACCGCTTTGAAAAATTAGCGAGACCATTTGCTCTCGTGAGACCGCCCGCCCCATGGAGGGCGGACGAAGATAGAGGAGGAAACGCCTTGAAAACAGTGGTGGTGACAGATGGGAAGTATCGCGCTTCCCTGGCGGCGGTGCGCGCTCTGGGGGCGGCGGGCTATCCTGTGGTGGTGACCCAGACCAGGGAGGACAGCCCCGTTGTTCCGGCCTCCTTCCGCTCCCGCTATACCGCCCAGGGCTGCTGGATCGACGGCAGCAGCAAGGACGAGGGCTATGTCCAGCGCCTGCTGCGTCTGCTGGAGACCTTGGAGCATCCCGTGCTCTTCTGCACCGGCGCGGATACCCTGAACCAAGTCAGCCGCCGTCGGGCAGCGTTTGCCCCCCTGGCGGATTTCCTCATCGCGGCCCCGGAGGTGCTGGACCAGCTCAACGACAAGGAGAGCGTCCACCGGCGCTGTCTGGAGCTGGGCATCCCTGTGCCCCGGGCCTACGACGCTCCGCCGGAGACCTATCCAGTGGTCATCAAGCCCCACTGCGGGGAGAAGTTCGGCCTCAAGGCCCGGGACCGTTACGTCATCGCCCAGGATGCCGCAGAATTCCAGCGGAACTACCAAGCCATGGCCCAGTACGGCCCCCCCATCGTCCAGGAAAAAGTAGAAGGAGCGGGAGAGGGGGCGGACCTGCTCCTGGGACCGGAGGGGGAACTGCTCTGCGCCCTGTGTCACCGCCGTCTGCGGGAGTACCCCGTCACCGGCGGGCCCTCCACCTGCTGTATCAGCTTCTATGACGAGGAGATGATCCGCCAGTCCCACGCCCTCTTGAAGAGCTTCGGCTTCGTGGGGATGGCCATGGTGGAGTGGAAGGGGAGACGGGTGCTGGAGGTGAATCCCCGGGTCTGGGGGAGCTTCCCCCTCACCGCCTGCTGCGGCAGTCCCTACACTCTGCGCTACGTCCAGGCCGCCGCCGGGGAGGCCCTGCCCTATACTCCCCAGGACTTCCAGACCGGGGTGAAGATGCGCTTCGTCTTCAACGACGGCGCGGCCACCCTGGGCTACCTGCGCCGGGGGGACTGGAAGCGGGCTCTGGGGGGCATGGCGGACTTTTTTCGGGTCCGGGAAGCATTGGACCAGAACGACGACCGAGGGGCCTATCGGGCCTATTTGAAAAACAGTTTGAGGAAGCGATAACTTGAAGATAAGCCTTGATCTGCATATCCACTCCCGCCGCTCTCCCGACGGGCGCATGAGCCTGGAGGAGATTGCTGCCGCGGCGCGGCAGCGGGGCCTGGATGCCGTGGCGATCTGCGACCACGACCTGTCCTACAGCGGCCCGCCTTCGGTGGACGGGGTGCTGATGATCCCCGGCGTGGAGGTCTCCACGGACCGGGGCCACCTGCTGGGCCTGTTCGTGGAGGGGGTGGACGGGACACGGTCCTTTCTCTCCAGCGTCCAGGCCATCCGGGAGGCCGGGGGTGTGGCTGTTCTGGCCCATCCCTTCCAAAGGCCCCGGAAGGAAGAGGAGCTGCTGCCTCTGGCAGCCCACTTGGACGGGGTGGAGGTCTGGAACAGCCGGGCGGACCGGAAGGACCCTTTGGCCAACGCCAAAGCGGCGGCGTTGGCTCAGAAGACGGGCCTGCCCCCCTTTGCCGGGAGCGACGCCCACCTGCCCCAGGAGATCGGCAGCGGCCGCATCCTGGTGCAGGCCCAGGCGCTGACCCTGCCTGCCCTGCGCGCCGCCCTGCTGGCGGGGGGAGGAGAGGTCTCCGGGGTGGACAGCCCCGCTCTCTGCGTGGCCCGGAGCCAGTACACAAAGTTAAAGAAAACCAACGCCTCCCCTCTGCGCTGGGGGAAATGGACGGCCTTTGCCGCCAAGTGCGTGTTAGAGGATTTTAGACGATCGGGAAGGAGGACAACAATATGTCGATCATCGTAAAGGCGGGGAAGGCCGGGAAGAGGGTCTTGAAGCGGTTTCTCCCCGAGGAAAAGCATCCCATCAGTTATACCCGGCGCATCGAGCGGGTGCGGACCCAGCAGCGTCTGGTGGCCATGACCTTTGATGACGGGCCCATGGACTTGCCCGCCATTCCGGACAAGTTCCAGGGACGGGCCCTCACGGATGTTTTGCTGGATATCTTAAAGGAGTATGAGGCCCTGGGGACCTTTGACGTGGTGGGGGACACCGGAGAGAATTACCCCGACGTGGCCGGCCGCACCGGGCAGGCGGACTGGGGGGGCGTCAAGTTTGACCACTACCCCGACATCAACCAGGACGAGCGGGGGGGCGCGGCCAACAACGAGCGCCTGATCCGCCGCATCCTGGAGGAGGGCCACCAGATCACCAACCACGGCTACCGACACATCCTCTTCGGCAAGAAACCCTTCGTCTACGGCAAGCGCAGCTACCTGGAGGGGTTGGATGCCGCCGTGGCGGACCTGAGCCGCCTGCACAACCTGCTTCGGGAGCGCTACGGGTATGAGATGACCATGGGCCGTCCGCCCCACTATGTGGACAAGATGGCCGGGGGCTTTTCCAGTTACGATGTCTATGACCAGCTGGGTTACCAGTACATGGCCGCGTCCTTTGACGGGGCGGGATGGCTGCCGGTGAACCGGGGCTCGGCGGAGGAGACCCTCAAGGGGGAGGTGGAGGCCATGACCGCCCCCATGGCCAAGATCCTGGCCGCGAACCCTGACGCCCTCAGCGGACAGATCATCTTTCAAAAGGACGGCTATAACATGGCCCGCCGCACGCCGGTGGCCTTTGGGCTGAAGAAGCAGCTGGAGCTGCTGCGGCGGTACGATTATAAAGTAGTGACGGTGGAGCAGCTCATGGCGGAGAGCCCCTTTGCCGATGTGGGACGGGAGGACCCGGACTTTGAAAAGCTGAACCAGCTGCAAAAGACCCGGGGCATCGTCTTTGCGGACAACCGCCTGCGGCTGGAGGCCCCCATGACCTGGGGGGAGCTGTCGATGCTCCTGGCCCCCCGGGAGGAGGCCATTGGACGCCGGGTCCAGCGCCTGCGGGAGACGGGGGCCGGGGCCCACCCCTGCTGGGGGGCCATGGACTGGTGCGCGGAGCAGAGCATCCTGAAGTATGCCATGGACCCGGACGCGCCGGTGAATGCCCTGCCCAGCGAGTTTTTCGGGACAGAAACGGATTTCACCCGCCGGTCGGTCTACCGGGCCTTCCGGGGTTGAGAAAATACGAGGAGGAGGCACAATGTTATGCAATTTGTAAAACTGGACATCCAGGCACCGGCGGCGGTGCTGACCATCGACCGTCCTGACTGTCTCAACGCCTTGAACAGCCAGGTTTTTCGGGAGATCGCCCAGGGCTTGGAGGAGCTGGAGGCCAACGACGAGGTGAAGGTGGTCATCGTCACCGGAGCCGGGGAGAAGGCCTTTGCCGCCGGCGCGGACATCTCCCAGATGGTCCACCAGAGCGGCAAGGAGGGCCGGGAGCTGGCCCAGCTGACCCATCGAGCCAACTTCCTGCTGGAGAATATGCGGCAAGTGACCATCGCCGCCGTCAACGGCTTCGCCCTGGGGGGCGGCTGTGAGCTGGCCCTGGCCTGTGACATCCGCATCGCGGCGGAGAACGCCCGCTTCGGCCTGCCGGAGGTGGGCCTTGGCATCCTGCCCGGCGGCGGCGGGACCCAGCGTCTGGCCCGGATCGTGGGCGTGGGACGGGCCAAGGAGATGATCTTCACCTGTGATCCCATCGACGCCCAGGAGGCCTACCGCATCGGCCTGGCGAACCATGTGGTGCCCCGGGAAAAGCTCATGGAGGAGTGTTTCGCAATGGCCGAGCGCATCGCCTCCAAGGCCAGTTTTGCCGTGTCCATGGCCAAGAGCGCGGTGAACCTGAGCATGGGTGTGGACATGACCAGCGGCTGTACCCGGGAGATGGATCTGCTGGGTTTGCTTTTCGCCACAGAGGACAAAACCGAGGGCATGACGGCCTTTTTGGAGCGCCGCAAGCCGGAATTTAAGGAGTTTTGATTTTTGTGCATTTTGCCTAGTGCACTTTGACGAAGCGGAAAAGCCTTGGGGCACAAGGCGTATGTCCCAAATGCGTCAGACCGGCCAGGGGATGGCCGGTCTGATTTTTGTATAAAGGTAACAAAATAGCCCCTAAATCTTAACAAATCAGTAACAAAGAAGAACAAAATGGAGACGCATTGCCCAAAGACAACAAGGAATTCGCAAGAAATATTCGGGCATCTGAACAAAGTACACAAAGGATACCTGAAAAAATTCCAGATTTCGCAGATTTGAAATGCGCGGGAACATCCTGTATAATCGGCCATGCAAGCGCCAAAAGACCCTGCGAGAAAGAAAGAGCGCAGGCCAGACCCAGCCGAAGCAGGAAGAGTCTGTGTCTTGCCGCTGCCGTTCAGCGCCGGCCCCAGCGGGCCAGGCGAAGAATCGGGCGCTTGCCTGGATGCAATGGCATTTGAGACCCTTCCCCGTCGATAGGAGTTTTCGTGATGAAGAAGTTTTTGACCACAGCTGTACTCAGCCTGACCCTCATGGTGAGCCTAGCCGCCCCCGCCTTCGCGGCCGGGGACAACTACACCACCTGCATGGCGGCCATCGATGAGCACCGTACGATACAGTCCCAGGCCCACCAGGCCGCCCAGGCCATGCGCAAGATGGGCTATAGTGAGGACAGCGCCTATGTTCAGTCCGCTAAGACCACTTGGAAGGAGGCCGCGGCAGAGATCGCCGCTTATGAGCGTCTGGCCCAGTACAGCGACGAGGACATCCGCATCCTGGCCACCACCGTTTATTACGAGGCCGGGAGCACCACGGACCAGCTGCGGGAATACGTGGCCCAGGTGGTGCTCAACCGGGTGGCCTCCAGCCGCTTCCCCAACAGTGTCAAGGCAGTGGTGACCCAGCCCGGCCAGTATGCCGGCAAGTACGCCGCGGTGTCCACCACCCAGGCGGCCCAGAACGCCAGCAGTACCAATTACCTCTCCTGCGTCAGCGCGGCAAAGAAGGCCATGATGGGACGGGTGGATATGCCCGCCAACGTCCTCTTCCAGGCCAACTTCGCCCAGGGCAGCGGGGTGTGGAAGAGTGTGTACTTCAATAGCGGCTGGTTCTCCAGCACCAGCTATTTCTGCTATCTGTAAGCAGGAAAACACATCAGCAGAAAGGCGGACCAAGTCTCCCGCAAGGGGCAGGACTTGGTCCGCCTTTTTGGCGCTGGTTCGGAAATTACAGGGATTTCACAAAGTTCTCAAAGCGGGCCATTGCCATGCGCAGGTTGCCCATGGGGGCGCTGTAGGAGATGCGGATGTGATCGTCCGACCCGAAGCAGATGCCCGGCAGGACCCCCACCTTGGCCTCCTGGATGAGGCGGGTGCAGAAGGTCTCGGAATCCAGGCCGAACTTCTGGATGGAGGGGAAGACGTAGAAGGCGCCCTGGGGAGCCACGAAGTCCATGCCCAGAGCCGTGAGCTTTTCCTCCATGAACTTGCGGCGGGAGTCGTAAGCCCAGACCATCCCCATGATGTCGGAGTGAATGGCGTTGATGGCGGCGTCCTGGTTGAAGGCCACCACGCAGTTCACGGCGGAGGTGTGGAGAAGGGTCAGCTTTTCGATGACGGGCTTTGCCCCCAGGAGATAGCCCACCCGGAACCCGGCCATGGCATAGGAGTTGCTCAGGCTCTGGACCACCAGGGTCTGTGCCTTCAGTTCGGGGAAGGCGGCGGCGAAGGAGGGGCAGGTCCCCTCATAGACCACGCGGTTGTACACATCGTCGCAGATGACGAAGATGGGCTTGTCCGCCACAGCGTCCCGGACGGCCTGCAGGCTCTCGTTGGTGAGGACGACGCCGGTGGGGTTGTTGGGGGAGTTGAGGACGACGGCCTTGGTTTTCTCGTTCACCAGGGCAGAGAGCTTGCTGCCGTTGATCTGGTAGGCATCCTCGGTGGTGTCCAGGAAAACGGGGACCGCGCCGGAGAGGCGGACAATGTTCTCATAGAGACCGATGGCGGGGCGGGGGATGATGACCTCGTCGCCGGGGTTCAGGATGCCCTGGAGGGCCAGGTACAACGCCTCGGTGCCGCCTACGGTGGTGATGACCTCGTCGTAACTGTAGTCCAGGCCCATGGTGCGGCGCTCGAAGTCCGCGACGGCCACGCGCATACTGTCATCGCCGGGGGCGGGGACGTAGTGGGTCCGGCCGGTCTCCAGGGATTTGGGGACGTTGGTGCGGACCACGTCGGAGATGCCGAAATCCGGCTCGCTGAGGGTGAGCAGGATGCAGTCTTCCGTCTGCTTGGCCAGGGTTACGAAACGCTGGGGGTCGTGGGGGTCCAGGGATAAGAGGTTGCGGTTGAGAAGTTCAGTCATGGTGTCGTCCTCCTACATTATATAAATAAAAATAAAAACGATGGGATCGCGGGGGGTGCTTTCGTGCTGAGAGACGATGCTTTTTCACCTTCCTGCCTTAGGATAACAGGATGGGAGGAAAAATTCTGTTGCAGCTGCACCACTTCATAAAAAACCTTGAATTTTCCCATGGAAATCGGACAGGTCCTGGGGAAGTTTGGAAACGAGATCCTTCCAGAAGGCCGCGCCGGTCTGGAGGAGCTCCTCCTGGAAAGAGAAGCCGGCGGCGTGGAGGGCCGGAGAGGGACCGGTGCCCAGGAAGAAAAACAGCCCCGGCAGATGGCGCTGGTACCAGGAGAAATCCTCGGCGATCATCACCGGGGCGTCCAGGGTCTGGAAGGACAGCCCCCAGCGGCGGACCGCGTCGAACAGCGCCGGGGGATTCCAGACGGCGGGGTAGCCGTCGTTGGTGTGGACGGTGACGGTGCATCCGCTCTCCGCCTCCACCGCCTGGGCGATGTCCCGCAGGCCGTCCCGCAGGCCGAAGAAGACCTCGTCCTGGAAGGCCCGCAGGCTCCCTAGAAGCACCGTCCTGCCGCTGACGGCGTTGCGCACCGTGCCGCTCTCCATCCGTCCGAATTTCAGCAGACGGAAGATCTCCGGGGGCAGGGACTGCTCCAGGGCTAGGGCCCGGCGGTAGAAGGCCACCCCGGCGGCCAGGGCGTCGATGCCCTCCGATGCCTTGGCGATGTGGCTGGAACGCCCCAGGACCTCCACGCTGACCTCACAGGAGCGGCTCATCAGCTCGTTTTTCCGGCTGGCGATGACCCCGGCGGGAAGGTCCGGCCAGAGGTGCATCCCGAAGATGCACCGGACCCGGCGGGTCTCGAAGATCCCGCTTTCGCAGAGGTCCCGGGCCCCGCCGGTGGTCTCCTCCGCCCCCTGGAAGACCAGGAGGATGTTGTGGGGCAGTGCCGCTTGGGCGGACAGCCACTGGGCCAGGTCCAGGAGCATGGCCATGTGGCCGTCGTGGCCGCAGGCGTGCATCTGTCCCGGGTGCCGGGAGGCATAGGGGAGGCCCGTTTCCTCTTGGATGGGCAGGGCGTCGGCGTCGCTGCGAAAGGCCACGGCGTCGGACCGCCCAAAGTCAAAAAAGGCGCACAGGCACCCGGCACAGGGCCGGGAGAGGGTACAGCCCAAAGGGGTCAGGACTTCTTCCAGGTAAGCCAGGGTCTTGGGCAGGTCCCGGTCCAGCTCGGGGATCTGGTGCAGGGCCTGGCGGTGTTGGATCACAGTCATGGATCGCTCCCTCCTTCTTGCATTGATCCAGGAAAAATGGTATACTTTTGCATGATTTCACTCGATTGACCCGTTTGCCATAAAGGAGGAACCAAGTATGGACGCACAGGAAATCATTGAACGCATCCGCACAGCGGAGAAGAAAACGCCCGTCCGGGTGTTCGTGAAGGAAAAGGCTCCCGTAGACTTCCCCAACGCCACGGTCTTCCCCTGCGGGGAGAGCAAGATCGTCTTTGGAGATTGGAAGGAGATCGCCCCTGTCCTGGAGGCCCGCGCCGGGGATCTGGAGCAGGTGGTCATTGAGAACGACTGCCGCAACTCCGCCATCCCCCTGCTGGACATGAAGGACATCAATGCCCGCATTGAGCCGGGGGCCGTGATTCGGGAAAAGGTGGAGATCGGCGACAACGCCGTCATCATGATGGGGGCCGTGATCAACATCGGGGCCGTCATCGGCGCCGGGACGATGATCGACATGGGCGCGGTCCTAGGTGGCCGGGCCATGGTGGGGAAGAACTGCCACATCGGGGCCGGGACCGTCCTGGCCGGGGTGGTGGAGCCGGCCAGCGCCGTCCCCGTTGTGGTGGAGGACGACGTGATGATCGGCGCCAACGCCGTGGTGCTGGAGGGCTGCCGGATCGGCAAGGGGGCCGTGGTGGCCGCCGGGGCCGTGGTGGTCAGCGACGTGGAGCCGGACACCGTGGTGGCCGGGGTGCCTGCCCGGGTCCTCAAGCGTAAGGACGGGAGGGCGGCGGAAAAGACCGCCCTGGTGGAGGCCCTGCGGGAACTCTGATGCCATAGTATACCACAAAAAGGCTTTTCGGGATAGACCGAAAAGCCTTTTTTGCCTGTGTTATCGAGGGATCGAGGGAAGAAGGGCGGCGCTTAGCGCAGCGCCGGAAGCTCCTCGTCGAAAATCTCCCCCTTAGCCACGAGATTGGTCGGCCCGGTGAGCCAGAGGTTTTTGACCTGGGGACCCTCCCGGTCCACGTCCACAGTCAGGACCCCGCCGTCCATGGTCACCTGCACGTCCTTTCCGCTGACCTGCTCCAGCAGGGTCAGTACCGTTACAACGCTGCCGGTGCCGGTGCCGCAGGCCAGGGTGAAATCCTCCACGCCCCGTTCGTAGGTCTTTTCCAGGACCTGATCCGGCCCGGTGACCTCATAAAAGTTTACGTTGGCCCCTTTGGGGAAGGCGTGGTGGTAGCGCAGGGCCCGACCCAGCCGGAACAGCGCCTGGGGGTCCGCCTGGGCCAGACCGGGAAAGGGGACCACGGCGTGGGGCAGACCCGGGTTGCCCAGCTCCACATAAGCCAGGGGATAGGCTTTGCCCTCCACCTCCATGGTCTCGTGCAGGCGCACTGTGGTGGGATCGTTGAGACGGATGCGGTAGTGCCGCTGGTCGATGCGCCGTCCAGTGACGAGCCCGGCGGTGGTTTCGACGGCTGGCTCCACCCCGGACAGGCCCGTCTCATAGCCGTAGCGGCAGATGCACCGGGCGCCGTTGCCGCACATCTCGCCTACGGAGCCGTCGCTGTTGAAAAAGAGCATCTTGAAATCCGCCTGGGCGGAGGGCTCCACCACCATCAGCCCGTCGGCACCCAGGGAGAGATGGGGGGTGCAGAGGATCCGGGCCAGCTGGGGCAGGGCGGAGGGGGGGAGCTGGCGGTCCATATTGCTGAGGATGATAAAATCGTTTCCGGCTCCGTTCATCTTCCAAAAATTCACAGGGCAGTCTCCTTTCATGAATAGGGTGTTCTGTTGGGATTCAATCGAAGAGGAAGATCTCCTCGATGGGGGCCTCTACGGCGCGGGAGATGTCGATGGCCAGCTTCAGAGAGGGATTGTATTGGGCCTTTTCCAGGCGCATGATGGTCTCCCGCCGCACCCCCACCTGGAGGGCCAGCTGCTCCTGGGTGAGTCCCTTTTGCTGGCGGTACTGCTTCAACTTGCACTGAAAATCCGGCATGGTTCACTCCTGCTCCTCATCGTGGTCGTAGCGATATAATAAGTATTCGCTCAAAAAGAGTACCAGTCCCAGCACCAGGGAGACGGCGATGAGCAGGGCGATGAAGCTGTACTCCAAGCTGCCCAGGAACCTTCCCTGACCGGCCAGGATGAGCACCAGGAAGAGCAGGCCAAAGCCCACCCTCATAGCTGTGTGCTGCGCCCGCAGCCGGTTCTCCAAAAAGCGTTCGTCCATGAAGGTGTTGGAGAGCTTCCCCTCATAGAAGAAACCGAACAAGCCGAAGAAGAGGAAGAACACGAAAGGGGTCACGTCCTGGTGGGCGGGGTAGCTCCAGAACCCGGCGAAGCCCAGAAAGCCCAAAAGCCCCAGAAAGCCTAACTTGGGATTGAGGGAACGGGTGGTCAGTCTTTCCTGGTGTTTCCGGGTCAGGATGCCCCGGAGGAGCAGCACCACAAGGCTCAGAATGTAGAGTGTGAAGAGGGTGCCAGCCAGGAGCATGGGCAGGTCCTGGACGCGGAAGACATAGGTGGAGAGGTCCGTGGGGGCCACCAGGCGGGCGTCGTTGTACTGGACGGACCACCAGCAGGCCAGGGCCAGAAGGCCCGCGCTGAGCACGCCCAGAAGGACCACCACGGTCCATTTTTTCTTGTTTTTGTCCATAAGAGCACCTTCCTTGAAGTGATATATTTATCTCTCGATAGGATAAATATATCACTTTTTTAAGGCGCTGTCAAGAAAAAGAGGCAAATACCGCTCTTTTTTACTTGGCCTCCTGCTGGAGCAGGGTCCGGAAGTCCTCCAATGCCTTGGTGGCCTCAAACTCGATGATTTCATATTCCGAGATCCCTTCGGTGTAGAAGGGGTCCTGGACCATCAGGGCTTCGGCGGCTTCCCGGGTGGGGACGCTGCACAGGATGATCCCGCCCCCAGGGGGGACCGTTCGCCCGGAGCAGAGGAACTCCCGGGTCTCGTAGTGGGCATCCAGGTAGCGGAAGTGGAGCGGCAGGAATTTCTGGATCTCCTCCGGGGATTTCACGTGCTTCAATTTGAAAATAAACATGAAGATACCTCCTCATAAAAACTAAAACCAGTATACCTCCAGGACAGCGGGGCTGTCAATCAGCCGCCCTTGCAAAACGCGCGGTTTTGGGTATAATAGTAGGAGGATCGGGGGACGCGTCCCCATAGATGCAATCCATGCAGCAATAGAAGGGAGAGATATCATGCTGGGAGCACTCATCGGTGATATCGTCGGTTCCCCCTACGAGTGGCGGAACCATAAGAGCAAAAACTTCCCCCTCTTCGTGCGCAGCAGCCGCATGACGGACGACAGCGTCCTCACGGCGGCGGTGGCCTCCGCCCTGCTCATGGGCGGCTGGAGAGAGGACTTGGAGCAGTTCAAGACTGACCTGATCGGGGAACTGCAAGCCCTGGGCCGTCATTATGTGAGCGTGGGGTATGGACCTCGTTTTGAGCGGTGGCTCCTCAGCGATGACCCCGCCCCCTACCAGAGCTTCGGCAACGGCAGCGCCATGCGGGTCTCCCCGGTGGCCTGGGCGGCGGAGAGCATAGAGGAGTGTTTGGCCCTGGCGAAGGCCAGTGCGGAAGTGACCCACGACCACCCGGACGGCATCGCCGGCGCTCAGGCGGTGGCCGGGGCGGTGTATCTGGCCCGGACCGGAGCGGACAAGGCGGCCATCCAGGCCCATGTGGAGGGGTATTACCCTCTGGATTTCACCTTGGATGAGATCCGGCGGGAGTACAAGACCGACACCAGCTGTGCCGGGAGCGTGCCCCAGGCGATGCAGGCGTTTTTGGAGTCCGAGGATTTTGAGGACGCCCTGCGGGGGGCGGTGTCGATCGGCGGGGACAGTGATACCATCGCGTCTATGGCCGGTGCCGTGGCGGGGGCGTTTTATGGCGTGCCCAAGGAGATCCGGGCGGAGGCCAGGCGGTATATCGACGGCGAGGTGGGGAACATTTATGACCGCTTCGCCTTGGAATTTTGAGGGCGCGGTCATGTGGAACACGACGCTGTGCTACATCCAGCGCCCAGGGCAGTATCTGATGCTCCATCGGGTGAAGAAGGAGAACGACATCAACCACGAGAAGTGGATCGGCGTGGGGGGCAAGTTCGAGGACAAGGAGAGCCCCGAGGAGTGTCTGCTCCGGGAGGTCAAGGAGGAGACGGGGCTGACGCTGACCCGCTATGCCTATCGGGGGCTGGTGACCTTTGTCTCCGACCGCTGGACCACGGAGTATATGCACCTCTTCACCGCCGACGCCTGGGAGGGGGAGCTGATCCCCTGCGACGAGGGGGATTTGGAATGGGTGGATCTGGATAAAGTTTGTGACCTGCCCATCTGGACGGGAGACAAGATCTTTCTGGACCTGCTGCGGCAGGATGTGCCCTTCTTCTCCCTCAAGCTGGCGTATGAGGGGGATACTTTGGTGCAGGCGGTGCTGAACGGGGAGGCGATCCCCACGGAATGGTAGAAAAAACAGCGGCGTGTATCGAACCCGTCTCGGAGCGATACACGCCGTTCTCTTTATTTTTTCACCACCGGAATCCAAACCTCATACCGGGCATTTTCTGGGTTCGGGTCTAGGTAGACCTCGAGGTCCGGGGCATCCCCGTATGCATAACCTGAGGTGGGGAGCCATTGGGTGAGGATTTGCCGCTCCAATTCCTGGATGGAGAAATGGGGCCCCGAGCCGGAGAAGATGGCCCAGGTGGCGGCAGGGACTGTGCGGCACGCCCAGCCCTCCGGAGTCTGGGAGGAGGCCACAGCGATGTAATAGCGCCATGGCTCGTCGTTGGGACAAAAATTCACGCCCAGGACCCCCATGGGCTGGCGGTCCATCATGCCCAGGAGGGCTTGGAGGGTTCCGTTGGTGGAGACCTCCGCCCACTTGGCCGGGAGCGTCGAAAAATTTTCCTCCATGTCTTTGGACAGGGGCACGGATACGCCCACAATCTGGAAGGCGTCCTTGGTTTCAATCCGGTATTGCATCGCTTCCACTCCTTGTATGGTGATCTTGAACGAGATGGGCGGGAAGGACTTGACAGGGACCCCTTCCCGCTTCACCGCCGAGGGCGGGAGGCCGTGGACGGATTGAAAAGCCCGGTTGAAGGCGGTGGGGGAGGCGTAGCCGAAGAGCGCGGCCACGTCGATGATCTTCCCGCCGTTTTGCAGCGCCACCGCCGCCAAGGACATCCGCCTGCGCCGGATATACTCCGACAAGGGGACCCCGGCCATGTAGGCGAACAGGCGCTGGAAGTGGTAGGAGGAGCAGCCGGCCAGCTGCCCCAGTCTGGCGTAGTCGATAGAGCCGGTGAGATTGGCTTCGATATCGTCGATGGCGTCATTCATTCGCTGGACCCAGTCCATAGGGATCACCTCGTTTCTCAAGGAGAGTATAGCAGAAGACAGGGCGGGTGTCCTCTCATTCTGTGCCGGAAGGGGAGAGCAAACAGGGGAGGTCCGACTCCCCGTAGACAGACAGCCCCGCTGCCTTCAGGGTCTGGGCGGCGAGACCGTCCCCGGGGACTCTGGTGTGGGAAAAACTGCCATCGTAGATGGTCCCGCAGCCGCAGGAGGGACTGCGCTCCTTCAGCAGAGCGGCTTGGCACCGGAACAGCTCCGCCAGCTTGCGGGTCTCCTGGGCGCCCCGCTGAAAGGCGGCGGTGACGTCCTGCCCTTCCTGGGTGACCACTTGGTCCCCTTGGCGCTCTGCGGGGGGCCTGGGGGTGGGGAGACCGCCCATGATTTCCGGGCAGACGGGGATACATTGGTGCTGGCGCAGGAGGGCGTCCAGGGAGTCCTGGGGGAGGGGGTTGCCCCTGCCGTCATAGCGGCAGCACACCCCCAGCAGGCAGGCGCTGACCAGGAGGTGCATTATTGGTCCATCCCCAGGGCGTCCTCCCACTCGGGTTCCTTGAAGCCCACCAGGATTTTGCCCTTTGTGATGACCAGGGGACGCTTTACCAGCATCCCGTCTGTGGACAGAAGGGCCAACTGCTCCTCCTCGGACATGGTCGGGAGCTTTTTGGACAGGCCCAGGGCCCGGTATTGCTGGCCGCTGGTATTGAAAAAACGTTTCAGGGGCAGACCGCTGGCCTGGTACCAGGTTTTGAGTTCCTCCAGGGTGGGGTTGTTTTCCTTGATGTCCCGGAGGTTGTAGGGGAGCTGGTGCGCGTCGAGCCATTTTTGGGCCTTTTTGCAGGTGGTGCAGCGGGGATAGCAGATGAATTCCATAGTAAAGTTCTCCTAAGTTCTTAAAATGATGATACTATGCGCAGTCCGGGGGCAGCAGAGGGCGCAGCCAACACAGAAATGCCTCCATGGTCTCGGAGGGCTCCTTGGCGTAGAGCAGGCCGTATTCCACGGTGTAATCCCATGACATAGGAAGGGTCAGCAGGGAAGGGTGCAGCTGCGCCCAGCTGGCAGGGAGTTCCATCAGACAACCCAGGCGGCTGCAGAGATTGAAGGCATCCATGCCGTGTATGGGCGGGATATCCAGGACGCGGACACCGGGGTGCTGGTCGTGGATCTCCTGGCGCAGGCGGTCCAGGACCTGAGACTTGCCCTGTTGGACCAGAAGCAGGGATTCTCCCTCCAAGTCGGCCCAGGTCAAGGCGGTTTTCCGGGCCAAGGGATGGGTCCGGGGCAGGGCGATGCAGGAGGGTTCCCACCCCAGAGGCTGGACGCTGTACATCTGTTTCCAGCGGGGGGAGGCGCAGGGACTGACGAAGCAGTCGATCTGTCCGCCCAGAGCGGCCAGCATGGTTTCCGTTCCGCCCTCTTCTTCGTGGAAGGAGACTAGCTCCAGCTGGAAGGGCGGAGCCGTTTGACTGCTCCAAAGCTCTACCAGGGCTTTGCAGGGGCGGAGGATGGAGGTCCCCACCCGGATGATTTGCTGGCGGGGCTGCGCCAGCTTCCGGGCCCGGGAAACGGCCTGGGTGGCGGCTTTCCGCAGGGCCAGGGCATCCTGGTACAAGGACTGACCAGCCGGGGTTAGGACCACCCCTCGGCTGGAGCGATGCAGGAGCTGGAGTTCCAGGGAGGCTTCCAGCTTGTCGATCTGGTGCATCACGGAGGCAGGGGTGAGGAAGAGGGCCTTGGAGGCGCTGAGAAAACTGCCCCGCTCCGCCACGGTCAGAAAGGTATCAAGTTCACGCTGAAGCATAGCGCCCTCCGTTTTTCGTTTTTCTAAAAGCCATTGTAGCATTTTCATGGCTTCCCTGTCAACGGATTTTCCGGTATAGTGAGAGTGGCCAGAAAAATAGAACGAGACAGAACGAGGAGGAAAATGGTATGGGATCCTATGGTGTTTTAAGTTTGCTTCCCATGGTGGTGGGGATTGCTTTGGTGCTGGTGACCAAGCGCACGGCGGCGTCCCTGCTGGCAGGGACTGTGGTTGGCGCGGTAATTTTACATGGGATAGATTTCCCAAAGCACTGGTTGGATGTGGTTTATGGAACACTGAGCAGCCAGCTGTGGATTTGGGTAATGCTGACGGTGGGGATTTTTGGAAGCCTTGTGGCGCTCTTTGAACGCTCAGGAGGCAGCCGGGGATTCACGGCGGCGGCGTCCCGGCTGTGCGGCAGCGAGCGGCGGTCCCTGCTGATGACGTGGCTGCTGAGCATCGTGGTCTTTGTGGACGACTATCTGGCCATCCTCTCTGTAGGCTCGGCCATGAAGGGCATCACGGACCGCTACCGGGTCCCCCGGG
Source organism: Ruminiclostridium sp. (assembly GCA_022792035.1). Lineage (GTDB taxonomy): Bacteria > Bacillota > Clostridia > Oscillospirales > Oscillospiraceae > Evtepia. The sequence continues at coordinate 16,236 of JAAWAE010000099.1, read as the reverse complement.
AGATGGTGGCCTTTTTGATCTGTACTGTGTCGGCGTCGGCCTGCGTGAGTATCCCCATCTCCAGTTGGGGGATGTTCATCACCAGCCAGCTGGCGGCCACGGGGATCTGTGACGCCAGCGAGGGCATCTACACTTACCTGCGGCTGATCCCGCTGCTGTTTTACCCCCTGCTGATGGTGATTTGCGGCGGACTGTATGCTGCCCGGGTGCTGCCGGTGTTCGGGCCCATGAAGCGGGCCTATCTGCGGGAGCAGAGCCGGGAGCTGGTCTGCGAGGCGGGAGCGGAGCAGGAGGCGGAAGGCCCTAAGCCCCATGCCTGGAACCTACTGCTGCCGATGGCGGTGATCGTGGCGGTGACCTTGGCGGCAGGGGATGCTATGTACGGGGTGTTTGGCGGACTGATCGCCTGCGGGGTCCTGTACATTCCCCAAAAGCTCATGACGGGGAGGGGATTTTTGGATACTGCCTTTTCCGGCTTCCGGGATATGCTGGGGGTGCTGTTCATTGTGGGCATCGCCTTCGTCCTCCGGGATATCAATGACCTGCTGGGGATGCCGGAGTATGTTTTGGGGGCGGCCGGGTCCGCGCTGGTAGTGGAGCTGCTGCCGCTGGCGGCATTTTTGATCAGCTTTGCCCTGGGTTTCGCAGCGGGGAATTTTTGGGGGATCTGTGCCATTTCCATGGCGGTTCTGGTCCCAATGACCCAGTCTATGGGTGGGGATATGCTGCTATGTGCCGGGGCGATCGTCTCCGGGATCGTGGCCAGCTGCAACGCCTGTTTCTTTGCCTCCCAGGCTACGCTGGCGGCTTCGGCCAGTGGGATCACCAACGACGATTACGCAAAAACGTCCCTGCCCTTGCAGGCGGTGCCGTTTGTACTCAGTTCGGCGGCATATCTGGCGGCGGGGTTTTTGATGCAGTGAGTTTACGCCTGATATTCACCCTTGACAATCCATGCCATAGGGATGCTATAATCATGACATAACATATGAGGAAGGGATAAGAAAATGGAACAGGTTTTGGTGGTAGAGCGCAAGGCCCTGGAGGCCCTGCTGCCCGGAGAGGGATTTATTCGGGAGGGTATCGAGACGGTCCGGGATTTTATTTTGCGTGACCATTCTTTTATGCCCAGAGAACAGGCGGAGTATGATAACACCGTCAAGCAGATCATCCCCTATGTGCTCATCCGGCGGGGCGAGAGCTTTTATCTTCTCCGCCGCCTGCGCAAGCAGACCGAGGCCCGTCTGCACGACAAGTTGTCCCTAGGCGTCGGGGGACACATCAATCCGGAGGAAGAGGAAAGCCCGGACCCCCTCCAAGCCGGTCTGCTCCGGGAGCTGGAGGAGGAGGTAGCCGTGGAGCAGATCCAAAGCCTGCGCTGTGTTGGCCTCATCAATGAGAACACCGGCGGGGTCAGTGATTATCACGCGGCGCTGGTGTACCTGTTGGAGACAGAGGGGGAAGTGGAGGTACGGGAGACAGAGAAGATGGCCGGACGCTGGGTTAGGCAGGAGGAGCTGCGGGGGTGTTACTCGTCTCTGGAGACCTGGTCCCAAATCGCGGCAGAGGCTCTGATTTTTGGTGTGTAGGGGGCATCTGGAGGGATTTCAAAAAAATTCACTTTTTTGCGAAAAGGGGTTGCTTTTTTCGGAAGGCTGTGCTATACTGACTAAGCTGTCAACGAGATAACCGGGTGTGGCGAAGTTTGGTATCGCGCTTGAATGGGGTTCAAGAGGCCGCTGGTTCGAATCCAGTCACTCGGACCAAACAGCAAAACGTTGTGCCGCAAGGGAAAACCTTGCGGCACAACGTTTTTTTCATAAAAGTCGAGAAAAAGTGAAGGACACAGCGGAAGATCAAAAAAACACGGAGAAACACTTAAAAGCCTGTCAGAGTTCTGTAGTGGATTCCTCCGGAAGAAAGGAGCCGGGAATATGGCGGAGCAAGGGAACGGTCTGATGGCACAAATCAAAAAATGGGTGGTCAACGACTGCTTCACCCCCAACATCCAGGCGGAAGTAATCCTGCATACCCTGCTGACCCCTTATATACAGCAGATTCTCCGAAACGAGTGTGGTATTGATGCGGCTTTTTTGACAAAAGAGATGTCAATGGAAGAAGTTTCAGCGGGTGGCACGCCCCCCAAAGATGACAGAGGATCAAAAATTGACTACATCTTTGTAGGAGAGTACCTCTATTTGGTGGAACTGAAAACCAACTTCGGCAGCACTGAGGGCAAACAAGCGGAACATTATATCAAATGCTGCTGCGATGCAGACGAAGGGCATACCCCCAGAACATTCGGCGAAGTGTTTGGGGATAAATTGCTGCGAATGCTCAGCAAGAAATACACCGGTTCCTGGAACCTGGAAACACTGAACGCGAGTTTTTCCAACATCGCTGGCCATGCCCCGGAGAAGACATACGCGGCCCAGGCGAGGGAAACGCTGAAACGCGAGGGGAAAGCGTCCACCTATAAGTACCTCTACACAATCGGCCAGATACTGGATGCTTGCCCTGACGTGAATGACCGCAAGGCATTGTGGCAGAAAAAACTGCGTCTGATTTATATTACGCCGAACGGAGAGGAACCACATGAAAGCCTAATGAACTGCGGGGGATTTTACGTCCATCCCGAAAATCTGGGAAGCATCTGCTTAAAGACCGCCGTTCCGCTGCTGAAACCCGAGCCTGGATTGGAAGGATATCTTCTGATGCTCCGGTCCCTTACCGAAGAAATTTATGGGAGCAGCATGGGGCCGAGATTGATCATCCATCGGGGCAGCCACCAGATCGGCGGCTGCTGTACCGAACTCAGTGCCGGGGAAAGCCGGATCCTGATCGACCTGGGGGCCGATCTGCCGGATACCAACGCGTCTGTTTCGGACGATACGCTCCTCTCCGTAGTCTTTGACGGCCGGCCGATCGACGGCCTGCTGTTCACCCATTCCCACGGCGACCACTATGGGCTTTACAAAAAAACGCCCGAAGGCGTCCGTATGTACATTGGTCCGCTGGCGAAGGATCTTCTGAAAGTGTTGGTTTCCCGTCTGGATTTTATCACGAAGGATCGGGGCCTTCCGGCGGTGGAGCGGATGGGCACCTATCAGGACGGGCAGGAGCTGCAGGCATTTCGGGACATTTCCGTGCGCCCCATCGGCGTGGATCACTCCGCACCGGATGCCTATATGTTCTACATCCAGGCCGCGGGGAAAAAGATCCTGTTCACCGGGGATTTCCGGGAGCACGGCCTTTTTGGCGGAGAGGACAGGTTCTGGCGCAGGTTGGAAGAACAGGTCCCCCGAGGGATCGATTTGCTGGTCACCGAAGGGACCATGCTCTCCCGGGAGCAGGCGGTCAGCACAAACACCCTCCAGACAGAGGAGCAGCTGGGGGCGAAGGCGGAGGAGTTGTTCCGGCGGCACAAATATAATTTCGTGTTGGTTTCCTCCACCAATCTGGACAGCGTCATGGAGTTTTACCACCATACGCCGGAAGGATACTGCTTTGTCTGCGATGATTATCAAGCGGAGATCCTGCTCACCGCCATGAAAGCCCGAAAGGACCATCCCCTGTATCAGCCATCCGCTAAGCACCCGGTCATTCATGTCCCCTGGAAACCCTGGAAAGGCTCCACAAAGCACAGGCAGGCGGCGTATATGAAAAAACGCTGCGCCCAACTGCGGGAGCAGGCCAAGCAGGCGGATGTGCGTTTGGACTTCCAGGTGGCAGACGCCAGACAGATGCACGCCAACGGCTTCGTGATGCTGGCGCGGAAAAATTCTGTGCCGGAGCGGCCGAACGTGTTTGAACGGATGCGGGATAAATTTTATCCCCTGGACGGCCAGATCATCTACTCTATGTGGACGGGATATCTGGAGAAGCGATACGCCGACGAAGCCCTGCTGCGCTTTATCGGCGGCCGCCCCTACGAAACCCTCCACACCAGCGGCCACGCCTATGTGGAGACCATCGCCAAGCTGATGGAGACGGTGGACCCGAAGTGGGTCGTCCCCATGCACACCCAGCGGGCGGAGGAGTTTTCTTCCATCCCGGCGTTTGCCCGCTGGAAGGACCGGGTGCGGGTTCTCCAGGACGGAGAGACGCTGCCCTTGGACCAGTTATAAAAGCGCACAGAGCAGCGATATGTCTTAACGTTATTGAGGCAGGCAGAGATTTAATCTTTGCCTGCCTCAATCCAATACCGCCAGGGGAACTCTGCGGCCTCCTGCGCGTAGTCGATGCCCACGCGTTTGCCGGAGGCGATGGGGAAGGGGAGGGCATCCTCCGGCGGGGCCCACAGCCCCAGCGGGGACAGATCATCGCAGAGGAAGAGGGAATCGCCCAAAAGGGATAGTCCATTTTCCGCGCGAGTCAAGTCCAAAGCCCGACAGAGCTTCCCCGGCCCATTGAGGAAATTTTTCCGCTGATAGGCGGACAGCTGCGCGGAGGGTTTCCCGTAGCGGATTCGGGACAAAAGCTCCACATCCCCTCGGGCCTCCCCGCCCCGCAGGAGGACGGCGCAGGGTTCGCCCTCTGCCTCCGTCACGAAGTTCAGACAGTGGTACATCCCATAAATGAGATAGATATAGGCGGTGCCGGGGGCGGCGAACAAGGTTTCGGTGCGGGCGGTGCGGCGGTAGTTGTAGGCGTGGCAGGCCTTGTCGATGGGGCCGATATACGCCTCCGTTTCCGTGATGCGTATGGCTAGGGGACAGCCGTCCTGTACACGAACGAGATACTTTCCCAACAGCGCCTGGGCGACGAGACGGGTATCCCGGGCATAAAATTCACGGTCCAATTTCATGGGGTGTCTCCTTCCATCCAGATGATTTGCGCCGGGGGCGGTTCCTCCCCCCAGACGGCGGCCCGCCAGCCTTCCCCGGCGTAGCTGCGGGCGAACGGTTTTTTGGGGGGCGTCTGCTTCCACTGGCGGCGCAGGCCCAGACCGGTGTATTTGCACCAGGCTTCCTTCCGGGTCCAGAGGGTGTAGAAGGCGGGCCAATCCCCTCCCAGGGCGGCAAACTGATCGTACTCCTTGTCCGTGAGGGCATAGCGGAACAGTCCCTCCCGCCGGGGACGGATGCACTCGAGATCCACGCCCACCGGCCGGGCGGAAAGGGCGCAGAGGGTCAGCGCGCCGCTGTGGCTGAGGTTGAAGTGGAGATGGGGGTGGTGCGGGAAGCGGGGCTTGCCCTCCGCCCCTCGGACAATGTCCGGGAGGGTGTCCAGCCCCCAGCCCTGCTGCGCGGCCCAGGCCAGGAGCGTCCGCCCGTCTATGCCGCGTGCTCCGTACAGCTTCACAAAAATACGCCCCCTTCGGTTATGATTTTGCCCTTTCCCGCTTATACTGAATCAAGCGGAAACACTTGCCAAGGTGCGGGAAATTGGATATAATGGAATGCAATAAAAATACATTTATTATAGCTGAAGGAAAAAGGTGTGTAAACCCAATGGCAACTATTATACATGATTATATCGTGCCCGGCAAGCGGGCGCATTTGGTGGGGATCGGCGGCGTGTCCATGTCCCCTTTGGCGGAGGTGCTCCATGGGGAGGGCCTGCGCGTCAGTGGTTCCGATATGCAGGAGAGCAGCTCGGTAGAGCACCTGCGTTCCCTGGGCATTCCCGTGACCATCGGACACCTGCCCGAGAGCGTGGAGGGGAAGGATTTTATTATCCGCACCGCCGCCGTCCACGACGGCAACCCCGAGATCGCCGCCGCCCGGGAACAGGGGATTCCTGTCTTTGAGCGGGCGGAGGCTTGGGGCTCCATCATGCGGCGCTATGAGAATGCCTTGTGCATCTCCGGCACCCATGGAAAGACCACCACCACCTCCATGTGTACCCACATCGCCATGGCGGCCCGCATCGACCCCACGGTGATGATCGGCGGCACCCTGCCCCTGCTGGGCACCGGCCACCGGGTGGGGAAGGGGGAGACCATCATCCTGGAGTCCTGCGAATACTGCAACTCCTTCCTCTCTTTCTCGCCCACCGTGGCGGTGATTTTGAATATCGAGGCGGACCACCTGGACTTTTTCGAGGACCTGGAGGATGTGGAGAACTCCTTCCGGGCCTTTGCCGACCTGGTGCCCAAGGACGGGGCTGTCCTGGCCAACGGGGAGGACGCCAACACCATGGAGGCCCTGAGGGGCAAGAAGGGGGTCCTGACCTTCGGCCTGGAGCAGGGGGATTTCCATGCGGAAAACCTCAAGTGGAAGGCGGGCCTGCCTACCTTCGACGTGGTGCAGGACGGGAAGCCGGTGGCCCACATTTCCCTCCAGGTCCCTGGGGTCCATAATGTAAAGAACGCCATCGCCGCCGCCGCCGCCGCGCTGGTGCTGGGAATCTCCGGGGAGGCCATCGCCAGAGGATTGAACGATTTCCGCGGCGCGGGCCGGCGCTTTGAGTACAAGGGGAAGGTAAAGGGGGCCACCATTTACGATGACTACGCCCACCACCCCGGAGAACTCAACGCCCTGCTGGACACGGCCATGAGCCTGGGCTATCAGCGGGTGATCTGCGCCTTCCAGCCCCATACCTACACCCGGACCAAGGCCCTGTTTGATGAGTTCGTGGCGGCGCTGAAAAAGCCCAACGTCACCTTCCTGGCAGAGATTTACGCCGCCCGGGAGAAGAACGACGTGGGCATTTCCTCCCAGGACCTGGCGGACCAGGTGCCCGGGGCCCTGGTGGCGCCCTCCTTCGCGGAGCTGACCAACTGGCTCTACCGGCTGGCCCGTCCGGGGGACTTGATCCTCACGGTAGGCGCGGGGAATATCTATACCGTAGGCGAAGCCCTGGCAAAACGCGGCCAGGCGGAGAAACAATAAGGAAAAAGTGGATAGACTAAGGATACAAGACATCCCCGGCTTTTGCATCGGCCAGGCGGAGGACCGGGAAGCCGCCACCGGCTGTACGGTCCTCCTCTGTCCCCAGGGGGCAGTGACCGGGGTGGATGTCCGGGGCGGGTCCCCCGGTACCCGGGACACCGACGCCCTGGACCCCCGGTGCAACCGGGAAGCGGTCCACGCCGTCCTGCTCACCGGAGGCAGTGCCTTCGGCTTGGATGCCGCCGGGGGCGTGATGGCCTGTCTGGAGGAGGCGGGCATCGGCCGGGACGTAGGGGTCACGGTGGTGCCCAACGTCTGCGCCGCGGTGCTCTTCGATTTGAAGATCGGGCGGGGAGAGGTCCGGCCCGATGCCGCCATGGGCCGAGCCGCCTGCGCCGCCGCCCTGGCGGGAGGACCCTTCCGGGAGGGGAACCACGGGGCTGGCACCGGCTGTACCGTGGGGAAGATCCGCGGCCCGGCGTTTGCCATGAAGGGCGGCATTGGAGCCGCCGCGTTCCAGGAAGGGGCGCTGATGGTGGGCGCTGTGGTGGCCTGTAACGCCATGGGAGACGTGGTGAAGGAGGGCCGGATCATCGCCGGGGCGCGCCAGGACGGGAACGACGGCTTCCTCTCCACTGAGGACTGGCTCATTGCCCACAGCGCCCAGCAGCGGGACATTTTCAGCGGGAAACCCGTGGGAGAGAACACGGTGATCGGCTGCGTCCTCACCAACGCCAGACTGAACAAGGCCCAGGCCAATAAGCTGGCGGCGGTGGCCCAGAACGGCATCGCCCGAGCGGTCCGCCCCGCCAACGCTACCTTTGATGGGGACGCTGTCTTTGCCATGTGCAGCGGGGCGGTTTCCGCTGACCCGGACGCTGTGGGCATCCTGGCCGCCCGGGCGGTAGAGCAGGCCATCCACCGGGCGGTGGAGCAGGCGGAGAGCCTCCACGGCAGGCCCGCCCGAGGGGACCTGCCTTTCTGTAAGTTTTGAAAAAAGGAGCGAAGCATGAAAGTATCGGAACTGAAATACCAACGACTGTCCATCGAGGAGTTTACCGCGGAGATCAAGGACATCATCCGGCAGGTGAAGCACGCCGCCTCCGCCCGGGAGGTTTTAGAGGCCCGGAAGCGGTACAATGCTCTGGCCGTCCGGCTGGAGACCGCCCAGGCCCTGTCCTATATGCGCTACAGCATCAACACCGCCGACGAGTTTTATCTGGCGGAAAAGGATTATTACGACGAGACCGGCCCCCAGGCCCAAAGCCTGATGCAGGACTACACCCGGGCCATGGTCCAAAGCCCCTACCGCCAGGAGCTGGAGGAGAGCGGGGCCTTGCTGCCGCTGATGTACCGGTCCTTTGCGGTGGATTTGAAGTCCATGGCCCCCTGCATCATCCAGGAGATGGTGGAGGAGAACCGTTTGGTGAGCAAATACTCCCAGCTGATGGCGGGGATGGAGTTCGAGTTCCGGGGCGAAAAACTCCCCCGGCCCATGCTGATGAAGCACGCCAAGTCGCCGGACCGGGCCACCCGGAAGGAGGCCTATGAGGTCTTGGGCCGGACCCTGCAGGAGCACAGCCAGGAGCTGGACGGGCTCTTTGACCAGCTGGTGAAGATCCGCCACCGCATGGCGGTGCGTATGGGCTACAAAAACTTCGTGGAGCTGGGCTATTACCGCATGGGGCGGCTGTGCTACGGACCGGAGGAGGTCAAGCAGTTCCGGGAGAACATCCGCCGGGACGTGGTGCCCGTGGTGGCCCGCCTGCGCCGTGAGGTGGCCAAGACCTTGGGCGTGGAGCAGCTGATGCTGTACGATTATGACATCATCTTCCCCCAGGGGGACCCCGCCCCCAAGGGAGGCAAGGAGGAGATCTTTGCCGCCGCGAAGGCGATGTATCACGACATGAGTGAAGAGACGGGGAAGTTTTTTGACTTCATGCTGGATACGGACGCCTTCGACGTGGAGTCCCGGAAGAACAAGTGGGGCGGCGGCTACTGCACCAGCTTCATGGCCTATCATCAGCCGTTTATTTTGGCGAACTTCAACGGGACCTCCGCAGACGTGGACGTGGTGACCCACGAGGCCGGTCATGCCTTTGCCGACTATACCATCGCGGACAACGAGTATGTGGTGGAGCTGAACGTAGGCGGCATGGAGACGGCGGAGACCCACTCCATGAGCATGGAGTTTTTCGCCTGGCCGTATATGGAACACTTCTTTGGGGAGGATGCCAAGCGGTATCAATTCATGCACCTGCTGGATTCCCTGTCCTTCCTGCCCTATGGGACCATCGTGGACGATTTCCAGCGGCAAGTCTATGAGAACCCGGAGTGGACCCCCGAGGAGCGGAAGGCTGCCTGGCGGAAGCTGGAGGCCGACTTCCGCCCCCACCTGCACTTTGAGGGGATCCCCTACTTGGAGGAGGGGACCCGCTGGCAGTATCAGATGCACATCTACGAGACGCCGTTTTATTATATCGACTACTGTCTGGCCCAGACTGCGGCGCTGCAGTTCCTGTTGGCGTCCCAGAAGGACTATGACGGGGCCTTTGCCCGGTATGTGCGCTTTCTGTCCCAGGGTGGAGAGAAAGTGTTCACGCAGCTGCTGGAGGAGGCCGGACTGCGCTCGCCCTTTGAGGAGGGGGCGCTGCGGCAGGTGGCCCAGGAGACGGAGGCTTTGTTGGAGGAGTTGAAGAAGAGCGCGCTTTAAGAAATGGAGCGGGACGAGGGAGATCGGCGAATGGAAATCAAATACTCCAAGGATGCGGTCAGGTTCCTGCATAAACTTCCCAAGAAGTCAGTCGCCCGGATTCGGACGGCGATACAAGGGTTGACGAATATTCCGCCTGTTGGAGATATCAAACCCATGAAGGGAAGAGGAGAGGGCAGGCTGCGGCTGCGTGTGAGCGCCTGGCGTGTCATATACAGATATGGGCTGGACGGAGAAATAGAGATTCTGGATGTTCTCGATATTGGAAACCGAGGAGATATCTATAAGAAATGGGGGTAACGATATGTCTGATTTTGCGATGGAAGCGGCACGCTTGGTAGAAATGCTGCCGGAAGCGGAACAAAGCTTCGCAGTTGCGGTCATTGAGAAGCTTGTCATGGCTTGGGACCCCGACTACACGAAACTAACGGAGGAGGAGGCCCGGCATCTGGAAGCCGCAGAGAAGAGCGGCTTCCTAGACGAGCGGGACATTGACTGGTCTCAGGTGGGACAGTGACCCCTTTTTGATCCAATCCCCCCTACCCATGGCATTTTGCCAAAGGTAGGGGGGATTTTCTGCGAAAAAGCGCTTGACATATGGACTACATGGTGTTATCCTAATGATAGACTACAGGATGTCATCAAAGGAGGAAGCACCCATGGCACAACAAATTTCGGATTCCGAGCTGGAGCTGATGAAGATCGTCTGGGCCAACGACGGCACGGCCCTTTATGCCTACATCATGGAGGAGCTGGCGAAGAAAGGCCGTACTTGGCAGAAAAACACGGTCATCACCCTGCTCTCCCGGCTGGTGGAAAAGGGCCTGCTGAAGACAAAGAAACTGGGACGGCGGAACGAATACACCGCCGTGGTTACCGAGGCCGACTATCAGGCGGCACAGACCGAGACCCTTCTCAACAAACTCTACCAGGGGAGCGCCCGGGGCTTGGTGGCGACCCTCATCCAGCGGGACCTGCTGACTTCGGACGATTATGAGGAGCTGCGGCTGTTCTGGGAAAGGGGGGGAGAATGAACGATACCTTGCGCATGGTATTGTCCCTGTCCCTGTCTGGGGGATTGCTGATCGCGGTGCTGCTGTTGTGCCGCCCCCTGTATCGGGAACGGCTCAGCAAAAGCTGGCAGTATTACATTTGGCTGCTGGTGGTGGCCCGTTTGCTGCTGCCCGTTGCCCCGGAGGGGAATTTGATGGGACAGCTCTTCCAGCCGGAGGAGCCGGTGCGTGTGGACCGGCAGGCTCCCGCAGAGATTGGGGAACCCGCCCCGGCCGACTGGACGGAGGTCCAGGATGCCGCTGACGCCAACTCCATCGCGGTCCCGGAACCGGAGCCTGTGCCGCCCAGCCTTCGGGTGCCACCGGGGGTCCTGCTGGGGCTTGCTTGGCTGGGGACCGCGCTGCTGCTGGGGGCAAGGAAGGTCATGATCTACCGGGGCTTTGTGCGAAGCGTCCGGGCTGGATGGGAACCGGTGGCGGACCCGGCGATGCTGGAGCGGCTGTCGCAGATGGAAGAGCGGTTGTGGATCCATAGACCCATAGGGCTGTACACCAATCCGCTGCTGTCCACCCCCATGCTGATGGGGGTGTTCCGACCCTGCATCGTCCTGCCGGGGGTGACGGGACCGGAGGAAGACCTGGACTACATCCTCCTCCACGAGCTGACCCATTATCAGCGGGGAGACCTGCTCTACAAGTGGCTGCTCCAGCTGACGCTCTGCCTGCACTGGTTCAATCCTCTGGTGTGGATGATGAGCCGGGAGGTGGAGCGGGCCTGTGAGCTGGCTTGTGACGAGGCGGTCTTGAAAGCCCTGCCGCCTCAGGCACACCGGGCCTACGGGGATACCCTCCTGCGCAGCCTGGAGGCCGGCGGACGGCACGAGTCCTCCGTGGCTGCGGTGACCCTCACCGAGGGCGGCCAGCGGCTGAAAGAAAGGTTAGGTGCAATCATGAGCTATAAGACCAGGAAGAACTTGGTGGTCATAACGCTGATCGTGACTGCGGCTCTGGTGGGGACCGCCCTGACCGTGGGGGTCTACACCCGGCCACAGGAGGTGGAGGACAATGCCCGCTGGGGCGGAGGCGGCTATTTTACCCACGCGCAGGTCTGCGGGGATGAGGGCAAGGAGACGAAACACAAGGGCCCCTATCTCTTTGCGGTATCCTGGCCCATCGACGAGAGGAATCATGGTTATGAACCGCAGGTGGGCTTCATGCTCTGGGACCACGAGAAGAAGGAGACCGTGACCCTGAACGTCTACCTGGGCGAGGGGGGACGGAAGATCCAGAGCAGCGGGGAGGCCGAGGCAGCCCTTTATGGACTGCTGTCCGAGATGTATTATGATTTTCGCGCTTATTATGGGGAAGAGCGGATCGTAAAGTGTACGGAGTTCCGCTTGGACTGGATGGACTATGTGGGGGATGAAGGCGCGGCGGCTTTGGCGGAGAAGTATGCCAAGAATCGTTGGATTGATCCATTCACAGCGGTCTATGATTACCTTAGTGAGGAAGAAAAAGCGGCGCTGGAGGAAAAAATATCCGGAGATGAGGATTGGGAAACCCTGCTGACGGCCATACGACCTGAGGTTGGAACGGTCCAAGAGGACGAAAGCTTTTAAGATCACGGGAAACCCCCGCCGCCTTCCGGGAGGAGGGCGGCGGGGGTTTGTGGATGTAAAACATAGTTGCGTGTTTTGTGGGCAGAGTGTATAATAGAAACATGGAACGCAACAGCTTTGCGCGTAAGGAGGGACAGAATGAGTAACCGGGAAAGGATCATTTACTCTGTGGATCACGGGAAACTGGTTGTTTATGTCATTGACGCAAACAGCCGGGGAACGATTTACAAGCGTTATTGAGCCAGGGCTCAGCACGATAGGGACCATAAAATTGCCGCCATCCGGGGAGGAGGGCGGCAGTTTTATTTTATGGGTCGCTGGGGCCTGCCGGCGCAGAGGGGGCCGTTTGCTGCTGTTCCTTTTTCAGCTGCTCCAGACCCAAGCGGATCAGCTCCGTTGTGGCTTCGGAGCGGGTCTGAAAGCGATGCTCAAAGCGAAAATCCTCAATCGCGTTGAACATCTCGTTATCCACAGAGATCATATATCTCGGTCGTTTGGTAGCCATCGTATCGCCTCCTTGGTGTATATCATATCACAGTGATACACTGATGTAAAGGCGAAAAAACAGGAAGAACACTTGACAGGTGTATCTCTGATGTCCTATAATAAGGAAGGAAGTGAATCACTGATGGAGTGATACACCGCGAAGGAGGTGAGCCTATGTCAATGTACCCCAAACGAGCCATGGTCACATTGCAGCCAGAATGGGCGCCGATGCTGGACCAGCTGAAAAAAGAACGATTCTATAACGATACACGGGCGGAAATGTTTCGCTACATAATCGGCCGTGGATTGGCAACGCTGAAGACAGAAGAAACTGCAAAGCGGTGTGATCATCCATCCGAAAACTCCCTTTCATGAAAGGTTGGCATAGGGAGTCGGGTTGGGTGGGGATTGGGAGGATCGTATGAGCGAACGATGGGCAAGAGTTCGAGTGGACTTGGCGGCACTGTGCGTCGCGGCGCTGTGTTTGGCCGGTGCGGCGGTGGTATGTTACGGCGGCCAGCAGCCCGGCGGGGAGGGATTGCCCCGGACCCTGCCGGTTTTGATGTACCACCATGTGGTGGAGGCGGGGGAGTGCAACGACATGACGGTGACGGCCCAAAAGCTGGACGCGGACTTGACCTGGCTCCAGGAGAACGGATACCAGACCATCCTGCCCCGGGAGCTGGCGGAAGGAGGTCCCTTCCCGGACAAGCCGGTGCTTCTGACCTTTGACGACGGCTACCGCAGCAATTACGACCTGCTCTACCCCCTGTTAAAAAAGCACCAGATGAAGGCGGTGATCTCCATCATCGTCTGCAAAACGGACCAGGCGCTCAGCGGGAATGTCAGCTGGGAGATGTGCCGGGAGATGACGGCGTCGGGGCTGGTGGAGATCGGGTCCCACACCTACGCCCTGCATAATTTCGAGAGTCAAAACGGCGGTTATGATCCCAACGGTCCCAACGGGGTCCAGCGCCTCCCGGGGGAATCGAAGGAGGACTTTTGCGGCCGGGTCTTGGAGGACCTTCAAAAAAGCCATAACCGGATCGAGGCGCAGTTAGGGGAGGCGGTCTGCTTTTTCGCCTACCCCTTCGGGGCCACGGAGCCTTGGGCCAAGGCCATGCTCGAGGAGAATTTCCCGGTGAGTGTCGTGACGAAGTCCGGGATGGCCCACCCCCGCAAGGGCCTGCATGAGCTGCCCCGCCTGACGGTGACCATGGATACCTCTTTGGCGGATCTGCTGGGCTGAGACCGTATCCCATATTTAGAAAGAAACAGGAACGGTCCCCTGTACCGGGCGTGGTACGGGGGACCGTTCCCGCATCCCTTGAAATGCGGTTGACGTTCTTGGTGCGGTGTGATAGGATTAAACATAAGGAAAAAGGCCCTTCAGGGGGCCGCTCCTGTCCCGTGGGGACAAAGTTTGCCTATGAGGGGGAGTGCGTGTGAAGAAAAAGGTATATAAAGTGCTGACGGTGGTTCTGGTGATTGGTCTGGTGGTGGGTTGCGCCGGCGTGGTACGCCACCAAGTGGATCTGCACAAAGGAGCCCAGGACTATGCCGACGCGGAGGCCATCGCCGGGTTCAGCATTCCGTCCGGAGTGGTCCAGGAGCCGGAAAAAGCAGAGCAGCCAGAGCAGGACCAGGAGCCGGAGGCCCCCGCCGAGGAGGCGCTCCCTGCGCCGGTGCAGGCGCTGCGGGGCTTGGACTTGGAGGCGCTGCAGGAGGTCAATGGGGAAGCCGGCGGCTGGCTGCGCATCCCGGGCATCGCCATCTCCTATCCCCTGATGTTCGGCGGGGACAACGACTACTATCTGAACCACACCTGGAAGAAAGAGGTCAGCGCCGTGGGGTCCATTTTCCTGGACTGCCGCAACAACAGCAATTTCCAGGATTTCAACACCCTTGTCTACGGTCACCGGATGCGCAACGAATCCATGTTCGGCCTGCTGGCGGGCTACAAAGACCTGGAGTTTTGGGAAAAGGCGCCCAGCGTGTACATCGTGGACCAGCGGGGGATCTCCCGCTACGACATTTTCGCGGCCTATGAGGTCAGTGTCCTGGAACGGACCTACCGCCTGGACCTCCAGACCGACGAGGAGAAAGAGGACTTCATCGCCTTTGCCCTGGAGAGCTCGGCCATTGACACGGGTCTGGTGCCCACCGCCCAGGACAAGATTCTGACCCTGTCCACCTGCACCGGCCGGGGTCATGCCACTCGCTGGGTGGTCCAGGCGTACCTTACGGAACTTTATGAGAATCCTTAAATAACACGGTTTTTCATGGGACGCAAAAGGGGTGAGCTAAGGCTCACCCCTTTCGTCTTGCCGGACAGCGGCGGTTTTCTGTTCTCCGATCAGGCTGCTGTACCGGGCCTGCCGGGCCTGGGGGATGCGTCCCGCGCACACGGGACACCCGGTTTTCTGCGCCCTGGCGCGGGAGTATACCACGGCCTTCCAGACGTGGCCCTCCGGACACAGCCACCAGACCTTCCGGCGGCTCCCGGTGGTGACGTCTTGGGGGGTCAGGGCGCCATTCAGCGTGGGGTGCCAAGCGGCGGCCACGGCGGGTTCCTGGCTGGCCAAATCGTTAAACCCCGCCAGCACCTTTTTCCCCGCGCAGTAGGGGCAGTCGGATCCATTCACCGTCCGGGCACCCACCGCCGCCTGATACTCGTGCCCCAGGGGACAGCGCCACCACACTCTTCGGTTGCTGGACGGCGGACAGTTTTTCGGGGTCAGGCTCCCGTTTTTCGTGGGATGCCATTGGGCGGCGATCTCGGGGAAGCGGCTCCCCAAATCGTTCTCCTCCGCCACGATCACCTTCCCGGTACACACCGGGCACCCCGCCCCGCGCACCCGGGAGGAAACGGCGGCGCACCAGGTATGCCCCTTGCCGCACCGCCACCACACCTTTTTCGTGGTCCCGGCAGGCAGGGCGGTGGGGGAGAGGACCCCGTTCTTTTCCACGTCCCACTCCGCCGCCAGCTCCGGATAGGCACTGGCCAGGTCATTTTCCCCCGCCACGATGCGCCGGTTGGAGCAGTAAGGACACCCCGTCCCTCCGGCCCGGCTCTTGACCATGGCCTCCCATTGGTGCCCCTTTTCACAGGTCCACCAGACCCGCCGCTGGCTGCCATAACTGACGCGTTCCGGAGACAAAACGTTGCGTTGGGCGTCCCATTCCTCCAACAAATATTCCTTATTTGCCGCCAGACAATACTCGAACAAACTCAATTTCAACCCGATCCCCTCCAAACGGGAAAAGGGACGGGGCCGAAGCCCCGCCCCTTTTCGGTGCTGTGTTCGTGTTTTCCTGCTTAGAACAGATCACTCAGCCATCTGACGATACATAAAGGTCACGATCTGGCCGCGTGTGCAGTTGCTGGCAGGGCTGAAGGTGGTGGAAGAGGTACCGTTGGTGATCTCTTCTGCCACAGCCCACTTGACGGCGTCGGCGTAGAAAGCGTCGGCGGCGACGTCAGTGAAGCTGCTCTCGCCGGTGGCGGCGGGAGACTCAGCGTAACGATACAGGAAGGTCACGGTCTGGCCGCGATTCACGGTAGCGTT
>JAAWAE010000098.1 GCA_022792035.1 Ruminiclostridium sp. | reverse complement strand
CGCCCTACTCCCTTAGCAGGGGAGCCCCTTCGGCCACTTGGGTACTTCTCCAAGTTCCAAATCTCTGGAAGGTTATATGGCGGAGAGAGTGGGATTCGAACCCACGGCCCTTTCGGGTCACCGGTTTTCAAGACCGGCTCCTTAAACCGCTCGGACATCTCTCCGTGTCGGGAATGTTTCGGCCAGATGCAAGAATTATATTAACACAGGACTGGGTACTTGTCAAGCTAAAATGCGGAAAAAAGGAAGATTTTTTTTGGAGAGGCGGTTTTGAGAAAATATACGTTCAAAAGGCCGGAGGAGGAAGAAACAGGGAAAAAACATTTCGACACGAAAGAGCTGAATTGCCTCTCATTCTGTCTTTTGGGGCAGAACCGCTGTGAAAAATGGGGGAAAATAGAAAACTTTGTCATACGATTTTACTTTTCAAACGGAGGGTTTGCAGTTACAATAAAAACTACAAAACAGTTACAAATAAATACATTTCGGAGGGGAACGAAAATGAGAGAACTGTTGATTGGACAAAGAGAGCAGATGGACGCGGCGGGACAGCAGATCACCTGCGCTTACTATGTGCTGGTCCGAGATGTTTTGCCGCCGGTGAGCTGTGAGAGTTATGGGATAGGGATCACAGCTCTGGAGAGCGGAGAAAGGGAGGAGGTGCTGGACATCACGGTGCGCCCGGAGCGGATTCAGACTTTGGCGGAACGTCTGCTTCGGGGCGGCGTCACGCCTTGTGCCCTGCGGGATGTGGTAGAGGACTGGCTGTGACGAAATTGCCGGGACTGTGACCGATGGATGCCTCTCTACATAATATGGAATGGAAAAAGCCATCTTATACTAGGGAGGAGAACATCATGGAAGATTTGACACAGCGCACGCAATTTTTCCTGGGGGCCAACAGCGGGGAGGGGTTTGTCTCTCTCTATGAGCACTGGATCGATCAAGCGGCGGCCCAGGCGTTCTATGTACTCAAAGGCGGTGCCGGCTGCGGGAAGTCCACGCTGATGCGGCGGGTGGCCCAGGCCCTGGAGGATGAGGGTTATTATGTAGAGTACATCCTTTGTTCAGGCGACCCGGACTCGCTGGATGGGGTCTCCATCCCCGGCAAGGGCGCGGCCTTGGTGGACGGGACTTCACCCCACGCCATGGACCCCGCTTATACCGGCGCCACGGGACATTACATTGACCTTGGCCGAGGCTACAACCGTCAGGCTCTGTTTCCGCTTCGCCGCCAGATCGTAGAGGCGGCAGAGGCATACAAAGCCTGCTATCCCTCCGCCTATCACTGCATCCGGGGCGTACAGGAGAGCCGCCGTCGGGGCTGTCATTCTCTGCACTCCGACGAGACCTTGACCAAAACCATCAAACGGGCGGAGGGAATCTTGTCCCGAGAGCTGAAAACGACCCGTCCCGGGGTGGGCCGGCGGTCCCGTCGTTTTCTCAGCGGGGTCACCTGTCAGGGCAGGCTGCTGCTGTCAGAGAGCATTAAGGTCCTGGCGGATCACGGTTACGCGATTCTGGATGACTGCGGTTTGGCCGGTGTCCTTCTGTCCCACTTGGAAACGCGCTTTTTAGAGAGCGGCTACGACGTGCTGTCGTGTCCCATGCCGGAGCAGCCAAGCCGCTTGGAACACCTTCTGATCCCGGATCTTTCTCTGGCCTTTCTCAGCGGGAGCTGGAAAGAGGATGGGTTCCGTTCCATTCGCACAGAGAGTTTGGTGGAGAAGAATCTGCTCCAAGAGGGGAAGAGTTTTATGCGCCTGTCCAACCGGGTGGCCGAGGGACTGCTGGCGGAAGCGATCGAGCACCTATCCCAAGCTAAGGCATACCACGACCAGCTGGAGGCTCTCTATCGCCCCCATATGGATTTTTCTTGGGCAGCAGAGGCGGCGGAACAGACCATACAGGAAATTCTGGCATTGCCAGATGTTGCGCCATAATTTCCCCTTGCCCCCGGACGGTTTCGGTGATACAATACCACCAAATGCGAAGAGGAAGGGGGCCGGCCGATGGACGGATTCACCGCAGCGGAGCTGGAGGTCCTGGATTGGATTGCCCAGCATCTGCATACGGACCTTTTAGACAGCATTATGCCCTGGATTTCCCGCCTAGCCAACAGCGGGGGGATCTGGCTTCTTTTGGGTGTCCTTTTGATGACATTGAATCGGAAGGAGCGTCGAGTCGGGGGGCAGGTCCTGCTGTCCATGCTTTTGAGCTTGTTTTTCTGCAACCTCATCCTGAAAAATGCAGTGGGACGCCTGCGTCCCTTCGTACAGAACCCGCTGGTGGAACTGCTCATCGCGGCCCCGGGGGACCCGTCCTTTCCGTCGGGACACAGTTCGGTGTCCTTTGCTGCAGCGGCAGTCCTGATGCTCAACGGCAGCAAGGGGCGCTGGGCGGCACTGGTTCTGGCGGGGTTGATCGCCTTTTCCCGTCTCTACCTCTACGTCCACTTTCCCTCGGATGTACTGGCAGGTGCGGCTTTGGGAATCGTCTGCGGACTGCTGTCCCGTCAGATTTGGACGTATGGGTCCAAACGGTATACTTTGCGCAAGTCGTAAGGGAAGCGTTCCGACAGCGGCATAACAGTATAAAACGGCACCACGGCAGGGGACCGGAGTCCTCCACCGTGGTGTCGTTTTCTTACTTGCCAAGGGCGGCATTCTTCTCGCAGGCGGCAATGACAGCATCCATCATCGCGGCCCGGACCCCCCGCTGTTCCAGGAGACGCACCCCTTGAATGGTGCTCCCGCCAGGGCTGCACACCTCGTTTTTCAGCTGGTCAGGATGTTTTTCCGTTTCCAGCACCATCTGCGCGGCCCCCAGAAGGGTCTGCGCGGCACAACGGATCGCGTCCGGCCGGGACAGGCCGCAGGCCACACCGCCGTCGGCCAGGGCGTCCATTACCAGATACGCAAAAGCCGGACCGCAGCCGGACACAGCGGCCCCCACATCCATGAGGGATTCCTCGATGGGATAGAGCTTCCCGCTCTGGGCCAGGATGGACAGGAAACCCTCTATCATAGATGGTTCTGCCTGGGCGCTGGCGGTGTAAAGGATAACCCCTTGCCCCACAGCTACAGGGGTGTTGGGCATGATGCGAATTACGGGATAAGGTTTTCCGGCCGCTGCCTGCAGCTGCTCTATGCTGACCCCCGCCGCCATGGAAACCAGGACAGGAGGCTCTTTCCGCTCCGCCAAAATGGGGGCCAGCTCTTCCAGCACGCCGCCGACCAGATGAGGCTTGATCCCCAGGAAGAGATAGCGGCTTTCCCGGGCGGCTTCCAGGCTGTCCCCATGGGAGAAGCCCAGCTCCCCGGCTAGGGCTTTGACCCGCGCCTGATCCCGGTCGGACAGGATGCCGTCCCGGATTTCACGGCTCACTGCCTGGGCAATGGCGCCGCCCATGTTTCCAGCGCCAATGAGACCAAAGGTATAGTTCATAGTCGGTTCACTCCTTCTTTTGTAGTATGGTAGTCTTTTCTTCCTATGATACCATGATTATATCACAGAAGGGAAAGTCCCGGCAAGAGGGTTCCTGCCGGGAAAAGGGAGGGACTCTCGTCAAATCGAAAAACCAGGGGAGGAAAGGGGGAGGGCGATTTGGCTGTCTGTCCAAGGTTTTGCGGATCGGGGGAAAGCCCCTTGCAGGGGCGGGGAAGGTGGAGTAGAATAGGAGGAAATTCTTTTCCCACAGCATCTCCAAAAAGCAAGTAGGTTTGAGAGATAGGAGGCGCTGCCTATGGATCTGCTTCATAGTGAGATCAAACGGACCTTTCTAAAATTCCTTGTCCCCTCCATCGGGGGTGCGCTGGTGGTCACGCTGTACAGCTTTGTGGATACCATCGCCATCGGCCAGGGCGTCGGCCCAGACGGGACAGCGGCCTGCGCGGTGCTGCTGCCGATTTTCGCCATCGCAACCTTCGCGGGGCTGCTCTGCGGCGTAGGCGGCTCGGTGCTGATGAGCCGAGCGAAGGGCGGCGGGAGTGAGGAGAAGGGGAATGCATATTATACCGCGGCCCTGCTCCTGGTGGGACTGCTGGCGATCTTGATCTGGGCGGGGACCTATCTTTTTCAGGAAGAGATCTACCGCTTGTTCGGCGCCAATGACACCCTGCTGCCCTATGCTATGGAATATGGTACCCTGATTATCCTCACCATGCCCAGCTTTGTGCTGACGTCCTTTCTGGCAAATTTTCTGCGCAACGACGGGGTCCCCGGCTTTGTGATGACGGCTACGGTGATTGGGGCGGCGGTGAACATTTTTGGAGACTGGTTCTTTGTCTTTCCCTTGGGCATGGGGATGTTCGGCGCGGCTTTGGCAACAGCCTTGGGTTCGGTGCTTCAAGTGGTCATCATGGCCAGCTACCTCTTTACCAAACGCTGCGGGCTAAAGCTAGTGCGGCCCTATCAGCTGCTCCCAGCTTGGCGGAAGATCCTTCTCAACGGGTTTGGGACGGGCTTTTCCGAGATTGCGCTGATCATCGTGACCTTTGTGGCCAACAACCAGATCATGCGCTATTCCGATACCGCTGGCTTGGCGATGTACGGGATGCTCAGCACCATCGCGGCCCTCTTTATCCACATCTACGCCGGGGCGGGGCAGGCGGCGCAGCCCATCGCCTCCGTCAACTACGGGGCGGGACTGGTGCGGCGGTACTGGGATGTCTACCGCCTGGGCCTGCGGACCATCCTCATTCTGGGGGTCTCGTTTACAGTGCTCTGCCTCCTCCTGCCGGAGGAGATTACCCGGCTTTTCATCAAAGTGACCCCGGAGGTTTTGGAGATCGCGCCCATGACCTTCCGGCTTTACGCCCTTTCCTTCCTGCCCCTAGGGATCAACATCTTTTTGAGCGTGTATCTGCAATCCATCCTGCGCTCCAAGGCTGCGGCGGTGATTGCGGTCTTTCGGGGCTTGGTGCTTAACTGTATCCTGCTGTACTTGCTGCCCGTTTTCTGGGAGGCAGCGGGGATCTGGGTTTCCTTCTCGGTGACGGAGGGCCTGGTGTCTGTTTTTGGATTGCTGTATGTGCTGCGCATCAAGGACGCGGAGCGGGAAGAGAAAAGCATATCCTAACAATGAAAATATTTTTAAGGAGGAAGCGACCCAATGGACGAGCGCAATGAGATCGCCCTGCCTCAGCGGCGGGGCACGGACAGTGAGAAGTGGGACGGACTTTCCGCCCTGTTCAGCCGAGACGACCTGCTGCCATTGTGGGTAGCGGACATGGATTTCAAGGTCCCCGCCTGTGTGCGGGAGGCCCTCCACCGTGCGGTGGACCACGGGGCCTTTGGCTATTATATCATTCCGGACCGGTATTACGACAGCATCCTGGGTTGGGAGCGCCGCCGCCATGGGACAGAGTGGAAACGAGAATGGGTCCGCAACGCGCCCAGTGTGGTGACGGGCCTGTTTCACTTGGTCCAGGCCCTGACACAGCCGGGGGATGCCATCCTGATCCAGACCCCGGTGTATATGCCGTTCTATCGCATCATCCAGGACACCGGCCGCAGAGCGGTCTACAATCCCTTAAAAGAAGCGGAGGGCATTTATACCATCGACCTTGCGGACTTTGAGCGTAAGATCGTAGAGGAAAAGGTCACGACCTTCCTTCTCTGCTCGCCCCACAACCCTGTGGGCCGGGTTTGGAAGCGGGAGGAATTACAGGGAATGCTGGACTGCTGCCGCCGCCATGGCGTGCAGGTTTTCTCCGATGAGATCCACCACGACTTGATGATGCCGGGTCACACCCATATCTCCGCCGCCAGCCTCTGGGTGGGGGAGGGGAGACCGGTGACGCTTTTCTCTGCCAGCAAGACCTTTAATCTGGCGGGGATGAAAAACGCGGTAATGATTCTCCCGGAGCAGGATCAGCGAGACCGCTTCGACCGTTTCCAGAAAACCCTGGGCGTAGGGGAGGGCAGTACCTTAGATTATATTGCCGTGGCTGCGGCCTTCTCCGGCGGCGATGCCTGGTTAGATACGGTCTTGGATCAGGTCTGGGAAAACTATCAATATATGAAAAATGCCCTGGAGTTGTTCCCGGCGGTGACGGTCTCCCCACTGGAAGGGACTTATCTCATGTGGTTGGATCTGGGCAAGGCGGTCAGCCGGGATGCCCTCCACGACTTTGTAGAGGGGGCGTGCCGTTTGGCCCCGGACTACGGCCACTGGTTTTACCCGGAAGGGGAGAAGGGGGACACCCACATCCGCTTGAATTTGGCGGCTCCCCGCGCCACCATAGAAAAAGCGGCAGCCCAGCTTACCGCTGCCCTGACCGCCCTAGTACAGTAAGCCCTGCATGAAGCAGATCACAATAAGTTCATTGGAAGAAAGGACGCACAGTATTATGGAAATCCTGCACACCGACAAAGCACCTGCCGCCATTGGTCCTTACGCACAGGCCGTCCAGGCCGGGGGATTCGTTTTCACCTCTGGCCAGCTGGGCATAATCCCCGACACAGGGGCCTTGGCCCACAATACCGCGGCCCAGACCGTCCAGGCGCTGGAAAATCTCACCGCTGTTCTCAAGGCGGCGGACCTGTCCTTAAAGGACGTGGTGAAGACGACCTGCTACCTGAAGACCATGGAGGATTTCTCCCTCTTCAACGAGATTTATGCCCAGTATTTTGGGGACCATACTCCCGCACGTTCCTGCTTTGCCGTGGCGCAGCTGCCCAAGGATGCGCTGGTGGAGATCGAAGCCATAGCTGTGAAGGGATAAGCGAAACTGTAAATTTCCTCAGGGACCGCCGTTTTTCGGCGGTCCTCTCTTTGCCTTTATCTGAAAAAATACCGGAATCATACCCAGACGGAGAGAAAATTATGGTAAATTTCGTAAAAAGCGTTGCAAAATGAACCGATTTATAGTAAACTATTAGGCATAGCTTAGAGGAAAACATATGTCCGCAGCGCGCGGACACCTCTAACTGAATTGAAGGAGGTTAAAAAATGAAAAAGATCCTTGCACTTTTGCTGGCCGGCTGCATGGCCTTTGCCCTGTGCGCCTGCGGCAGTGCCCCCGCTGAGGATGCGGAAAACACAGGCGACGAGACCACGGCAGCTGGCGATACCATCGTCATCGGTGTGTTCGAGCCCCTTTCCGGCGATAACGGCGCCGGCGGCAAGCAGGAAGCCCTGGGTATGCAGTATGCCAATTCTGTCCAGCCCACCGTGGAGATTGATGGAAAGGAATACACCGTCAAGCTGGAGACTGCTGACAACGAGTCCTCTACGGACAAGGCCGTTTCCGCTGCCAACACCCTGATTTCCAAGAGCCCCTCTGTGGTCCTGGGCACCTATGGCTCCGCTGTGGCCATCGCCGGTTCCGATACCTTCGCTGACGCGGGCATCCCCGCCATCGGTGTGACCTGCACCAACCCCCAGGTCACAGAAGGCAATGACCACTACTTCCGCATCTGCTTCCTGGACCCCTTCCAGGGCACCGTCCTGGCCAACTTCGCCAAGGAAGAGCTGAAGGCCACCAAGGTCTATTGCCTGGGTCAGCTGGGCAACGACTATGACCAGGGCCTGATCAATTACTTTAAGGAAGCATCCAAAGACCTGGATATCGAGATCGTTGGGGATGATGACTTCCCCGAGAACAACTCCGATTTCACCTCTTACCTCACCAACGCCAAGAACGCCGGCGCTGAGGTCATCTTTGCTCCCTGCTCCATCAGCTATGCACAGCTGATCGTCACACAGGCCGCTTCTCAGGGCATTGATATGCCCCTGCTGGCCAGTGACACTTGGGACAACAATACCGTCCTGGCTGCAGCTCAGGGCAAGGATGTCTCCGTCTATATCTCCACCTTCTATGCAGAAGGCGGCGATCAGGAGTTCGAGGCTGGCTTCAAAGAGTTCATCAACTCCAACAGTGAGAACAAGACCAACAATGGCGGCAACGACATGATCGCTGCTGTCTCCGTCATGGGTTATGACGCCTACTTCACTGCTCTGGAAGCGCTCAAGGCAGCCGGCTCCGCCGATCCTGCTGACGTGATGGCAGCTCTGCCCAGCGTGACCCACTCCGGCATCTCCGGCGATATCGCCTTCGACGAGACCGGCGACGCCGTCCGCGACACAGCATTCATCAAGACTGCTAACGTGACAAACAACGTCTGGGACTTCGTGAAGGTTCAGCAGATCGCGCAGTGATCCGATAGCACATAGCCATACCATTTCGTCGTGGCGGGGGTACCTTGTGCTCCCGCCACGATTGTACATAACATATCGACCCTTTTCGTCCCTGCTTTTCGGGTGGGAGCGCATCAATGCGTTCCACGAGAGCGCCCCGTGAAACAGATTGATGCCTTCCCGCATCCCCTAATTAGAGAGAAGGAGAAAACCATGTCTGAATTTATTTCAAGCAATTTGCAATATTTGCTCACCGGCATCTCCGTCGGCGGCCAATATGCACTGATCGCCATTGGTTATACCATGGTATACGGCATTCTCCGCCTGATCAACTTCGCCCACGGCGACGTGTTCATGATTGCCGGGCTTATCATGGTCTATGCCACCGCTTCTCTGCCCATCTACGTCTCCATCATCCTGGTGCTGGCGGCGACGGTGCTCCTTGGCGTGATTATTGAGAAGGTGGCCTATAAGCCCCTTCGTTCCGCCCCGCGTATGTCGGTCATGATCTCCGCCATCGGCGTGTCCTACTTATTGCAGAACTGTGCCCTCTACTTTACCGGGGGACTGCCCCAGGTCTATCCGGAGATCCCCTTCCTGTCTGAAAAGATCAATGTGGGTCCGGCTACTACGCCGATGGTTACCCTGGTTACCCCGGTGCTCACCCTCGCCCTGGTGATTGCCTTGGTCTCCCTCATCAAGTACACCAAGGTGGGCATCGCCATGCGGGCTGTGTCCAAGGATTTTGAGACCAGTGAACTCATGGGCATTAAGATCAACAGCGTCATCAGCTTTACCTTCGTCATTGGCTGCTTTCTGGCGGCAGTGGGTTCCCTGCTCTACTTCACCGCGTACAACTCGGTCATCCCTACCTCCGGCGCCATGCCGGGGCTGAAGGCCTTTGTGGCGGCGGTGTTTGGCGGCATCGGTTCTGTCCCCGGCGCGGTCATTGGCGCGTTTATCATCGGTATTTGTGAGAACATCATGAAAGGGCTGGGCTGGACGGCCTTCTCAGACGCTTTCACCTTCGTTCTCCTGATCGTGATCCTTCTGGTCAAGCCCACGGGCATCTTTGGCGAGAAGTCCACAGACAAGGTGTGAGGTGAACCGTATGGAAAAGAGATTGAAAGCGCCTGTCGCCCCAGAAAAGAAGATTGGCAATATCATCGCGGTGGTCCTCATTGCGGCTGTGTATGTATTGCTGTACTTGCTGGACAATGTCCTGCCGACCAATTCCGTTACGACCATGCTCATCCCCGTGCTGCGCAAGGGTGCCATTTATGCGATGGTCTGCGTATCCATGAATCTGCTCAACGGCTTTACGGGCCTGTTTTCTCTGGGACAGGCGGGATTTATGTTGATCGGAGCCTATTCCTACGCCATTTTCGCCATTCCTGCCGAACAGCACGCCGCGGTTTACCAGTATTTTGAGGGCGGGAGCATCCAGTTTTCGATTCCCCAGGTCCTCAGCGGCGTTTTAGGAGAGAGCGGCGGCGCCTTCTTGGGCGCGATCATCTGCCTGATTATCGCGGGCGCGGTAGCGGCGGTGTTCGCGGCCCTCATTGGCATCCCGGTCCTGCGTCTGAAGAGCGACTATCTGGCCATTGCCACGCTGGGTTTCGCGGAGATTATCCGCGCCGTATTCCAGTGGGATGGCTTAGGCAAGATTACCAACGGCTCCAACCTGTTGAGAAAATACACCAGCTTTTCCGATATGCGTGTCCATGCGGGGGATACCACCATTAAGTTCGATTCCATGTTCCCATTCCTCATCGCCATGCTGAGTATTCTCATCATCGTCTTGCTGGTGAACTCCTCCTATGGCCGTGCCTTCAAGTCCATACGGGACGATGAGATCGCGGCGGAGGCTATGGGCATCAACCTCTTCAAGCACAAGATGATTTCCTTTGTGGTTTCCAGCTTCTTCGCCGGAGTCGGCGGTGCCCTTCTGGCGATGTTCCAGACCACCATCCAGGCTGCGCCCTTCCGCAGCACCATGACCTATGAGATCCTGCTCATGGTGGTCATCGGCGGCATTGGCTCCATCTCCGGCAGCTGCATCGCAGCCTTCCTGTACATCGCCTGCTCGGAGTGGTGGCTGCGCTTCCTGGACAGCGGCGCGCTGCCCATCCCCTTTGTGGATGCCTCTATCCCTGTGCCCTTCTTCCGGGACGGTTTCCGCAAGGTCGTGTTCTCTGTTATCATCATGGTGATCGTCCTCTTCTTCTCGCGAGGGATCATGGGCGACAAGGAACTGTCCTTCTCGGGTATGATCCGTAAGATTAAGAACAGGACAAAAACGGCGGCAGCTGCCGCAGGGGAGGAGGATGCACAATGAGTGAACGGGAAAACATTCTGCGGGTGGAGGATGCCACCATGCAGTTTGGCGGCGTGGTAGCCGTCAACAACCTCTCCCTGGAGGTGAACAAGGGGGAGATCGTGGCCCTCATCGGCCCCAACGGGGCAGGGAAGACCACGGCCTTCAACGTCATCACTGGCGTGTATCAGCCTACCAATGGAAAAATATCCTTCCAGGATAAGCCCATAATCTGCAATCATCCCCGGGGCAAGATGGCAAAGGGTTATAAGGGACAGAACGGGGAACGCTATCTCCACGAACACACCCTGGCACCTACGCCGGATCATATCACAAAGCTGGGGATTGCCCGGACCTTCCAGAATATCCGCCTATGGAAAAGCATGACGGTCTTTGACAATGTGCTTACCGCAAAACATATGCGGGCCAAGCAGAACGTTTTTTCCGCTACCTTCCGTGCCAACCGGAAGGAGGAGCATCGGATGCGGGAGGAGACCGAGGCGCTCCTCCGGGAGCAGGACCTGTGGCAGTATCGCGACGATTTGGCCACCAGCCTGCCCTATGGTCTCCAGCGCCGTCTGGAGATCGCTCGGGCCCTGGGGACAGCTCCCAAGCTCCTCCTGCTGGATGAGCCGGCCGCCGGCATGAACCCCCAGGAGACCCTGGAGCTGGCTGCCTTCATCCACGATATCCGGGAAAAGTACCATTTGACCATCTTCCTCATTGAACATCACATGGATTTGGTCATGAACATTTCCGACCGTATTTATGTCTTGGACTTTGGCAGTCTCATTGCGCAGGGCCTGCCCAGCGAGATCCAGTCCAATCAGCATGTTATTGACGCCTATCTGGGGGTGGTAGAAGATGAGTGAACCCATTCTTAGCATTCAGGACCTACAGGTAAATTATGGCGGCATTGAAGCCGTCAAGGGAATCTCCTTCGACGTACCGGAAGGGGAGATCGTTACCCTGATCGGTGCCAACGGTGCCGGAAAGAGCTCCACCCTTCGTGCCATCTCTGGTCTGGTGAAGCCCCGCAGCGGGAAGATCCTGTGCCGCGGAGAGGACATCACCGGCAAGAATCCCACGGAAATCGTCTCCAAGGGCATCACCTTGGTGCCCGAAGGCCGGCGCATCTTCCCGGACTTGACGGTGAAAGAGAACCTTCGGGTAGGGGCCTACCTGCGCAAGGATGACATCAGCGAGGACATGGAATGGGTTTTCAATCTCTTTCCTCGTCTTCGAGAGCGGGAATGGCAGGCCGGCGGCACCCTCTCCGGCGGTGAGCAGCAGATGCTGGCGGTGGGCCGCGCTCTGATGAGCCGTCCGCAGGTGATGATGATGGACGAGCCCTCCCTGGGTCTGGCTCCGCTGATCGTGCGGGAGATCTTCCGCATCATTGAGGAAGTGAACAAGAAAGGCGTGACCATCCTGCTGATCGAGCAGAACGCCAACATGGCCTTGAAGACGGCCCACATGGGCTATGTCATGGAGACAGGACGCATTACCCTCTCCGGCCCCGGCAAAGAGCTGCTGGTAAACGAGTCCGTGAAAGCAGCCTATCTGGGCACATGATGAAAAAATAAAACGTATTTGATCCGCCAGACCAGCGAATGTTGGTCTGGCGGAAATTTTATAGGTGGGCATAGGGGGAAGCGTGAGGAGAAAGCTGTCGGATTTGTCAAAGCAGAGAAACAGACTTTGCAAGTTTCCGTTGCTTCATTTGCAAAACTGGCTCGTAATGTACAGGATTTTAGGGGAGAATCTCCATGATTTATAGAAGTTTGTAGCAGATTCATGAATATTTCTGACGTGATCATGGCATTGTGACTGCATTTTACACTTGACAGAGACAGAAACAGGACCTATAATAATACGCAGTATCATGGGGCGATTACAGACCCAAGATTGCAGTTCGCCGCCCTTGCCCAGGGGCTTGGCGGGGGGTGCCCCATTTTTTGGGTATGGGAGGGGAACCTCCCATGTTTAGCAGCATGGACAAAGTTTTTTGTATTTTTATGAGCCGCAGTAGGCTCTGAGACCACTCTGCAGGTGATCTCCACCTGTGGAAAAAGGAGGAAAACTATGAACGAAAGACCGGGAATCGTCTGCCGTACCTGCGGCGCGGAGGAGAGACCGCTCTATGAAGCGGTGGCGAGGGTCATCGAGGACTACAGGGACAAGGAAGGCTCCCTGATCATGGTGCTCCATGCGGCCCAAGAGATCTTTGGCTATCTCCCCAGAGAGGTGCAGGAATTTGTGGCAGACGGTATGGACCTGCCCATTTCCGAGGTCAGCGGCGTGGTGAGCTTTTACTCCTTCTTCTCCACGGAGAAGCGAGGCAAGCATACCATCCGCATGTGCCAGGGCACTGCCTGCTATGTCCGCGGCGGGAAGAAAGTCGTGGATGCCATCAAGCGTGAGCTGAATGTGGATATAGGCGGCACCACGGAAGATGGAGAATTCACCTTTGAGATCGCGCGCTGTATCGGCGCCTGCGGCCTGGCCCCGGCCATGATGGTGGATGATGACGTTTATAAGCAGGTCACCCCTGCAAAGCTCAGAGGCATTCTGTCTTTGTATCGGGAGCCGGAAGAGGAAATGCTTGAAGGAGGTGCTGGAGTATGATCAGGAGCATCGCTGACCTTCAGACCATGAAGGTGGAATATGAGGAGAAGATGGGCCAGTACAGCCATCTGTGCATGATCTGCTATGGCACAGGCTGTATGTCCTCAGGCTGTAAGGATGTCCGCGACGCGATGGTGGACGCCCTGGAGCGGGCCGGCCTTACCGACAAGGTGGCGGTCATCGAGCGCGGTTGTATGGGTACCTGCGCCGTTGGCCCTGTGGTCTACGTCCTGCCGGATGAGACCTACTATACAGAAATGACCCCGGACCGGGTCCAAGATGTGGTGGATAAGCACTTCATCGGCGGCGAGCCGGTGCTGGACTACACCTTCTACGACAGCATCCAGCGCAAGCGGGTGTCCAACATCAACGATGTGGCCTTCTTCCGGGATCAGGTCCGCATTGCCCTGCGCAACTGCGGCCTCATCGACGTCAACTGCATCAACAGCTATGTGGCCAAGGACGGTTATCTGGCTCTGGCCCGCACCTTGGAGAAGGGCGACCGGAGAGCGGTCATCAATGAGATGAAGCAGTCCGGCCTGCGGGGCCGCGGCGGCGCGGGCTTCCCCGCCGGCGTGAAGTGGGAGGCTGCTTATAAAGAGCAGTCTGACGAGAAGTACATCATCTGCAACGCCGACGAGGGCGACCCCGGCGCGTTTATGGACCGCTCCGTCTT
>JAAWAE010000097.1 GCA_022792035.1 Ruminiclostridium sp. | reverse complement strand
TTTACAACCTGGCGACAGAGGAACAAAAGAAGATTCTGGAAGCAGTGTATGATGTAAAGCCATTTTTTATCCAGACCATCACTTTGGAGCGAATTTTTGTCGACAAGCTTTTTGCTGCGGAAGCGTATGTTCGTCAATCTTCCATAAATCAGCGGGCATTTGAAGCGGCAAAGCATATCTATGATTTAGCGGTTATTGCACAACATCCGAAAGTATCCGCGTTGTTATCAGATTCAGATAAATTAAAGCACCTTTTGAAGATCCGTATGAAGGAAGAACAAGGACGCCTTGATGGAATACCTGGCGTTGTTCCGACAGAATTTATATTCTTCACACAGACTGGAGATAATAGCGATGTCCGCAAAGCGTATGAAACCATGCAGAATCAATATGTTCTCAGAGACCAAGATCGAATTGAGTTTGAGACAGCGGTAAAAGCTTTGATGAATATTCAGGAGAGCTTATTGAAAAATCCTGCATGGACAGACTTTCATAATACAACAATTTAACAGGTTGGGAGATTCAGGCGAGTTTATTCGGCACGAAGGGAATCTGCGGCGACGAGCTGTGCTCTCTGCTGTCCATCAGCAAGCCAACTCTGGCCTCTCGCCTAAAGGCACTCCCATCCAGGGAACTGGTGTCCGTGCTTGTGGAAGGCCATAAAAAATACTACCTGTCTGTTTTGGATTCCCTTGGCGGCAGCAGCTGCCTGCGCCGCAGTCCATAATAAACAAAACCCACGGTGTCCGCCAAAACCCACCCGATGGGAATGGCCCACCAGATGGCCTCCACCCCGAAGCGCGGCGCCAAGGCATAGGCCAGGGCCACCCGGGTCCCCAGGGAGAACAGGGTGAGCACCACCGACATCCCCGGCTTCCCCAAGGCCCGGCACAGCCCGTAGAGCAGGAACAGACAGCCGATCCCCACATAAAACGCCCCTTCGATGCGCAGATACCGCACCCCGGCGGCGATGACGGCCTCCTCCCCGGCCTCCACAAACAGCCCCATCAGCGCCGGCGCCAGGAAAAAGATCAGCCCGGACACCACCGCGGAAAAGAGCACCACCGTAAGCACGGCCCCCCGCAGGCCCCGGCGGATGCGCTGGGCCTCCCCGGCGCCGTGGTTCTGGGCGATGAAGGTGGAAAAAGCCCCGCCGAAATCCTGGACGGGGAGGTAGGCGAAGGCGTCGATTTTCACCGCCGCGGCAAAGGCCGCCATCACCGTGGGGCCGAAGCTGTTCACCAAGCCCTGGATCATGAGAATGCCGAAATTCATCACCGACTGCTGCACGCAGGTGAGCAGGGAAAAGCCAAAAATGGCCCGGTAACTCCCCCCGGGCAGCCGATGCAGGCTGGGCCGCAGGTGGGGGCAGGTTTTTTGGCAGTAAGCCAGGATGCCAAGGCCGGCGGCGTACTGGGCCAGCACGGTGGCCCCCGCCGCCCCCGCCACGCCCCAGTGAAACACCAGGATGAAGAGCAGGTCCAGGGCGATGTTCCCCCCGGCGGAGAGGGCCAGGAAGAGCAGGGGGATCAGGGAATTGCCCACGGCGCGGAGATAGCAGGCGAAGTAATTATAAAGGAAAGTGGCCCCGATGCCCCAGAAAACCAGGCCCAGATAGGTCTCCATCTCCGGCCAGACCGTCTCCGGGACCTGTAAAAACCACCGCAGCCGGGGCAGCAGGGCGAAGGACAGGACCGTCAGCGCCACGCTCAGCAGGCCGATGAGGCGGAAGGCGGCGTGGGCCGCTTCCTTGAGGCGCTGGGCATCCTCCGCCCCGAAGCGCAGGGAGAACACCACCCCGCTGCCCATACACAGCCCCAGGAGGATCGACGTGAGGAAGGTCATCAGGGTGAAGGAGGACCCCACCGCCGCCAGGGCGTCGGGGCCCAGGAACTTCCCCACGATGAGGGTATCCGCGATGTTATAGCACTGCTGGAGCAGGTTCCCCAGGATCATGGGCAGGGCGAAGGAGAGCATCACCGGCAGGACGGGACCTTTTGTCAAATCTCTTGTATGTTGGATGGGGGCTCCTCCTCTCTGTCAGGGAAACGCGCCCCTCTCACCATGTGCGGGAGGGGCGCGGGGTTTTAGGGAAACGAGGGCCGATGGGTACATCGACCCTCCCCTAGGCACCCTCAGCGATACCGCGTCAGCAAACGCAGGTTGCTCTGATCCAGCGTGCTGAAGCGCAGGGCGCTGGTGTCATGGCTCACCGGCCGGTACCAAGGCTGTCCGGAGAACATGGCCTGGAGCTGCTGGTCCTCAAAGATATACCCGTTTTTGGCATAGATGGTATTGATGAGCAGCTGTACGTCATAGCCGGACAGCCCGCTGACGTAGCTCTCCGACAGGCCGCTGTCCACGGCGTAGCGGGTCCACAGCCAGCCCACGGAGGACACCTCGCCGCGGTCCCCCCGGCTGTCCCGCTGGCGCACCAGGAGGTTGAGGTTGTTCCGGTCCAGGCGGGACATGGACAACTGGGCGGCGTCGCTGCTGACGGGGGTATACCAGGGCAGCTGGCTGAAATAGCTCTGGATGCTCTGGGTGCGGAAGATATAGCCGTTTTTGGCATAGATCTGGTTGATGGTGAATTGCAGCTCTTCGCTGTCCATCCCCGCCACCTCCCCTTCGCTCAGGGCGTAGGCGGGATAGACGGAGGCGGCGTTGCTCTCCCGGGCGTAGCCGATGTACTGCTCATAGTCGGCGGCGGGGTTGGCCGTCTGGGCGGCGGGGGGATTGGCGGCGGGAGGCTGCTCCGCCGCCGGGGCGGCAGGGGACTCTCCCACGGTGACCTCCACGGTGCAGGAAATGGCGCTGTTGGTCTTGGAGGCGGCGGTGATGGTACATTGTCCGTCCCCTATGGCGTCTACCATGCCTTTTTCGTTGACGGTGGCCACCGCCCGGTTGCTGCTGACCCAGAGCAGGGCGGAGTCCTCCGCGTCCTCGGGGGTCAGCACCACTTGGATGACGTTCTGATCCCCCTTCTTCATTTGCAGGGTGGGGGGATAGGCGGCCATGGACTCCAGCTTCCCGCCGCTCTGGGCAGCGGGGGCCTCGCCGGTGCAGCCGGTGAGCGCCAGCACAGCCAGCAGGACGGCCAGGGTAACATTTCTTTTCATCGTTCTCTCTCCTTCGGGAGGGCCGATGGGGACATCGGCCCCTACGGGTTTCGGGGCGATGGGGCACCGCCCTACGGGGTTCGGGGCAGCGGGGCGCCCCTGTTAATGGATAAACATACGGATGAGCATTGCGTTGATTTTTTTGTTATAGGGATGATAGCGCATAGGCAAGTCTAACCAGGTGGCCTTGTCCACGATGGCACGGTAGTGGGAGAAGGTATCAAAGCTGCGCTTGCCGTGATAGCTGCCCATGCCGCTGTTCCCCACGCCGCCAAAGCCCATGTGATGGGTGGCCAGGTGGATGATGGTGTCGTTGATGCACCCGCCGCCAAAGGAGCAGTGGTGCAGCACCCTCTCCTTCACCCGGCGGCAGCGGGTGAAGAGGTACAGGGCCAGGGGTTTTTCCCGGGCCTGGATGAAGCGGATGGCCTCGTCCAAGTGGTCGTAGGGGAGGATGGGCAGGATGGGGCCGAAGATCTCCTCGCCCATGGGTTTCGACTTCGCCTCCAGGGTATCGGCGATGAGGGTGGGGGCGATCCAGCCGGTGTCGTGGTCCGGGTCCTCCCGGTGCCCGCCGCCCCAGAGAACGGCCTCTCCCTCCAGCAGCCCCTGTAAGCGGTTGAAATGCTTGCGGTTGATGATGCGCACAAAGTCCGGGTTCTCCAGGGGATGGGGGCCCAGCATCTTCTTGAACTGCCGGATCAGCTCCTCCACCAGCTGGTCCTTCACGGTCCGGTCCACCAGGCAGTAGTCCGGGGCCACGCAGGTCTGTCCGGCGTTGAGGAGTTTGCCAAAGGCCAGACGCTTTGCCGTGAGGGGGATGTTGGCGCTCCGGTCCACGATGACGGGGCTTTTGCCTCCCAGCTCCAGGGTCACGGGGGTGAGGTGCTTTGCGGCCTTCTCCATGACCATCTTCCCCACGTCCACGCTGCCGGTGAAGAAGATGTAGTCGAAGCGCTGGTCCAGCAGGGCGGCGTTCTGCTCCCGTCCGCCCTCCACCACCGTCACCCACTCCGGCGGGAAGACCGCCTCGATGAGCTGGGCCAGACAGCGGCTGGTATGGGGGGCGTAGGCGCTGGGCTTCAACACTACGCAGTTCCCCGCCGCCACCGCCCCGAAGAGGGGGTCTAAGCTCAGCAGATAGGGATAGTTCCACGGGGACATAATCAGGGTCACGCCGTAAGGCTCCGCCAGCTGGTAACTCTTGGAGACGTACTGGGGCAGCGGGGTCCGCCGCCGCTGGGGCCGGGCCCACTGGGGGGTCTTTTGGATGAGATAGCCCAGCTCGTCCAGGTTCAGGCCCAGCTCGCACATATAGCCCTCGAAGTGGGACTTGTGCAGATCCGCCTGGAGGGCGTTCAGGAGCTGCTGCTCCCGGGCCTGGATCTCCGCCTTCAAGCGGGCCAGAGCCGCCAGACGCTTGGGCACCGGCTTGGTGGCGCCGGTCTGGAAAAAGGCCCGCTGACGGGCCACCGTCTCTTCAATGTATCGGATGTGTTCCCGGCTCATTCCCACACCTCCTCCAGGATGGCGATGATGTCGTCGTAGTCCGCCTCGGCGGGGTTGACGATGATGGCCCCATCGTCCAGGGCGGTGCGGGCAATGGCGGGGAAGTCGTCG
This sequence comes from Ruminiclostridium sp., assembly GCA_022792035.1. GTDB lineage: Bacteria > Bacillota > Clostridia > Oscillospirales > Oscillospiraceae > Evtepia. The sequence continues at coordinate 8,801 of JAAWAE010000097.1, read as the reverse complement.
GGGGTGACCTTCCCGGTCTCCTTCAGGGTGGTGGGCAGGCCGGACAGGTCCGAGAGCTGCTGGCGCAGCTCCACCAAAACGGAGATGGTCTGGGCGCTGCGCCACTCCTCCGGGGTGGAGGCGTAGCGTTCCGGCCCCGCCAGAGGCAGCAGCAGCTCGCCGTAGCGGGGGGCGCACTGTTCCAGGTTGTGCTTCATCACCGCCGGGAGCAGGATGGTCATGGCGTCCCCGTGGGCCACATGGCACACGCCGCCCAGGGCGTGACCGATGGCGTGGACCAGGCCCACCATGGAGTTGGAAAAGGCCGCGCCGGCCAGGAGACTGCCGTTGGCCAGGGCCATACGGGCCTTTTTGTCCCGGCCGCTGCGCACCGCCAGGGGGAGATTTTGGACGATCTGCTCCATGGCCTTTTCCGCAAAAGCGTCGCTGACGGGGTTGCGCTGGAGGCAGGTGGCCGCTTCGATGGCGTGGACCAGGGCGTCGAAGCCTGTGGAGGCGGTGATGCGGGGGGGCAGGGTCTCGGTCATCCGGGGGTCCAGCACGGCGATGTCCGGCAGCAGGTGATAGCTCAAAAACTCCAGCTTGACCTTTTCCGCCGGGTTGGCCACCACGGCCACGATGGTGGCCTCACTGCCGGTGCCGGCGGTGGTGGGGATGGCGGCGAAGGGGACGTGGTCCCCCTGGGGCAGGACCTCGCAGCCGCTGTGCAGGAGCAGGTCGTCCCCGCCCTGGGAGAGGATCATGCTCACCCCCTTGGCGGTGTCGATGACGGAGCCGCCGCCCAGGGCGATGAGGCTGTCGCAGCCTTTCTCCCGGAACAGGGCGGCCACGTCGTTGACCACCTGGATAGAGGAGTCCGGGGGGATGCGGCAGAACACCTCTTTCGCCTTCATCCCACCCTGGCGCAGGGCGGCCAGGACGATCTTGACCAAACCGGCCCGCTCCAGGCCCTGGTCGCTGAGCAGGAGGGGGGCTTGTACGCCGAACCCCTCCAGTTCGTGGGGGATATGCTCCAGGGCGCCGTCCCCGGAGAGGATTTTCGCGGGGAGCTTGAACTCATAATAGGAACTCATGTACACATTACCTCCCAAAGAGCACCGCCGCGTAGACCCGGGCGGCACAGACTTCTTTTTTCGGCGGGCGTTTCAGAATCCGCCGGGACAGGATCGCGGGGAAGAGGTAGCCCTCCGCGATGTCCACACACCGCACGAAGGGCATTGCCAACGCCATGGCTCCCCGCAAGGTAAATCGATGCTGGGCGTAGGCCTGGGCCACACTGAGCTGGCCGGTAAAGACCCGGAAGGCATCCGCGGGACTTTTGAAGCGGATGGTCACGTCCCCTGGGGCATCCTGGGGGAGTTTACGAAACCCTGTTTTGCCGCCGGTGATGGTAAAGCCCCGGGCGCCGGGGATTTCCAGGCGCAGGGATTTGCCTTCCGGCCAGCGCAGGGCCTCGGCTTTGATGCGGCTGTCGCGTTTGGACAGGAATTTCAAGGCCCGGCACAGACAGGAGGCCACCATGGAACAGGTGGCGCACTGCATACACATCGGAAAGGAACCATAGGCCACAGGTCATTCCTCCTTTTTCCGTTTTCTATCTCTAAGGATACCTTATTTGGAAAGAAAATGCAAGGGAGGATGGGCCGTTTTGCCGCCGGCGCTGGGGGCGGGAGGATTGACAAGACAGAGCCGGGACAGTATAATATTTGTATGAATGGATTGCGATTTGAGTGGGACCCCGGAAAAAATGAGATCAACAAGCGAAAGCATCGGATTTCTTTTGAGGAAGCCAAAACCGTATTTTATGACGATGACGCGAAAGTGATCGACGACCCAGACCATTCCTTTGAGGAGGAACGATTCATCATCCTTGGGCTGAGTCAAAGTGCAAAGCTGCTGGTGGTCTGCCACTGCTATCGGGAATCGGAGACGGTGATCCGTCTCATCTCCGCCCGAAAAGCTACGAAAACAGAGACGGAACAATATTTCAACTAGGAGGGACACACGATGCGAGAGGAATACGATTTTTCCCAGGCCAAGAAGAACCCGTATGCCAAGCAGCTCAAAGAGCCGGTCACGATTGACATGGATGAGGACACGGTTCGTTATTTTAAGGACATGGCTCTCACCTCTGGCATCCCCTATCAAACGCTGATCAATCTGTATCTCTCGGATTGCGCCGCCCATCAGCGGCAGCTGACCATTACATGGGGCTGAATTCCGGGCGAAAAATTCAAAAAAATTTGGAAAAAGGCTTGACAATCCGGGGATGACGTGGTAAGATAAGCAACGTTGACGCGAGTGTAGCTCATCTGGTAGAGCGCCACCTTGCCAAGGTGGAGGTAGCGAGTTCGAGCCTCGTCACTCGCTCCAGATTAGCCCCTGTCCTGTAGGACGGGGGCCTTTCTTTTACTCTCAGCGTAATGAACTCGCTGCCTCCACCTGAAATCCGCAGTGTAGCTGCGGATTTTTCAACACAAAAGCGCCCGGACGAACATCCGGGCGCTTTTCCATTCCATATTCAGAACTTCCGGCAAGCAAACCTTACCGCTTATTGGACCGTCTCCAGATCCCCATCTTCTCGGCGTCCTTGATGAGCTCATCACGGAACTGAGGATGGGCGATGGAAATGATCTGCTCGGCACGCTGCCAGGTGTTCAGACCCTTGAGGTTGATCATGCCGTACTCCGTCACCAGATACTGCACGGTAGAGCGGGGATCGGTGCAGATAGAGCCGTTGGTCAGGGTGGGCACGATGCGGGATTTTAAGCTGCCGTCCTTGCCCTTCATGGAGGAGGACAGGCAGATGAAGGACTTGCCGCCCTTGGACAGGTAAGCGCCCATCACGAAGTCCAGCTGGCCGCCGGTGCCGGAGATGTGCTTGATGCCGGCAGACTCGGCGTTCACCTGGCCGAAGAGGTCCAGGTCCACGATGTTGTTGATGGAGATGAAGTTGTCCAGCTGCGCGATGACCCGGACATCGTTGGTGTAGTCCACGGGCGCGCCCATCACGTTGGGGTTCTCGTTGACGTAGTCATAGAGCTTCTTGGTGCCGGCGGCGAAGGCGAAGACTTCCCGGCCGTAGTCCACGGCCTTGTTCTTGCCGTTGATCTTGCCGGCCTTGGCGATGTCCACGAAGGCGTCCACATACATCTCGGTGTGCACGCCCAGGTCCTTCAGGTCGGACTCGGCGATCAGCGCGCCCACGGTGTTGGGCATCCCGCCGATGCCCAGCTGCAGGCAGGCGCCGTTGGGGATCTGGGGCACGATGAGGTTGGCCACGGTGCGGTCCACGTCGGTGGGCGGCACGCTGCCCAGCTCGGGGATGGAGGGGTTGGGGCCTTCCACCACGTAGGTCACGTCCTGGATGTTCACCTCGGTCTTGAACAGGCCAAAGACCTTGGGCATATTGGTGTTGACTTCCACGATGATATGCTTGGCCTTGGCGCACATATCGTACAGGTGGGAGGGAGCCAGGGAGAGGGAGAAGTTGCCGTGCTCGTCCATGGGCGGGCACTGCATCATGACCACGTCCACGCCGTCCAGGTTTTCACGATAGAAGCGGGGCAGCTCGGAGTAGCGCATGGGGGAGAACCAGCCCATGCCCTTGCCGATGATCTTGCGGTCGATGCCGGAGCAGTGCCAGGAGTGCCAGGCGAAGTGCTCGCCGGCGTCGTCGGCCTTGGCGATCTCGGGCATCCACATGGTCACGCCGCCGCGGACTTTAACGTCTTCCAGCTCGTTCTGGCGCTTGGCCAGGGCCTGGTCCAGGACGTAGGGGTGGTTGGTGCACCAGGTGTAGTCCACCCAGTCGCCGGACTTGACCAGTTTCACGGCCTCCTCAGCGGTGGTCAGCTTGCTCTTGTACAGGGCTTGAAAATCCATCGTTGCAGTCTCCTTTTTCCAAATAAAGAATAGGCTAGGCCCCTTGCGGCAATGGCCGGGGGAGTCCTGATAATAAGGAGTATCCCCAAATGGGCCTAAATCGTTCACGCTCAGTTTAGCGGGAGGAGAGAAAAAAGTCAAGACAAAACGCCCCCTTTTTCTTGAAAAAAAGAGGACGTTTTCCCAGGGAGAATTTCCTTTGTAGGAAGCGTCAAAATGGATGCAGGATTGCGGGACACTTCCGTCATTTTTCTGTTGCAGACACAGCACGCGATGCCTGCTCCTCTATGGCCGCGCTCCCGCGCTGGCTCAGGGCCACCCCCGCCAAAATGGCGGCGATCCCCAAAAAGGTGAAGGGGGTCACCGGGTCCTGGACCAGCAGCGCCGAGCCGATCACGGTAAAGACCGGCAGCAGGTACATATACAGGCTGGTGGTGACGCTGCCCAGCAGGGTGGTCGCCTTGCCCCAGCAGACGTAAGCGGCCACCGACGCCCCGATCACCACATACAGGAAAGCGCCCCAGAGTTTTAAGCCTCCTCCAGCGAAAGCACGGATGCTCCCGGCATCCCCCGCCGCCAGGGCGAAGGGCAGGCAGAGCAGGAAGCCCCAAAATAGGATCTTCCGGGTCATCTGCAGGGCGGACAGGCCCGTCCCCTCCGTCCGGCTGATGAACACGCAGTACAGCCCCCAGGACAGCGCCGCCAGCAGGGCCATGGTGTCTCCGAACAGATGGACCCCGCCTTCCCCGCCGCCCCGGAAGGAGATCACGGCCACCCCGGCCATGCACAGCACAAAGCCCAGGAAGAACAGAGGTTTTAAGCGCACCTCCCGGCGGACCAGGCACAGCCACAGGGCCGTAAAGATCGGGGAGGTGGCGGAGAGGACGCCGGTATTGGACGCCGTGCTGTGGAGCAGGGCGATGTTTTGCAGGATGTAATACAAGGTGACGCCCAATATGCCGCACAGCACCACCCACCGCTCCCGCCCCCACGCCATGGGCTTCAAGGGTTTCGGAGACAGCAGGAACAGCAGCAGCCACGCGCAGCCAAAGCGCAGGACGATGAACCAATAGGAGTCCAGGCAGTTCACCAGGATCTGGGACGCGGCGAAGGTCATGCCCCAGATGAGCACCGTGGCAAGGGCGAACAGGCGGCCCTTCCAGGAAGATTTCATCAATATCCCTCCGATACCCTGTAAGAATAGGTTGCTTTTCACTATAGCAGAGACAGCATCCCCTGTCAACCAGAGGCGCGGGGCCGGCGGCTCCCTAAGCACAACAACAGCATCTTTCAAAAATGCGGGGTGAGATCCCGCTGGGAGCTGCTGAAACTGCGGCAGTAACAAACCGACGGCGGGAGCATATCAAATGTCCCGCCGTCGGTTTTTTCTGTCTTAATTTGGGAGAGTGAAGAGGTATGGCGGGAATTTAGGCCCGCATGGGTTCCAGGATGGGCGCTTGCGCGCTGAAGAGTTTCCCGGCGGCGAAGGCCGTCACCAGAGCGCCTGCGATGGGCAGGGCGGCGCCCAGGGGGCCGACGCCGAGCATGAAGTAAATCATCAAAACGATGCAGGCCAGGGAAGCCACGGTGAGAATAGAAGCAAGAAACTTTTTCATGAGAGAGACCTCCTTTTTCTTTTCGCTGTCCCCGGAGGTGTGCTCCACGGCTCAGCTTCTGATTGTATGATAGCACAGGGTCTCCCGGTTCACCATGGCAGGGACTGAGGCATTTTGTAGCAGTGCGGTGGCGGGGATAGCAGAGGTTTAGTAGATATGGCAGAGAAGTGGCAGGAAAGTGGTAAAAAAGGGGGGGCGTAAGCACGCCCCCCCTTTCGCAGCACGCAGACCTCACGGCTTCCCTGCCAACACCTCCTCCTGCTGCGTTTGTTCGGCTTCCTTCCGGCTGCGCCGGCGCAGGGCCTTCTCCGCCTCGCAGACCACCAGCGGCGTCACCGCCAGACCCAGCACTGTCCCCCACTGCTCCAGGCTCAGGGACACCACCGAAAACGCCCCCTGCAAAGGCGGCAGCAGCAGCACCGCCGCCTGCAGGGCGATCCCCGCTAAGAAAGCCTTGTTCATGGCGCTGTTGGAGAATGGCCCGATGTGCAGCAGGGAGGCGTCCTCGCTGCGCACGTCAAAGGCGTGGAAGAGCTGGCTCAGGGTCAGGGTGGCAAAGGCCATGGTGTTGGCCACGGCATAGGAGGCGCTCAAGATCAAACCCAGCTGGTAGGCCAGCAGGGTCAATCCCCCCACCAAGGCCCCCTGCCAGAACAGCCGCAGGGAGAAGGCTTTGGAGAACAGCGGCTCCTCCTTCCCCCGGGGCGGACGGGCCATGACGCTCTCCTCCACCGGTTCCAACCCCAGGGCCAGGGCCGGCAGGGAGTCCGTCACCAGGTTCAGCCACAGCAGCTGCACCGGGCTTAACGGCGGATGGGGGAAGCAGAAGAGGGTGGCCAGGAAGATGGTGAGGATCTCTCCGATGTTGCAGGAGAGTAAGTAGTGGATGGCCTTGCGGATGTTGGCATAGATTCCCCGCCCCTGCTCCACCGCCGCCACCACGGTGGCGAAGTTGTCGTCGGTGAGGATCATGTCCGAGGCCCCCTTGGCCACGTCGGTGCCTGCGCGGCCCATGGCGCAGCCGATGTCCGCGGTTTTCAGCGCCGGGGCGTCGTTGACCCCGTCCCCGGTCATGGCCACCACACGGCCCCGGCTCTGCCATGCCCGGACGATGCGCATTTTATGCTCCGGCGTCACCCGGGCGTAGACCGAGACCCGGTCTACCTCCTCCTCCAGCTCCTCCTGGCTCATCAGCTCCAGTTCCGGGCCGTCCATGGCCCGGTCTCCCGGCTGGAAGATCTCCAGGTCCCGGGCGATGGCCACCGCCGTGTCCCGGTGGTCCCCGGTGATCATCACCGGACGGATTCCCGCCGAAGCGCAGCGTTCCACCGCCGCCCGGACCTCCGGGCGGGGCGGGTCCATCATCCCCGTGAGGCCCACAAAGCACAGCTCCCGCTCCAACTCCTCGGCAGAGAAGTGCTTGGGGATGGTCTCCCGCTCCCCCTGAGCCACCGCCAGCACCCGCAGGGCCGCCCCCGCCAGGGCCCGGTTTTCCCGGCGGATCCGCTCCCGGTCCGCCTGGGTCAGGGGACGGGGCCCCTGGGCCGTGAGGATATGGGTACACCGGGCCAGCACCGCCTCCGGCGCTCCCTTCACCGCGATGAGGCAGCGGCCCTCCGGGGTGGCGTGGCAGGTGGCCATGCGCTTGCGCTCCGACTCGAAGGGGGCCTCTCCCCGGCGGGGGTACTGCTTTTCCAGACTGCTCCGGCGCAGGCCCTCCTGGGCGGCTAAGACGGCGATGGCCGTTTCCGTGGGGTCCCCCAAAAAGCCCTTGCCGTTGGGAGCGTCCCGGGCGTCGCTGCACAAGACCCCCAGGGTCAGCAGCTGCCGCCGGGGGGCGCCCCCGGGACTGCGGACTTCCAGCACCGTCATCTGGTTCTTGGTCAGGGTCCCGGTCTTGTCGGAGCAGATCACCCCGGCACAGCCCAAGGTCTCCACAGCGGGCAGACGCTTGATGATGGCCCCCCGCTTGGCCATTCGTCCCACCCCCATGGCCAGGACGATGGTGACGATGGCCGGCAGGCCCTCGGGGATGGCCGCCACCGCCAGGGCCACCGCCGTGAGGAACATATCCAGCATCCCCCGATGCTGGAGCATCCCCAGGCCGAACATCACCGCGCACACCCCCACGCACACCAGGGAGAGTACCTTGGAGACCTCCCCCATTTTCTGCTGGAGGGGGGTCTCCCCCTGGTCCTGGTGCAGCAGGAGCCCGGCGATGCGGCCCATCTCGGAGGCCATTCCCGTGGCGGTGAGGACCACCCGGCCCCGGCCCGCCGTGACCACGGTGCCGCCGATGACCATGTTGCGCCGCTCCGCCAGAGGTGTTTCCGGGGGGAGGGCCCCGCCGGCCTGCTTGTGGACCGGGAGGGATTCCCCCGTCATGGCGGATTCATCCGTCTGGAGCTGGGCCGACCAGAGGACCCGGCCGTCGGCGGGGACGCAGTCTCCGGCTTCCAGGAGGACCAGGTCCCCGGGGACCAGGGCGCTGCTCTCCAAAAGCAGCTCCTGCCCGCCTCGGACCACCCGGCTCTTGGGGGCGGAGAGCTGCTGGAGGGCTTCCAGGGCCTTGCGGGCGTTGTCCTCCTGGGAGACGGAGATGACCGTGTTGAAGATCACGATCAGCAGGATGATGGCGGAGTCCAACCAATCCTCCCCGCCCCCGGCAAAGTAGGACAGGGCCGCGGCGGCCAGGAGGACCAGGATCATGGGGTCCTTCAGCTGGCTGAGGACCCGCAGCAGCAGGCCGGCCTGCTTGCCCTGGGCCAGACGGTTCTCTCCGTAGTGCTTCAGACGCCGGGCGGCTTCCGGGGGAGAGAGGCCATGCTGGGCGTCTGTGTTCAGTTCTTCCAGCACCTGGCGTACCGAGGCGCTGTGAAAGGCTCGTTCCATGTTCGATCCCTCGTTTCCCAATGGTTGTCCTCTTTATGGTAGACCATCGGGGGCGCGGTTTTCTGTCGGGTCTTGGTGGGGTGGAAAATTTTGGCTTGTCCAGGGACGGCAGCCGCCGGCCCCCCAAAAGTCAATACTAAGTTGCAAAAAGTTAGAATAAAGTCCGAAAAACTCTAAATCACACAAACCCTGGGGCTCAAATCTGTGCAATGTCCCCTGGTTTTCCTTGAAACGCCCTAAGCACACATGAAAAACAGCACAACAACCAGGCCGGGGCTCATTCTACAAAAGCACCGGCCTGGGCGGTTTCTGTGCAGACTATGCCACCCTGGCAGTATATTCCTCATAAAGCATCCGTGGCGTTTTCCAGCCCAGTATCCGGCGCGGGTAGTTCGCCATCCACTCTTC
>JAAWAE010000008.1 GCA_022792035.1 Ruminiclostridium sp. | reverse complement strand
GTTTGACCAGGCCAAGAAGGACGCCCCCGCCATTGTCTTTATCGACGAGATCGACGCCGTAGGCCGCCAGCGGGGCGCTGGCCTGGGCGGCGGCCACGACGAGCGGGAGCAGACCTTGAACCAGCTTTTAGTAGAAATGGACGGCTTCTCCTCCAACGAGGGGGTCATCGTCATGGCGGCGACGAACCGGGCGGACATCCTGGACCCGGCGCTGCTGCGTCCGGGGCGCTTTGACCGGCAGATCTATGTGGGCCTGCCGGACATCAAGGGCCGGGAGGAGATCCTTCGGGTCCACGCCCGGAACAAGCCCCTGGGGGACGACGTGGAACTGCACACCATCGCCAAAGCCACCGCCGGCTTCACCGGGGCGGATCTGGAAAACCTGCTCAACGAGGCGGCGCTGCTCTCCGCCCGGGCCCACCGGCCCTTTATCCGGATGGATCTGGTCCACGAGGCCATGCTGAAGGTCATCGCCGGACCGGAGAAGCGCAGCAAAGTCGTGTCTGACAAGGCCCGGAAGCTGACCGCCTACCACGAGGCCGGACACGCCGTGGTCATCCATCAGCTGGCCACCCAGGACCCGGTGCATCAGATCACCATCATCCCCAGAGGCGCGGCAGGCGGCATGACCATCTCCCTGCCGGAGGAGGACAAGATGTTTCAGTCCCGGCAGGAGCTGCAGGAGCGCATCGCCACCTGCCTGGGCGGACGGGTGGCGGAGGAGCTGGTCCTGGGGGATATCTCCACCGGGGCTTCCAGCGACCTGCAGACCGCCACGGCCATCGCCCGGAGCATGGTCACCAAGTTCGGCATGAGCCCCCGCCTGGGGGCCATCTCCTACGACAGCGATCAGGAGGTCTTTATTGGGCGCAGTATGTCCCAGGCCCGGAGTTATTCCGAAGAAGTGGCCGGACAGATCGACGAGGAGATCAAGCGCATCCTGGACCACGGATACCGCCGCTGCCGGGAAATCTTGGATGCCCATCGGGAGCAGCTGGAGGTCACGGCGCAGTATCTGCTGGAGTTTGAGACCATGTCGGCAGAGGATTTTGCCCTGGTCTTTGACGACCCGGACGCGCTGGAGCAGCGCAAGCGCGAGGAGCGGGAGGAGCGCGAGAAGCGGGCCAAGATCGAAGCCGAGGAGCGCCGCCGCCGGATGGAGGAAGAGCAGGCGGAGGAAGAGCGCCGCCGCAAGACCATGGATGAGCTGTTCCGGCGCATCCAGGAGGAGGACGGGGAGCGGTCCGTTGGAGATCTTCCGCCGGTGGAGGGCCCCAAGGGGGACGAGGAGCCGGAGGAGGACGAGCCTGTGGACCCCTTCTGATTCGGCGGTGTATTGGTTGTTTTATAGGCAAATCTGCGGCCCCCCGGCGTTGTGCCGGGGGGCCGCGTTCCCCATCCGCGCCCGCCACCCCCGCCCCGCCACCCCCAAACTTTTGACCTTTTTTCTATCCCCCGCCCCTCCCGGCGGCAAAATTTTGGTAGCATCGCCGTGAAACTGTGAAAAAGTCTTGAACAATGGGGGAAATGATTGCATTTTCCCCGCCTGCGGTGTAAAATATTTCTCAAAGTATCCTGCTGCCGCGATGCGCCGGCAGAGGGGGCGCGTCCCCCAGGGAGGTTGAATGTATGCTCTTTTCCTATGCAGACTACCAGGCCAGCGCGGCCTATTTGAAAGAGAAGCTGGGCTCCTTCCAGCCGAAAGTGGCCATGGTCCTGGGCTCCGGCCTGGGGTATCTGGGTGACGTGGTAGAAAATCCCATCGTCGTCCCCTACGCCGACATCCCCCACTTCAAGCACTCCACCGCCCCCGGCCATAAGGGCCAGCTGGTTTTCGGCAGGCTGGCCGGGAAGGACGTGGCGGTGATGCAGGGAAGAATGCACCACTACGAGGGCTACTCCTATGAAGAAGTCAGCTACGCGGTGCGGGTGCTGCGGCTGCTGGGCTGCGAGACCCTTTTCGTCACCAATGCCGCCGTGGGCGTCAACTGGAACTTCAAGGCCGGGGACCTGATGCTCATCACCGACCAGATCAAGATCATTATGGAGTCCCCCCTGCGGGGAGAAAACCTGCCGGAATTCGGCCCCCGCTTCCCCGACTCCAGCTACCTGTATACCCCCAAACTCCAGGACCTGGCCCGGAAACAGGCCCGGAAGCTGGACATGGACTTGAAGGAAGGCGTTTATATGTACTTCCCCGGGCCCCAGTACGAAACCCCCGCGGAGATCCGCATGGCCCGAGCCCTGGGCGCCGACGCCGTGGGGATGTCCACCGCCCCGGAGGTCATCACCGCCGCCCACTGCGGCATGGAGATCCTGGGCTTCACCCTGGTGTCCAACATGGCGGCGGGGGTCCTGCCCCAGCCCCTCAGCGAGAAAGAGGTGTTAGATGCCGCCGCCGCTGCCCGGGACCGCTTCTCCGCCCTGGTCCTGGCCTGTCTGGAAGGACTCTGAGGTGGCCGCTATGGGGAGCTTGCTTTTGAAAAACAGCCGTGCCCTCCTGATGGATGAGGCCGGTACGGTTTTGGAAAACGCCTACGTTTCCATCCAAGGAGAGCACATCGTTTCCGTGGGGACACAGCGCCCCGCCGGGAGCTTTGATGAGGAGATCGACTGCCGGGGGGACCTGCTCCTCCCGGGCTTTGTGAATGCCCACACTCACGTCCCCATGACCCTGCTGCGGGGCTATGGGGGCGGCTGTGACTTGCAGACCTGGCTCAATCAGTATATCTTCCCCGCCGAGGCCAAGCTGGATGAGCGGGCCGTGGCCGCCGGCACCGCCTTAGGTCTGGCGGAAATGATCGCCTCCGGCACCACGACGATTGCGGATATGTATATGCACACGCCGGTGATCGCCCAAGAGATCTTAAAGGCGGGCCTCAGCGCCAACCTCTCCTGCGGCGGGGTGTACTTCGGCGCGCCGGAGGACTTCTCCCCCCAAACCTGCGGCGACTGCGAGAATCAGCGCATCCTCACCGAAGAATTTCACGGCGCGGGGAACGGGCAGATTTTGGTGGATGCCTCCATCCATGGGGAATACACCTCCTCCGCCCCCCTCTGGCAGTGGATGGCGGATTACGCCCAGGACAAGGGCTTAGGGATGCACGTCCACGTCTCCGAGACGAAAAAGGAGCATGAGGAATGCAAAGCCCGTCACGATGGGCTGACCCCCATTCAAATCCTGGACCAGTACGGCGTCTGGGAGAACCGGGCCATCGCCGCCCACTGCGTCTGGACCGAGGCGGCCGACTGGGCCATCATGGCAAGCAAGGGCGTCGCCTGCGTCCACAACCCCGTGTCCAACCTGAAATTGGGCTCCGGCGTGGCCCCCATCCCGGCCATGCAGAAGGCAGGGGTCACCGTGGCCCTGGGCACCGACGGGGTCTCCTCCAACAACAACACCGATATGCTCGAGGAGCTGAAGTACGCGGCCATCCTCCACAACGGCGTCAACCACGACCCCCTGGCCCTGCGGCCCATGGACGCCCTGGGCATGGCCACCGCCTGCGGCGGGAAGGCCCTGGGCCGCAAGACTGGCGTCATCGCCCCGGGGTACATGGCGGACCTGATCTGTGTTTCCCTGGACCGCCCCCATCTTATCCCCTGCCACAGTCCGGCGGACCAGCTGGCCTACAGCGCCCGGGGCAGCGATGTGGTGATGAATATCGCCCGGGGGAAGCTCATATACAAGGACGGGACCTTCCTGACCCTGGACCTCGAGGCCATCCGGGATGAGGTGTCCCGCTACGCGCTGCCTCGCCTCTTCGGCCCGGAACGGAGGAAGGACCCTTGAAAACACAAAAAAGCAATACCTTTTTCGGCGGCGCCGCCATCCTGGCGGCGGGGATCGTTGTCGTAAAACTCATCGGCGCCCTTTATAAAATCCCCCTGGGACGGATCTTGGGGGATCTGGGCTTTGCCTATTTTAACAACGCCTACGCCGTGTTCAATCTCCTGCTGATGGTCTCCACGGCGGGACTGCCTGTGGCCATTTCCAAAACCATTTCCGAGGCCCACACCCTCGGCCGGCGCAACCAGGTCAACCGTATCTTCAAAGTGGCCCTGATTACCTTCCTGGTCCTGGGCACCATCAGCGCCCTGATCATGCTGGTGTTTGCGGAGGAACTGGCGACGTTCCAGGGCCAGCGCATGGCGGCGCCGGCGGTACGGGTGATGGCCCTGTCCGCCTTTTTCCTGTGCACCATGTCCGCCTATCGAGGCTACGCCCAGGGCCATTCCGATATGGTGCCCACGGCGATCTCCCAGATCATCGAGGCGGTTTCCAAGCTGGGCATCGGCTTAGCTCTGGCCCTATATCTCAAACAAATGGGCTTCGGGGAGGAGATCACCGCTGCCGGCGGCATCGCCGGGGTCACCTGCGGAGGCTTCCTGGCCCTGCTCTACCTGATGGCCCAGCACCACCGGAACAACCGCCGCATCCCCCCCACCACGGACGTTCCGGAGAGCGGGGGACGCATCCTCAAAACCCTGGCCTCCATCGCCGTCCCCATCACCATCGGGGCCTCGGTGGTCCCCATCACCACCTATTTCGATACCGTGCAGGTCCAGAACCTCCTCCAGAGCGCCCTGGGCTATACGGAAAAAATGGCCGGGAGTTTTTATGGCTGCTATCAGAAGGCAGTCGCCATCTACAACCTGCCCTCCTCCTTCATGGTGGCCCTGACGGCCTGCATCGTCCCGGCGATCTCCGCCGCCCTGACCCAAAAGGACCGCCTGGGGGCGGGGAAGGTGGCGGAATCCGCCCTGCGGGTAGGGGCGATGCTGGCGCTGCCGGCGGGCATCGGCCTGACGGTGCTCAGCGGTCCCATCATCCAGCTGCTCTTCCCGGAGACCAACCAGGAAGTGGGCCGGCAGTGCATGGCGATCTTGGGCATCGCGTCCATCTTCGTGTGCATCATGCTCCTGTGCAACGCCATCCTGCAGGCCAACGGCCGGGTGGCCCTGCCCATCTGGTTCATCGCCATCGGCAGTGCCGCGAAGCTGGCGGTGAACTATATCCTGGTGCAGCAGCCCAGCATGGGCATCAAAGGCGCCCCTGTGGGGACCTTGGTGTGCTTTGTGGTGGTGGCTGTGCTGGAGCTGGGGGCCATCAAGCGCGTCACCCCCTACCCCCCAAAATACACCCGGGTGTTCTTAAAAGCCACTGTGGCCTCCGTACTTATGGGGGCCTGCGCCTGGGCCTGCTACGGCCTGCTGTCCAGCCGCTTCGGCAACACCCTGTCCGTCCTGGGGGCCATCTGCATCGCCGGGGTGGTCTATCTGGTGCTGATCCTGGTGCTGAAAGTGGTCTCCAAGGACGACCTGAGCCTGATGCCCAAGGGCGATAAAATCGCAAAACTCCTGCGCATCCGCTAAAACCACCCCATAAGAGCGCTGGATAAGGGAGATACTATGGCAGAGTTCCAGTACAAAGAACAGTATACCGTGGAGGACCTGCGCCGTCTGGTGGCGGTCCTGCGCGCCCCCGGCGGCTGTCCCTGGGATGCCGCCCAGACCCACGAGAGCATTCGCCGCAATTTTATCGAAGAAGCCTGCGAGGTGGCGGAGGCCATCGACCAAGAGGACCCCGTCCACCTGAAAGAGGAGCTGGGCGACGTGCTGCTGCAGGTCCTCTTTCACGCCTCCATTGAGGAGGACGCGGGGCGCTTCGATCTGGACGATGTGGCCGACGGCATCTGCAAAAAGCTCATTTTCCGTCATCCCCATGTCTTTCCCCCGGCGGACCGGGACCCCAACGCTCCGGCGGAGAGCTGGGAGGCGCTGAAACGCCGGGAAAAGGGCCAGCAGACCCACACCGAAGTCCTCCAAGGGGTGGCCCGGACCCTCCCGGCCCTCTGGCGGGCGGAAAAGCTCCAGGCCAAGGCGGAGGACGCGGGCTTTCAGTGGCCCGGCCTGCCCCAGGCCATGGACAAGCTGGAGGAGGAGCTGGCCGAGCTGAAACAGGCACAGGACCAGGACGCCGCGGCGGAGGAGCTGGGTGATCTGCTCTTTGCGGCGGTCAAGGTTTCCCGCTTCCTCCACATCGACCCGGACACGGCCCTGCGTGCCGCCTGCGACAAATTCATCCGCCGGTTTGCCGCCGTAGAGGCTGCCGCCGCAGCCCAAGGACAGGCCATGGAGGTCCTTCCCCTCTCAACCCTCATGGCCTTCTGGACCCAAGCAAAAGCAAAAGAATCTAGCCAAAGAAAAGAAAGGGAGAACCAGCCATGAATAAGACGGAACTGATCCTCAGCATCGCCGAAGCCACCGGACTGAGCCGCAAGGACATCGAGCTTGGCTTCAACGCCGCCATCGAGCAGATCACCCAAGCCCTCACCGCCGGGGAGAAGGTACAGATCGTCGGCTTTGGCTGCTTTGAGACCAAGCTCCGGGCGGCGCGCACGGGCCGCAACCCCCGCAGCGGCCAGGAGGTCCCCATCCCCTCCGCTGTGGTGCCGGCGTTTAAGCCGGGTAAGGCGTTGAAGGAGGCCGTGGAACAGGGCGCGCAACGGTAAGAAAAGTACCATGGATAGAAAAAAGGACCCGCTGGTTTTGGACCAGCGGGTTTTTTATGGCAGCAGCTCACTGCCGTCTGTATAGATAAGTTTGACCAAGCGCACGTCGGCCCCGCGGATGTCGGGGTTATACCAAACGTCCTCCCAGATAAAATTTACCCGAAAGGCGCCCGGCTCCACAGGCCCGGTGAAGCACAGCGGCACCGCGCTGCGCCTGGTCCTGGTGCAGGACTGCACCCTATGCCCGGCATCGTAGGGGACCGCCCGAAAGCAGGCGGACTGGAGGGTCTTATCGCTGTTGTTGTTGAAGCTGAGTTTGACCGAGACCGCGCCTGCGCTGTTCGGCCCGGAGTCCCAGCCGGAACGGCTGTTGTGCCCGATGGACGGCTTTCCCATTAGGATCATATCGCAGGTTCCTCCGCTGTGTGAATATTCCTTGAGGATGCTTCCCATTATAACAAAAAAGGGATGAACAGTCAAGGTTAAAAGGACGAATAGGAACTTAACACGGACGGACAATCCCTTTAGACTATCCTGGAGGGGGTGCTGCTATGATTGACCTGAATGTGCTGGGACAAAACATCCGGCGGGAGCGGAAGCGGCAATGTCTTACCATCGAACAGCTGGCAGAGAAAGCCGGGATCAGCGACAACTTTTTGGGGAAGATCGAGCGAGGCGACGGCAATCCCAGCCTGACCACCATGGACGCCATCGCCTGCGCCCTCCATGTGAGCATCGACTTTCTCAAAGGGGATACGGCGCTGGACACCGAGCATAAATTCCTGGAAGGAATGATGGAGATGAACCGGCTCAGCGGAGAGAAGCGGGAGAAATTTATCGACTTTATCAGCACGAACATCAAGTATTTTCGTTAGAGGGATACGGCGAGGTCTGCCCAGGGAACCCTAGGAACAAAAGCGTTGACAGACCGCATAGAATGTAGTACACTGTACTAAGAAAGAAGTGGATCGCTATGGCATTTTCCATCCGTCTCACCGAGGAAGAACGCGCCCTGGCCGAGGATGAGAAGGGGCAGTGGCAGTACCGGATCGGAGACTACCGCCTGATCTGCCACATAAAAGATGACGCCCTGGTGATCCTTGCCTTGTCCGTGGGGCATAGGAGAAGTATTTATAGATCCCAATAACAACACGCCCTCTGGTTTGCGGCCAGAGGGCGTGTTGTTTCATTGAGGAATCTATCTTCCAGGGGTACTACGGCCCGCCCTCAATACTGGCACACCCACAGGGACAGCAGCACCACCGGCGTCAGCCACAGCAGCAGGTACAGCGACAAGGTCCACGCCGTCAGGGACGCCACCGCCCCCGCGCTGGACAGCGCCGCCGTCAGTACCACCCCCACACAGGCGCTGAGGCAGACCAGGATGCTGCTTATGTTCTGGGCCAGCCCGCTGCGCCGGGCGCTGAGCAGGGCGTGGGCCAAGGGCGGCAGGCCCTCCCGGCACAGCACCGCGACAATGGTGCTGCCATGGCTCTGGTTTGACCCGGAGAGCTGGAAACGGTGCTGTAAGTTGGGGAAGTTGATGCGCTTGGCAGGGAGTTTCCCGCTCAGGCGCAGGCGGTGGGGGGTGAGATTGAAATCCCGGGTGATGAGCACCGGGCTCATCCGGTGGGCGAAGAGGGCCCGGAGGGAGGGCAGGATGGCCGGGTGCAGGTTGTAGCGCAGGGTAAAGCTGCCGATGAGCTCCCCGTCCACGGCGCAGAACAGGCTGTCCTTGGCCTTCACGTCCGGCGGCGGCGCCAGGCCCAGGCGGCTGATGAGGCCGGTGTTGCCCACATAGACCTGCATCCCGCCGATCTGGCCCATGAGCCCCCCGGGCTGCATGAGCAGGCGCTCCACCGGCATATAGGCCCCCCCTTGGGTCTGGAGCAGCCGGTGGAAGGGGTAGAGCAGGCCCGAGCCGGAGACCCGGACCACCGACGCGGCCAGGGAGATCATCCGCTCCATGGGGGTGGAGCCGTAGGCATTGACCCCCATCAAGGTCACCGACCCCGGGGGGTAGAGGTCATAATCCCCCATGGCGGCCAGACGGCAGCGGCGGCTCTCCGCCACCCCCGGGCCTCCCGCCAGGGCCACGCCCAGCTTGGCGTGACGCTTGCTCAGCAGCCGCAGGGGCAGGAAGAGGGTCAGCCCCCAGCCCAGGGTGGACCCGGCCAGAAAGAGGGCCGACAGGGACCAGAAGGCCAGCTGAGGCTGGTGGTGTCCCACGGTGGTGATCAAAGCCAGGGCGGTGCAGGCCACCAGCAGCACCGGGGTCAGGCGCTGGAAGCGCTGGCTCCCGGCAGGGGTGCTGCGCAGCTGGCTGCCAAAGCCCTCGGGGGTGCCGATCCACTTGCGGAAGGCGCTCTGCCCCCGGAGGATCTCCGGGTCCTTGGTGAGGACATAGGGCTGCGGCACCGAGGCCGCGGTCTTGCTGGCCTGACAGCACACCGAGATCCGGCAGTAATGCCCCAGCAGGTGGAAGGCCAGCACTAAGGCACAGGGGGCGAAGAAGGGCAGCTCCGGGCCGCGCAGTTCCAGGGCCAGGAGGGTGGCGGCGTCCACCACGGTGAAGAGGCTGGCGAACACCGCCAAGGTATTCCCGTCGGGGACCCCTTGGATCAGGTGCTTGACGCCGTCTTCCAGCACTTCCGCCGCCAACACGGCGCACACCCCCAGCAGGACCAATCCCGCCGGCAGCAGCAGCGGCTCCGGCAACAGGCCCGCCAGGGCCGGGATCGCCCCGCTCTGGGAAAAGGTTATCAGCAGCAGCAGCCCTGCCAGCACAAAGGCAACCCCTGTGCGCGCCCCCAGGCCGCGGAGGGCCTCGCCATACTCCGCCGCCAGCTGGTTTGCTGGGGCGTCGGGGGGCGGCTCTGTCCGGGCCTTGGCCTGACGCTCCCGCCAGCTCTGGGAGGGCTGGTCAGGTTCCTCCATCGGAGGCTCGGGGGGCGTGAAAACCCGCCGTTCCGGCTCCGGGCGCTCCTCCTCCAGAGGTTCGTCCTCGGGGAAGTTCTCTTCTTCCTCGGCACCGGGTTCCTCGCCGTCGTCAAAGTCGATGAGCAGCTCGGGGCCGTCATCGTCTTCTGTCTCTGCCTCCGGCTCTGGGGCCTCCTCCGGCGGGGCGGGCGCCTCCTGCGGCGGGGCGGGGGGGACTTCCTCCTGCAGGGCGGGCGCCTCCTGCGGGGCAGGCGCCTCCTCCGGTTCCGGCGGGGGGGCGTCCTGCTGGGACGGGGGTTTTGTGGCGCGGTCCAGCAGCTCCTTGACCTTCTCCGCCTTGCCCTTGGGTTCCGGGGTCTGGGAGGGGGGCAGGGGCGGTCCGGCCTTGGCCAGCTCTTCCTGGACAAAGGCGCCGACGGAATAAGTGAGGGTATTTTCCAGGGCGGAGTCGTACACCGGTTCCGCCGTGTCCGGCGGATGGGTTTTTGCGTGGGCTTTGGCCGCGTCCCGGGAGGGCGCTTTGGGCTTTGGCGCCTCACGGACGGGGGGTTTTGCAGCTGGGGTCTTGGGGGCCGGTTCGGAAGGCGCGGCGGGCGCCGGATGGGGCTTTTGGACCGGCGGGGGTGCAGAGACCCGGACCCCGCTGCGCCGCTCCGGAGCCTTGGGGGCCAGAGAGGATGGTTTCGTCGGGGGGAAGTCTGCATACTCCCAAAGGATATCCCCTAAGCGAATCTTATCGTTTGCCATCGCCTTCGTCCTTTATCGGCGCTGCCGGACGGCCTCATACAACAAAATGGCCGCCGCGGCGCTGGCGTTGAGGGAATTGAGCTTGCCCTTCATGGGGATGTGAAGCAGCACGTCACAGGTCTGGGCCACCAGACGGCCCATCCCCGTGCCCTCGGAGCCGATGACAATGGCCGCCGGCCCTTTCAAGTCCGCGTCGTACAGGGCGGTGGAGGCGTCGGCGGCGGTGCCGAAGATCCAAAGCCCCTGCTTCTTCAAATCCTTGAGCAGAGAGGGCAGATTGGCCACCCGGGCCACCGGCAGATGGCTCACTGCTCCGGCGGAGGTTTTCGCTACCACCGCCGTCAGCCCCGCCGAACGCCGCTTGGGGATGATGACCCCATGGGCGCCGGCGCACTCGGCGGTGCGGATCACCGCTCCCAGATTGTGGGGGTCCGTCAGCTCGTCGCAGACCACCAGCAGGGGAGGCTCCCCCTTAGCCTGGGCGGCGGCCAGGATGTCCTCCACGCTGGCGTATTCCCGCACCGCCGCCACGGCGATGACCCCCTGGTGGGCGTGGGTGCGGCTCATGGCGTCCAGCTTGCGGCGCTCGGCGTGGGTGACCACCACGCCCTGCTCCCGGGCGGTGGAGGCGATGTGGCGCAGGGCGGCGTCCCCCTCCCCCTGCAGCAGATATAGCTTATCAATGGCCGTCCCGGCCCGGATGGCCTCTAAGACGGCGTTGCGGCCCTCGATGATGCCGTCGGCTTCCGACGACGGGGCCGGTGCGAATTTCTCTTTCATAGTGCTCCTATCTCAGCGGCCTGTCCTTCGGACGGCCGATTTCCTGTATCTTGTCTGTTTACGCTCCATTATACCACAGATATGGGGGAAGAAAAAGCCCTTTTTCCCGCCGCGGGGCAATCGCCCCTCAGCGCCAGTTGGACCAGAGGTCCACCCCCTTCAGCGGCCTGCGCTTATACCAGACGCTGGTAAAGATGATCCCCAAAAACAGGATCTGTCCGCACAGGTAAAGCCACACCAGCAAAATGATGATGGACACCAGCGAGCCATACACCAGGGAATAGCGGGAGGAGAGCCCAATGAACCAGGAAAACAGCGCCGAAGCCGTCACCAACGCCAGGGCGCAGACCAACCCGCTGAGCATCATGGGCACCCGAGGCGTTCCCCGGGGCGCGGCCAGGGTGAACACCGCTAGAAGGAAGAGGTAAAAAATGGAGAACAGCAGCAGGTAGCGCAGCCAGCTCCAGGGCTGAAAACTCTCCACGTCAAAGGGCAGATGCGCCCCGATGACCTCCAGGGTCCGCTGCCCCGTGGTCACCACCAGCACTGACAAATCGATGGTCAGCAGCAGCGCCAGGGGGAAGGCCACGCTGACCACCATCCCCCGGACCATGGACTGGGAGACCTCTGTGTACACATCCAAAATCACCCGGGTGATGGTGCGAAAGGCCGCGGCGGCAGAGAACCAGCAGGCCATCAGCCCCGCGATGAACAGCCCCGCCCCTTGGTGGGCAGAGATGTACCCCAAATAACCGCTGAGCACACTCAGCGCCTCCTTGGGCAGGACACTCTCCAAGCTGGTGATGAAACTGGCGATGTCGATGTTCACCATACCAAGGATGTACGACACGCAGATCAGCAGAGGAAACACCGTCAGCAAGAGGAAGTACGCCAGACAAGCCGCCGCCTGGGGTGCCCGGCAGCTGAAATACAGCAGCACCGATTCCCGCAGAAAGCGGACCACCTCGCTGTCCCAGAGCTGCTCCAAACGCTTTCTCAAACAAGCACCTCCTAAAAAAGATCCCGGGGCGGTTCTCACCCGCCGCCGCCACGCATACCCTTAGAGATAACGGGAGCGTGATGCAAATGAAACGAAGAACGAAGCCAAACCAAAGCCTGCGCCGGGGTACGGCGGGCCTGCTGGCCCTGGTGGGCCTGGGCATGACCGTAGGGGGCGCATCCCCGGACAGCCTGGAGACCTTCGCCGGTCTGGACCAGTTCGCCGCCGTGCTGGCCACGCCTGCCGCCGGAGGGGACGAGCCGGTCCCCCTGGTGCAGCGCCTGCTGCTGGGGGAATCCGCCCTGCTGTCCCAATGGTCCGCCGGAACCGGAACGCCCCAAAAGGCCCCGGCCCCGGACCCCGACAAAGAGGACGCCGCCGAGGAAGAACCGCCGGAGTCCGTAACCCCCGACAAGGTGGAGGCCAGGACCCTCACCGGCTCCGGCGCCGGGTACATCAGCCATCAGGGCCGTTCTGTCTACAACCGCACGGAAAAAACCTTGGATCTGGCCGCCATTGCCCAGGGCGGCAGTTCCCTCTCCTTCCAAAGCGCCGAAGCCGGACCGCAAATCCTGATCATGCACACCCACACCACGGAAGCCTACGCCCAAGATGCAGAACACCCTTATCAGGAATCCGGCACCGCCAGAACCACCGATCCCGCCTATAATACCATACGGGTGGGGGACGAGGTCGCTCGAATTTTCGGGGAAATGGGGCTGAATGTCCTCCATGACAAAACCCTGTACGACTACCCCTCCTACGACGGCGCTTATGACCGTTCCCGGGCAGGCGTGGAAGCCATCCTGGCAGAAAACCCCACCATCCAAGTGGTGCTGGATCTGCACCGAGACGCCCTGGTGGGGGCGGACGGCACCGTCTACAAACCTCTGCTAACTGTAGACGGCATACCCACCGCCCAGGTGATGCTGCTTTGCGGCTCCGACGACGCCGGAGCGAACTTCCCCGACTGGCCGGAACACCTGGCCCTGGCCATGGATATCCAAGGCCAAATCAACGCCCTGTGGCCCGGTCTGGCCCGTCCAACCACCCTGCGAACCGCCCGATTCAACCAACAATTAACCAAAGGTTCCCTCTTGGTAGAAATCGGAAGCCACGGCAATACCCTGGAAGAAGCCCTGGCCGGCGCCAGACTGTTCGCCCGCTCCGCCGGCAAAGTATTCCTGGAGCGAGTGCAGGGATAACGTTTTCGTCCACCTTTTTCAAAAGGTGGCGGGGTCAAGGGGCGGCGCCCCTTGCGGGTCCAGGGCAGAGCCCTGGCAGGGGGTCCAGGGGGCAGAGCCCCCTGGCTGGCGAAGCCAGGATCGGGCCTGCCCGACAGAAGCCAGGATCGGGCCTGCCCGACAAGCCAACGGAATAAAAAAGGCCGGGTCACAAGGACCCGGCCCTTTTTCCTATGGGTCAAGAAATTGTATCAGCAGGCGTCCCCTCCGCCTCCGGCCCCACCGGCTCCTGCCCAGGCTCCGGTTCGCCTCCAGACTGAGGCGGCGGATCTTCCCCCGGCACCTCCGGCTCCGCCGGCGGCGGGGCAGGGTCCTCCCCAAAGGGCGGCAAAATCTGCTCGGGGTCCTCGGGCTGGGTGGGGTCAATGGGATAAGGCGTCTCGCCCTCCACCGGGTCCTCCCCATCCTCAGGCTCCTCTTCCTCCGGCTCTTCCTCCACCTGGGTGCGGGCAGGGGCATTGTTGCTCCCAGGCAAGTACAGCAAAGGATCAATGGGATTGCCATCATAACGCAGCTCAAAATGACAGTGAGGTCCCGTGGACCGCCCCGTAGAGCCAACAGCAGCAATCACCTGCCCCTGGCTCACCAGATCCCCAGCCTGGACTAAAAGCTTGGAACAGTGCCCATAATAACTCAAAAACCCGTTGGCGTGCTGAATAATGACCAACTTACCATACGTCCCCCGCTCCCCGGCAAAGATCACCTGGCCGTTGTCCCCGGCGCAGATGGCGGTGCCCATGGGGGCGGCGATGTCCACACCCTGGTGGAAATTCGTCTCCCCGAAGAGGAAGCGGTACCCGTAATCCGACGTAATGGGTCCCTGTACCGGCCAGAGGAAGAGACAACCCGCCGGCAGAGGCTTCGTCCCCACGGCGATGATCAGCGGCGTAGAGGGTTCCAGAGGAACGGTGCTCAGATCCATGGTGCTGACGGTGACGCCGCAGCGTTTCACCTCCCGGATCAAAGCCGTCTCCCGCCCGGCAATTCCCTCCTGCACCACCCGCTGCTGGCCAATGAAGAGGTTGGGATCGTCCTCATAAAGCCGCTCCGGCAGGGCATCCCGGGTCAAAGCCTGTTCCTCTACAGAGTTCACCACCAACAAAGGGCACAGCTGCTCCAGGACCAAAGTCTGCCCCGGCTCCAGAGCCGTCCCGGTGAGCTGGGTGAGCAGGACTTGAAGATCCGCGATCTCCTCCTCACTGACCTCCAGGTCCTCGGGCAGGCCGAAGCCGGTGTCCTCCTGGGTGTCCAGGGCGGAGAGCTCCTGGTCCGGATTGAGCTCTTGGAGCCGCTCAATGGTCATGGAAAAGCGGGTCAGGAGCTGCTCCACCGTGTCCCCCGGCTGGACCGTATACAAAAACGTCCGGGGGGCCTGCCGGAGGAGTTTTTCCGTCAGCTCCTGGGCCGTGACCGTTCCCGTCTGCGCGGGAAGGTACTCGTAATTCAAACTCACCTGGTTCTCAAACTCCAAGGTCAGACTGCGCTCCCCCGCCCCGCAGGCCTCCTTGACCTGATTCAGCGCCTCGTAGAGCACAGAGGCGTCCTCACTGGCCCCGACGAGACTGCCGTCCACATACAGCGTGTAGACGTGCTCCAACTGTGGGATGGAATCCAAAATGGCGTTGGTGAGCTGGGACCCCTCCGCCACCCGGTCCCGGTGGGCCAGGGCTTTGTCCAAGGTGACGTCCTGGGGGATGGGGGGGATGCTCCCCAAGATCTGCTCCGCCTGGGCCTGGGCCTCGGTGAGGGCCTGCTGGTAGGCGCTCTCATCCTGGAAGTAGACCAGGGTGTTGCCCTGGACCGTGGCCGCGTAGCAGACCGAATAGGTATCGCCGAGGGCCGCGCCGGTGGCGATGGCGCCGCCTGCCGCCAGGAGGGCAAGGCTGGCCAGGACGGGACGGCCCGGTCCGCCTTTGAGCAGGAGGGCGCGGCAGGTGGTGGTGACTTGGCGGATCTTCTCGGTGGAGAGAGGCAGGCGGACAGGTCTTCGCCGCTTGTTTGCTTTTTTTCGTTTCTTGGGGACGCGGGGCAAGGCCATACGCACTACCTCCTGACTAAAGTTTTCGTGCACCTTTTTCAAAAGGTGCCGGGGTCAAGGGGCAGCGCCCCTTGCGGGTGCAGGGCAGAGCCCTGCGGGGGTCGGGCGAAGCCCGATCCCATCAGTCTTTACGGATGCCATAAAGCGGGGTGCCTGCTTTCCGGCTGGGGAAAAGGTACGACCAGAGATCGGCTAGTTTGATGTGAAATGGCAGGTCTGTATTCCTCCAATAACCAACAATAAACTTCACGAATTTCATGGGAAACCTCCTTTTGCCAGGGGCTCTGCCCCGGGACCGCGCCACCTTTCGAGAAAGGTGGACGAAAGCTTTATGCTAATTGCAGCATCGCCGCGTGGTTCCCCCGCTCGCCGCCCTGGCGGCGGTGGGACCAGTATAGGTCCCGCGCACAGCAGGTGCAAAGGGGCAGGGTATCTATATGCGCCGGGACAAGCCCCGCATTCTCCAGTTCCCAGCGGATGATGCCTTTCAAATCCACGGAAAACTTCCCCGGCACGTTCTGCTTCGCTTGCATGTAGGGGGAAACCCCGTCCCCCAGCCGCTCCCGCAAGGCATCGGGAACGTCGCTGTGGGTTTCAAAACAGCAAGGCTCGATGGCGGGACCAATGGCCGCCAGAATGTCCTCGGGCTTGCTGCCGTACTCCGATACCATCTTCTTTGCGGCCTGGGCGGCGATGGCCAGGGAGGTCCCCCGCCAGCCGGAGTGGACGGCGGCGATCACCTTCCCCTTGGGGTCGTAGAGCAGCACCGGCACGCAGTCGGCGTAAAAGATGGTCAGGCAGACCCCCGGCTGGTTGGTGATGAGACCGTCGGCGTCGGCGTCCAGCGGGTCCAGGGGGTCTTGCAGGGCGTCCTTTCGTCCCACGGGACGAATAAAATCGGAATGGACCTGACGGGTCATGGCGATGCAGTGCTCGTCAGTGCCCAGGGCCGCACAGAGGCGGCGATAGTTTTCCCGGACACGCCGGGGTTCATCCCCTCGGGAGAGGCTGATGTTCAGACTGTCCCAAGGGGCGGGGCTGACGCCCCCCAGGCGGGAGGCGAAGCCGTGGCGGACACCGCCGGCGGCGGTGAAGGCGTCGGCGGTGTGGAATACCACGCCGTTGGTGTTGGTTTGGGTAAAGGACATAGATCCTCCTGTTTACGGGACTGTCACGCTGCGCCTGCTCGCTGACGCGGTTCTAAGCCCCTCCGGCTCCGGCGGACCCATCCGGGACCTTTCGGTCCCTCCTTGGGCTCCGCCTGCGCTCCGGGTCTTAGCCCGCTGCTCGCGACGGCTGCGCGCTTCGTCACTGCGCGGCCTTGTCTTTCAGATAGCAGCACTTCTTATACTTCTTTCCGCTGCCGCAGGGGCAGGGGTCATTGGGTCCGATCTTGACGGCCTTGCGGACAGGCTCCTTGCGCAGGGTCTCGTCGCTGCCGCTGGACTCGCCGGTGACCTTGGCCACCCGCTCCCGCTTGACCTCGTTGGTCTGGACCCGGGCGGTCAAGATCCGGCGGATGGTCTCCTCCTGGATGGCCTGGATCATGCCCTCGAACATCTCGAAGCCTTCCTTTTTGTAGGCGTCCACGGGGTTGGTCTGGGCGTAGGCCCGCAGGACGATGCCCTTTTTCAGCTCCTCCATGGCGTCGATGTGGTCCATCCAGTATTCGTCTACCACCCGGAGCATCATGACCCGCTCCAGCTCCCGCATCAGCTCGTCGCCCAGGGAGTCCTCCTTGGCCTGATACACCGTCTGGGCCTTCTCGGCCACCAGCTCCACCAGCTTGGCGGCGCTGTAGTTCTTCAGCTCATCTTCGGTGAACATCAGATCGTCGGGGGCGAAGAAAAGACCCCGGAACGGCTCCACCGCCTGCTGGAAGGTCTCCTGGGTGAAGTGCTTGGCCTCGCCCAGGTTGCCGTGGATGGAGGTCTCGATCCAGCGGCGGATCATGTTCTTCACGGAGGGACCCACATCCTCGCCGTCCAGCACCTGGCGGCGCTGCTTGTAGATGACCTCACGCTGGACGTTCATCACGTCGTCGTATTCCAGGGT
>JAAWAE010000096.1 GCA_022792035.1 Ruminiclostridium sp. | reverse complement strand
GCATAGGCCTCGTAGAGCTCCACGGTGGAGAACTCCGGGTTGTGCTTGGTGTCCATGCCCTCGATGCGGAAGAAGCGGCCGATTTCATAGACCCGCTCCAGGCCCCCCACGATGAGCCGCTTTAAGTGCAGCTCGGTGGCGATGCGCATATACATATCAATGTCCAGGGTATTGTGATGGGTGATGAAGGGACGGGCCGTGGCCCCGCCGGAAATGGTGTTGAGCACCGGCGTCTCCACCTCCATATACCCCCGGCCGTCCAGGAAGGTGCGCAGATAGCTGACGAAGCGGCTGCGGATCTCAAAATTCCGGCGGGAGTCGGGGTTGACGATGAGGTCCACATACCGCTGGCGGTAGCGCAGCTCCTTGTCCGTCAGGCCGTGGAACTTCTCCGGCAGGGGGCGCAGGGACTTGGACAGCAGGGTCACTGTCCGGCAGTTCACGCTCATCTCCCCCCGCTGGGTGCGAAAGACGATGCCTTCCACCCCCACGATGTCGCCGATGTCGTATTTCTTAAAGGCGCTGTACACCGCCTCGTCCATCTCGTCCCGGCGGGCGTAGAGCTGGATGCGGCCTGTTTTGTCCTGGAGGTCGCAGAAGCTCACCTTGCCCATGCCCCGCTTGGACATGAGCCGGCCGGCGATGGTCACCGTCTGTCCCTCCAGCTCCTCAAAGCGGTCCTTGAGCTCCTGGGCGTGGATGGATACCTGGAACTTCGTCTGGTGGAAGGGGTCCTGTCCCGCCTCCTGGAGGGTCTTTAACTTCTCCCGGCGTACTTTTAGGATCTGGGAAAGGTCCTGCTCCGGCGCCGCGTTTTCCGTCTTATTCTTTTCCATAACTCTGCTGCTCCTTCTCGTGTATCCGTTTTCTATGGGGGCGCTCAGCGGTGGATCTCGATGATCTTGTAGTGGATGTTCCCCTCCGGGGCCTCCACCACCACGTCCTCCCCGGCCTTCCGGCCCAGGAGGGCCTTGCCGAAGGGGGATTCCTCCGAAATGCGTCCGTTCATGGGGTCGGCCTCCTGGGAGCCCACCACCTGATAGGTCATCTTCTCCTCAAACTCCACGTCCTCCACCGTCACGGTGTTGCCCACATGGACCATGTCCATGCTGCTCTCCTGCTCGGTGATGAGGGTGTAATTGGACAGGATCTCGTCCAGCTCCGCGATGCGGGAGTAGAGCTTGCCCTGCTCGTTTTTGGCCTCGTCGTATTCGCTGTTCTCCGACAGATCGCCGAAGGAGCGGGCTTCCTTGATGAGGTCCGCCACCTCTTTTTCCCGGACGGTTTTGAGGTAAACCTGTTCCTTCTTGAGCTCTTCCAGCCGCTCGGGGCTGAGTCTATATTCCTTTGCCATAGTCACTCACCTTTCGTGATCGTATGTTTTGCAGCTAACACATTTAATTAAAAAAGAACGCTTTCTGGATATACGTTTGAATATTATAGAAAGTTTCCGGCGGTCTGTCAAGGGCTGGAAAGGCCCCTTCCGCCCTTCTGCCCCTTTTTTTCTGAAAAAAAGGCCGACCGGCGCAATTTCTGCCTCCGTCCGGCCTTATTTTTTCTATCATTCTCCGGCCAGAGCCTCCAGTGCCGCCTGGAGCTGGAGGTCCTCCTCCGGGGGGAGCTGGCCTCGATAACACTTGATCTGGGTTTCCTCGTCCATCTCCACCGGCAGGTCCGGCGTGAGGCCCGTGCCGATGAGAGAGCGGCCGGCGCCGGTGAAATAGCGGGCGGTGGAGAGGTTCAGTCCTCCGCCCCCGACCAAGGGCAGGAGCCTTTGAGAAAACCCTTTCCCGCTGGTCTGCGCCCCCACCAGCACCGCCCCGGCGCTCTCCTGGAGCTGGGCCGCTAGGAACTCCGCGGCGCTGTAGCTGTCCCCGTTGATGAGCACCGCCATGGGCAGGAAGGTCCCCATCTCGTCGGACTGGTAGACGTACTCCCGGCCCCGGTAGTCCTCACTGCGGAAGATGTCCCCTTCCGGCAGCAGCTGGTCCAAGATCTCCGTCATCTCTGTGACGTAGCCGCCGGGATTGAAGCGCACATCCAACACCAGGGCCTGCGCCCCCTGCTTGACCAATTCCGTCAGCCCCTGGGAGACCTGCTGGGCCGTTCCGGAATAGAAGTTGGCGATGGTGAGATACCCCACCTGCCCTTCCAGCATGGACCACTGGGCAGAGACGCCCTGGATGGTGCCGCGGACGATCTCCACGGTGCGCTGCACGCCGTCCGCCCCCTCTACCGTCAGGACCACGGAGGTCCCCTCCTGGCCCCGGATGGCATCCACCATCTCCTCCCGGTTCTCTTTGGTGATGACCGTCCCGTCCACACTGCGGATGATCTCCCCGGGCTGTATCCCCGCCGCCTGGGCCGCGCCGCCGGGGGTGACGGAGAGGATCTCCAGGCCGTCCATGGCCTCCTGGCTGATGGTGATGCCGATGCCTACATAGGCGTTGCTCCGGGTCTCCTGGGTCTGCTGCACGCTCTCCGCGTCCAGATAGTAGGACCAGCGGTCCCCCAGGGCCTCCACCATGGTGTTCAGCACCGTGTCCATGTACGCCTCCCGGTCATACTCCCCCACAAAGGTTTTTTCGATGAGATAGTTGGCCTGGAGCAGGGTCACGCCGTCCCGGCCCAGCATGCCCCCCAGAAGCCCCAGCACCACCGCCATGCCGGCCAGCAGGCACAAAACGCACAGCAGTACCGCTCGTCCCAGGGGGATCGTCCGTTTCCGCTTGTCTTTCATAACGCTCCTTTCCGCTGTGTCTTATTGGATGGCTACAAAAACAGCGTCCTCCTCGTCAAAGTAATCCTCCGAATGACTGCTCAATCCGCTCGCCTTCCAAGCCTGGTCAAAGGTGATGTCCTTGGTGTTGCTCAGGATCGTGTAGGTGGTATCTTTGGCGGCGTTGTGCAATCTCCCCGTCAGCACCAGCTTATACCGATAGCTGTAGTCATCTGTTTTCCAGGTCCCGTCGCTCATCTCGTAATATGTTTTCATGATGATCTCTTCGGGCTCTTCCATCTGGCCCAGCGGTGTCTGGCCCACCGGGCCCTCCCGCTGCGGCTGCGCCGCCTGAGCATCCTGGCCTTTTTCCAGCGATGTCTGGGCAAAGGTATTGCACACAGTCGCTGTCTCTTCCTCCTGCTTTTGCCCGCAGCCAAACAGCCCTAGGAGCAGAATGGCTGACAATGCACTCAAAATCCATCGTTTTTTCATGTCGTTGGTCCTCCTCTCGTTGGTATCGTCCAAACAGTCCTGCCTTCACGAAAAGAAGCGGCCCCTTCCGGCACCGCTTCTTTGCTGATTCAATACACCAACAGCCCGGCTACCAGGCTCAAGATCAGGGACAGACACAGGATCACCGCGATCACGGATATCACGCGTTTTTGAAAGCGCATGGGGTCCCGTCCTTGCTTTTTGCTCACTGTCCTCGCCCCCCTTATATCTTCAAGAATTTGCCGATGGCAATGGCCGAGCCTCCGGCTCCAATGGAAAAGCCCACCCCCAGGAAGACCGCGAGGATGACCAGGGCCATGTTGGAAAAGGGAACGGCACTGATGATGTCCAAAATCCCGCTGTTCTCCATGGAGTTCTGGATGAGCCGGTAAATGCCCCACTGGGCCACATAGGCGATGATGCCTCCCGTCAAGCCCAGGATCACGCCCTCCACCAGGAAGGGCCCCCGGATAAACCAGTTGCTGGCCCCGCACATCCGCAGCACCGCGATCTCCTCCCGGCGGGTGAAGGTGGCGATGCGCACCGTGTTGGAGATGATGAACACCGACACCACCACCAGCACCACGATCATGATGATGGCCACGCCGCTGGCCACGTTGCGCAGCATGACGAAGCCGTTGGCGATCTCCATGGACGCCTTGGTGTCCGCGATGCCGGGCACCTGCTTCACCTGCTCCACGGTGTCCTCCATCTGCTCGATGTCCACCACATGGACGTGGAAGCGGTCCCGAAAGGTCTCGTTGGGCACGTCGGTAAACATATTCTGGTTCTCTTGGGTCCCGATGAAGTTGCTCTTGGCTTCCATCCGGGTGGTGAAGGTCACCTCAGACACATTGGTGATGCTCTCCAGCCGGGATTGCAGGGCCCGCGCCTCGTCCTCGGTGTAATTTTCGTCCACGAAAGCCAGAAATTCATTTTCATCTTCCAGCTCCTGGAGCATATGCCCCACATTCACCGCCACCAGGGAAAACGACCCCATGATCAGCAGGCAGGCCAGGATCATACACACGGAGGCAAAGGACATCAGCCCATGGGTAAAGATACTGCGGAAACCATCCCGGATATGATACATAAGTTGATTAGCGCCCATTGTTATAATACCCCCCCCCCGCGGCGTCGCTGATGATCCTGCCGTTTTCAATGGCGATGACCCGCTTGTCAAAGCGGTTGACCAGCTCCCGCTCGTGGGTCACCACCAGGACCGTCGTCCCCATCTTGTTGATTTTTACCAGCAGGGACATGATCTCCAGGGACCGGGCAGGGTCCAGGTTCCCCGTGGGCTCGTCGGCGATGATGACGCTGGGGTTATTGGCCAGGGCGCGGGCAATGGCCACCCGCTGCTGCTCCCCGCCGGAGAGTTGATTGGGATACTGCCGGCCCTTGTTCTTCAGGTCCACCAGCCCCAGTATGTAGGGGATGCGGCGGCTGATCTCCTGGGGCGTGGCCCCCACAGCCCGCATGACCACCTCCAGGTTTTCCTCCACGGTCTTCTTCTCGATGAGACGGAAGTCCTGGAAAACCACCCCCAGGGTGCGGCGCATGAGGGGGATCTGCTTTTGGCTGATGTCCCGCAGATTGTAGCCGTTGACCATCAGCCGCCCGGCGGTGGCTTGGATCTCCCCGGTGATGAGCTTGACGATGGTGGACTTCCCCGAACCGGAGCGGCCCACCAGAAAGACGAAGTCGCCGTCGGCGATCTCCAGGCGCACGCCCTTGAGGGCCTTCGTCCCGTTTTCATATTGCTTGTGTACATCGGTCAGGCGAATCAAAATAACACTCCTTCAAAACAGACTTGCCCCCGTCTCAGGACTCGATGCCCCGGGAGACCAGATATTTTTTCACCATCAGGGCAACCTTGAAGGTGATGGCATCGTCAAACTCCCGCAGATCCAGGCCCGTGAGCTTCTTGATCTTCTCCAGCCGGTAGACCAGGGTGTTGCGGTGGACGAAGAGCTTCCGGGCCGTCTCAGAGACGTTGAGGTTGTTCTCAAAGAACTTGTTGATGGTGAACAGGGTCTCCTGGTCCAAAGCGTCGATGGGATTTTTCTTGAAAACCTCCTGGAGGAACATCTCGCACATCACCGTGGGCAGCTGGTAGATCAGGCGGCCGATGCCCAGGTTCTCGTAGTTGATGATGGACTTCTCGGTGTCGAAGACCTTGCCCACGTCGATGGCCACCCCGGCCTCCTTGTAGGCCCGGGCCAGGTCCCGGATGTGGCCCACCACGGTGCCGATG
This sequence comes from Ruminiclostridium sp., assembly GCA_022792035.1. Classification (GTDB taxonomy): domain Bacteria; phylum Bacillota; class Clostridia; order Oscillospirales; family Oscillospiraceae; genus Evtepia. Next base: position 2,469 of record JAAWAE010000096.1, on the reverse strand, counting down.
CCGATGGTGGTCTTGATCTTCAGGGTCTGGGCCAGGTTGTTCTCGATGTTTTTGGCGATCTTATAGATCTCCTTGCTGTCGGCGTTCTCCCCCAGCATTTTGATGACCACGATGTCGCTCTCGCTGATGGAGATGACGAAATCCTCCTGGCTGTCGGAGAACATACTCTGCACCACATCCACCGCGGCGATCTCCGCCGAACCCACCTGCCGCACCAGGAACACGGCCCGCTGGGCTTCAGAGGCAAAGTGGAGTTCCTTGGCCCGGACATAGATGTCCCCCAGCAGGATATTGTCGGAAATGATGCTCTTGACAAAAGCGGTCTTGTCGTGCTTTTCCTCATAGTACGCCTTGGCGCTGTTGAGGGCCACAGTAACCATGGAGCAGATGAGTTTGGCCTGCTCGTCGCTGCCCTGAGTAAAGGCGGCGTAATCAAAGCGGGCGCTGCGGTTGGCCAAGGTTTTGAATGTCTTGTCTCCATAGACCACCGCCGCTGATTCCTGGCTGTTCAAGGCGGAAGCGGCGCCGTCCCATTTCTCGCCGATCCAGGATAAGTGGTTGCAGGATACCACAGTCCCCTGGTCGTCGATGACGCCGATGACACGGTCCGTACACTCCTTCATTTGAAGTACGATGCTTTGAAAAATTCTGCTGGACATTGTCCCTTCCTCCTCTTTCCCACGTCGTTCCCAAAATATGTCTGCCAGTCCAAACGCCGGCAGGCGGAACGGATGCTGTGGATGACCATGATTCTACACAATGTATTATACCGGGTTCCTTTTGTGATTTCAATAGCCTTCTCACATATTTTTGTGGAAAACGCCGAAATTATTCCTCCAGCGCGTGCAGAGCGGCAAGTTCTTTCTGCGACAGAGGCCTCCAGGCTCCCGGCGGCAGCTGCGGGTCCAGGGTGAGCGGACCCATGGCAAGGCGTTTCAGCCGGCGCACCGGCTTGCCCTGGGCTGCCAGCATCCGCTTGACCTGGTGGTATTTCCCCTCCTGGATGGTCACCAGAGCCGTCTGCGGCGCTTCCAGGCGCTCCAGGCGGGCGGGGAGGCACAGGGTCCCGTCCCTCAGGGTGACGCCCTGGGCCAGGGCCTGCTGGTCCTCTGGGGTCAGGCTCCCTTCGGTCTCTACATAATAGACCTTGTCCACATGACGGCGGGGCGAGAGGAGGCGGTGGGCCAGGGGGCCGTCGTTGGTGAGCAGCAATAAACCCTCGGCGTCCTTGTCCAGACGGCCCACGGGGAAGAGGCCGGTTTTTTGCAGGTGCGGCGGCAGGAGGGTGAGGACGGTGGGGTCCCGGGGGTCCTGGGTGGAGGAGACCACCCCCGGCGGCTTGTGGAGCATGAGATAGGTATAGCGGTCCGCAGCCAGGGGACGGCCGTCCAGAGTGAGCAGCGCCTCCGGCGGGACCTTGTCCTCGGGCCCGTTGGGGCGCTGTCCGTCCACCAGGACCCGTCCGCTTTTGATCAGGGCCTTGGCCTCCTTCCGGGACCAGCGGCCTGTGGCGGCCAGCAATTTATCCAAACGTTCCATGGGCCGTCTCTCCTTTCCTGTGCTTCTCGTCCTGGTATTTTAACATACTTTCCCGGCAAATGACATAGGGTATGGAGAAAGATTTTCCCCCGCATACGGGAGGAGAGGAGCTGCTTGCTATGATTATCATCACAAAAAAGGTCCACCGGGGCAGACTGGCGGCGGGATGCTTGGTCCTGGTCCTGGCCATCGGCGTGGTGGGGGCGGGGCTCGGTCTGGTCCGGGACATCCGGGAGACCCAGGCGGTCTCCGTGGTCCACCAGGGCACCAAGGGCGTGCGCAGCAACGAGACCCGGATCGCCTTCCTGGAAGGCTTTGGCTGGGTGGTAGGCCCCGAAGCCGCCAGCGTGGAAGAGGTACAGATCCCCGACACCTTCGACGCCTCTTATGACGAATACCTTGCCTTGCAGGAGAGCCAGGGGTTCCAGCTGAAGGATTACGCCGGGAAGAAGGTCAAACGCTATACTTACGCAGTGTGCAATTATCCCGGGCTCCAGGAGGGGATCTGGGCCAGCATCCTGGTCTACCACAAGGAGGTCATCGGCGGGGAGGTATTCTGCAATCAGGGTGACGGGTTCATGCAGGGCTTGGCTTATCCCATCGAGACGAAGAAGGATGGGAAGGCCAGCAGTGCCGTGACGCAGGAGGCCCAGACGGGTACGGAGGGGGCGAGTGCTGCGCCCTCAGATCCTCCGGCGGATACCCCGGCGGATACTCCGACAGATACTTCGACGGGTACCCCGGCAGACACCCCAGCGGACACTACCGCGAATGTGGACTTTACTTAAAAGGAAAAGATGGACGGTAGGGCTTTACCGTCCATCTTTTCGCCGCTTATTCTAAATATTTATCACTGATATCGCAGGCTTCCACAGCCAGAAGCATCCCTAAACGGAAACCGTAGGAAAATCTTTCCTCCCGGTCAATATC
>JAAWAE010000095.1 GCA_022792035.1 Ruminiclostridium sp. | reverse complement strand
CCCTGCCCGACGGCGTTGAGATGTGCATGCCTGGCGACAACGTGGTTATGAAGGTCGAGCTGATCACCCCCATCGCCATCGAGAAGGGCCTGCGTTTCGCTATCCGTGAGGGTGGCCGTACCGTTGGTTCCGGCGTTGTTACTGAGATCGAGGAATAAGAAGCGCGAAGCCGTCGCGAACAGCGGGCTAAGACCCGGAGCGAAGGCGGAGCCCAAGGAGGGACCGAAGGTCCCGGATGGGTCCGCCGTAGCCGGAGGGGCTTAGAGCCGCGTCGTGAGCAGGCGTAGCGTGACAGACCTCACACAGACACACAAGAGAGGGCAAAGCTATGTCTTTGCCCTCTCTTTCTATCATAAAAACAGAAAAAAGGAGAGCGTTATGGAACAGCCAGATACCGAAGCACTGGAAAACAGCGTCGAGACAGCCATCAACAACCTCTCCCGCAGCGGTTGGGAGGAGAACCTGAAGGTAGTCATCGTGGCAGTGCTGCTGCTGTGCGTGTGCCTGATCGTAAAGCGCATCCTGCTGCGCGTCCTGGACCGTGGTCTGGACCGGGGGCATATCGAAAAGAGCTTCCATGCCTTCATCCGCTCCGCGGTGAATATTGTCCTATGGTTTGTGACGGTGGCCATCGTGGCCCAGTCCCTGGGGATCAACGCCACGTCCCTGATCGCCCTGGTGAGCATCGCCGGCTTAGCCATTTCCCTGTCGGTGCAGGACAGCTTGTCCAACTTAGCCGGGGGCCTGACCATTTTGAGCACGAAACCCTTCATGGTGGGGGACTATGTGGAGATCGGCGACGCCGCCGGGACCGTGGTGGAGATCGGTATGGTCCACACGAAGCTGAACACGACGGACAACTGCCGTCTGGTGCTGCCCAACAGCACCGTGGTTTCCACCCAGGTGCGCAACTACTCCGCCGAACCCAGCCGCCGGGTGGACTTGGTGGTGGGGGCATCCTACGATGCTCCGGCGGAGCGGGTGAAGGAGACCCTGCTGGAAGTGGTCCATGCCCACAAAAAGGTCCTCCAGGACCCGGAGCCTTTTGCCCGGATGTCCAAGCACGGGGACAGCGCGGTGGAGTATACCGTCCGGGTTTGGTGCGAGACGGCGGATTACTGGGAGGTCTATTATGACCTGCTGGAGCAGATCAAAACCGCCTTTGATGCCCAAGGCATCGGCATCCCCTATCCCCAGGTGGAGGTGTATCTGCACCAGTGAGGGTTTTCGGGGGCACTGAACATCGCAATGAAGACCGTGAAAATAGCCGTCCTGGAAGCAGGATGGCTATTTTTTCTTAAAACAGACTAAGTTCAAGTGTAAAACGTGCCGATATAACCAATGTAGTTTTGAGGAAGGACAGAGAGGTGGAAACCATGAACGTAACGAATTTTGCGCCGCTTTTCCAACGAAACGCTGTTTTTTCCCCAGGGCAGACGCTGTTTCAGCCAAAAAATGACGCGCTGAACCAGATCTCAGACAGGCTGCTGGGAGAGCAGGAGAAAAATCCGCGAGACCTCAAAGACCGCTTCGATACCCTGGAGCTTTCCGAGGCGGCCGCTGCCAGCCAGGAGGACCGCACTCTGGAGGAAATGCCGGAAGGTCTGCTGCGCTATTACCTGAATCTGTGCAGAGTAGGGGCCTGCATCAGCCAGCAGAACGAAACGTCCCTGACGGAATATCGGGACCAGCTTACCGCCTTTGATGAGACGATCCAAGGGTATCAGGATATCCTGGACGGCAGAGCGGAGATGCCAACCGGGATGGACCGGGAGACGATGTCCGCGCTGCTGGAGCGGACCCGGGCGGCGCGGGCGCAGTTCCTCCAGGAGGGTGCGGAGACACTGAACCGTCTGGGCCGGGAAGCGCCCACGCCGAAAGGATTTTTGCGCGGGGCCTGTGAGACCCTCACCGGGTCCAAGGAGAACGGGGACCGCTGGCAGATCGACCCGGAGGCTGAGGACATTTACGGAGAGATCGACCGGGCGCTGGACTCTGCGCGCAAGACGACGTCGGCCTTTCAGCGGGGGGCGTCCACATGCCTGCACGAGTTGAAGAAGCGGGACTGCCTCCGGGCTGGGGAGGAGATTGACCCGGATGAGCCGGAAGTGGTTCGGGCATCGGTTTTCCAGGAGCTTTATGAAGCGGTGTGGACCACCCTGCGCAGGGGGCCAAAGGCTGAGGACTGAAAGGGTGCCTTCGACAAAAGTGGGCCGCCGAAGGCGGCCCCTCATGGGTAGGCGGTACGCCGCACCAATAGAACAGGACACCGGGAGACGTGGTACCACGCGTCCCGGTGTCCTGTTGTTAGGTGTGAGAAACCTACCTTATGTGTAGGGGACGCCGCCCTCGGCGACCCGCGGTTTATTGCTTGCCTTTCGTCGGACCTCCTTCCATCGAGAATAGTATACTAAACTCAACCTTTGAGTATTGGATTCTACTCAAATATTGAGTAGAATGAAAGGGGAAATATAGATGAACGAGGGAAGGCAGAGAAGGCTCTTTGCGCGACATTTACTGAGGAACAGAAGGAATTATTTGAAAAATATCAGCAGCTGATCTGCGATTCAAAGGATATTGACCGGGAGGAAAGATTTTCCTACGGTTTCCGTTTAGGGATGCTTCTGGCTGTGGAAGCCTGCGATATCAGTGATAAATATTTAGAATAAGCGGCGAAAAGATGGACGGTAAAGCCCTACCGTCCATCTTT
>JAAWAE010000094.1 GCA_022792035.1 Ruminiclostridium sp. | reverse complement strand
GGTGAGTCTCCTCATCATTTTACCAGATGGTTGCCTCCGGCTTCCGTGGTATACTTCGTGGCGAGATTTGGCCCCTTTTGTGGCGACGTTTGGTATCCTTTCAGTGGCGCATATTGGTATGCTTTATCTTACCATTTACACCCACCTTAGCCAGTTGGGCGATCATGGCGCCTGCCTGCCGTTCCAGACCAGAATCCGGCAAATCACAGTCCAATTCCGTGGTACGAATGAAGCTGCTGCGCAGCTGCCAGATGTAGCTCTCTGTGTCGGGAAATTCAGTGGGGTCGAAGGTTTCCAGACGAAGCTGGTCCATGATTTCTTCGGCGCTTCCTTCGTAGGTTCTCTCATCAATACGAATTCTCAAAAAATCACCTCTCTGCTTCACGGTGTTTCTTTTTCTTCTTGTTGACGTCATAGTTTTCCTTGCCATAACGCCAGCTCCGGTCGCCGTCCAAGTTAGCGAGGAGATGGTTCCGGGTGTTCTTGAATTCCTCCCCGTTGAGGCCCAGGCGCACCAGCCACACCCGGAAAGTGAACAGCTCATTGTCGCTGTGGGTCTTTTTCATGACCGTGCTCCGCTGGGCAATAGCCTGGGCGGAGATGGCAAGGCACAGATTCACATAGGCTGCTGCCCGTCCGGCGTGGAGGGTGGAATTGAAGCAGCGCCACTCCACTGTTCCACGATAAAATACGGAGTGGAGGTTCAGGGCGTGGTAACGGGTCCAGTTGTAATGTTCCTGACTGCTGATGTCCCCTTCGTACCAGACTTCTTCCAGCTTGGTAAAATCCTTGGTCTCATCAGAAGACAATCTTCTTGCTTCCCGCAGCATTGGCTCCCGGACCTTTTTACACCAGCGTTCCGCTCTCGACTCGTTGACCTGTAAGGCTTTGAACAGGATATCCTCTTTTGAATACATGATCCCGATGAGGTTCTTCAGGCTCTGACGGTTGTGGCTGGCGGCATCTACATGAACATGGAGACCGCAAGAGTCGTTGATCTTCGCCCCGGCCCTGCGTACCTGGCGCACACATTCTTGGAACTTGGGCATTTCCGCATAAGTAAGTTTGGGCGTAACCAACTCCACTTGGTAATCTGAATCGTGTATTCGTTCATAACCGTCCGCCGTTTTCCGCTCTGCCCGGATGCTGCTGTCCCGCATCACCTTCCAGGTTTTCCCCTCCGGGTCCTTCACGGACCAGGAATCATAGACCCCGCCGTGATAGTGGGGGGCTGTCCCGAAATGATCCGCCAGTGCCTGGGCAGCTTTCTCTCGGGTGGTACCCGTCATTTCTACCTCTACACCAAAGCACTGGTCTTTTATCCCGATCACACAGCATCCCTCCGCAGTTCCTCGTCTACCGCCCGAAGCCGCCGTCCGATGGCTTCAATAACATTGACAGTAACGCTGTTCCCGGCCTGTTTGTAGGCTTGGGTATCCGAGGTGATGGCCAGCAACCGGTCGATCTGATCCTCGGCAAAACCCTGGAGGCGCAGGCATTCGCGGGGCATGAGGCGGCGGACACGCCCGCCGCACAGCACGCCGGACCGCTCTCTTGGATGATTGAATAGAGTGGTCTGTCCATACCGGGCGGTAAGGCATCGGGCCAGATTTGTCCGGCGAGGCTCCCCCACGCACAGGTCGACTAGGTACAACCCGGTCTTGCCGCCCATGCCGCCGGCGCCGGCGGTTTGGGTACAGGCTACTCCTGCCGGATCGTAGACCCGCTCTCCCTGGTGTCCGCCGAGGACTTGTATAAGAGTTTTTCCACCTGTTCCGAAGACAGGAAGTATTTTCCCGGCGCATCGGGGATCAAGATATCCGATAAGGAACACCCTCCGCCGGTATTGCGGGACTCCAAACCGGGCGCTGTTAAGCACCATCCATTCCAAACCGTACCCCAGGTCATGAAGCGTGGTGAGGATGGTGCAAAACGTCCGGCCTTGGTCATGCGACAACAATCCGACCACGTTCTCAAGCCAAAGATACGCAGGTCTCCGGGCTTCAGCCAGTCGGGCAATCTCAAAGAACAAGGAACCCCTTGGGTCTGAGAATCCCCTGCGTTTTCCAGCGAGACTGACGGGTTGGCACGGAAAACCGGCGCAGAGCAGATCAAAGTCCGGCATAGCTCCGGGGTCAATTTTTCTGGCGTCCGGATAGTAGCACTCCTCCTCTCTAATGGCGTGGATGGCGCGGTAGCTGGCGTCGGCGTATTTGTCGATCTCGCAGTGTCCGACACACTGAAAGCCGCCTGCACGGTCCAGTCCGGCCCGAAACCCGCCGATCCCCGCGAATAGGTCAAAATAGCGAATTATGAAATATCACCTCCATCTTGCAGGGAACGCAAAAAGCCGAGGACATCCTCATCGACGTCCCCGGCCTGTGTTCCCGTATTGTTTTCGTTTGTAATGTGGATGTCTTGCAGCTCCTCCCGGATCACGGTGCGAATCGTATCCACTAAATCGGCTTGACAGACCGCCCGGCACACTGCCTCCGTCCGCCGTCCGGTGGGGATAGCACGGAGAATCCTCCACGCCTCCCGCTGCTGAGGGGATGTCATGGAAAAAGATAGGTTCAACCGCTGCTTCTCAGCCATTCTTCGCGCTCCGTGACAGCTGGCCCACAAGGCGCTCATAGCCCTTGGCGTTCAGGGATACGTCGTCCAAAATCAGAGGCTGGAAAAGTCCGTCACTAGCCTGGACATGGCGTTTCATGATGGCCGCTCCACCGCCCAAAAAGATAGTAGGCATGGCCCGGATATCCAAGCCGCTTTCCGTGATGGCGAACAGAAGATGATGAACATAAACTCCAGCCTCCCGCTGGATGATCTCTCTGGCCCTGCCGTCTACGCTGCTCACGCCGCCTCGAAGGACGCTCTCGATCTGCGTCGCTGTCATGGATAGGCCCAGAGTGCGGTGGACCTGTTCTGCGATCTCATCCAAGCATCGAATCATGCCCAGTTCCAGGCTCCGGCAGGTGGCAGCGTTGGGGATGCGATTGTCCAGCCTCATTAGATCCACCGTCCAGCCGCCGATATCAGCCACAATGACAGATGGTTCATCTAGCAGTTCCCGCTGGGTCAGAACAGCGGCGTAGCCTTGAGGGAAAAGGGACACCTCCGAGATGGTGACGGTGTAGGCAATCCCCTCATAGCGGAAGGACTGCCCCATACCCGTATTGACGGACAGAGGAATCAGTCGTAAACTGGAAAGGAAAGGAGCACAAAAGCATGGAACAGAAAAGGACAAAAAAGGGAACGCCACCACCTCGGTACGATGATAGCTTCAAAGCAGGCGCGGTGCGC
>JAAWAE010000007.1 GCA_022792035.1 Ruminiclostridium sp. | reverse complement strand
AGCTCCAGCTCCTTGGGCGGGGTGTCCACCCGTTTGCCGTTGACCTCCAGTTCGTAGGAGTCCAGGTTGATGACCAGTCCCTCGTAGGTCAGCAGCTTGGCCTTGCCGTCGTCCCCGCCCAGGCGGCGCAGCACCGCATGGACCCGGGCCAAGACCTCCTTCATCTCAAAGGGCTTGACGATGTAGTCATCCGCCCCCATCTCCAGGCCGGCGACCTTGTCGATGGTCTCGCCCTTGGCGGTGAGCATGATGATGGGGGTTTTGTCCGTTTCGCGGATCTTGGCGCAGACCGCCCAGCCGTCCATCACCGGGAGCATGATGTCCAGGAGGACCAGGTCCGGGCGGAAGAGACGGTAGAGCTCCAGAGCCTTGCCGCCGTCCTCGGCCACCCGGGTCTCATAGCCCTCTTTTTTCAAATATAAGTTCAGCAGCTCGGCGATGTTGCTCTCGTCCTCTACGATGAGTACCTTTCTTGCCATGGATGACACCTCTTTCTGTGTGTGTTTCTTGTTGGGGCTATTATGGCATGGTTTGGTTTTTTCGTCAAGGGGGCGGGGTGGGTTGACAGGGGAGGGGACGGAAGGTATAATACTTATTAAGAAAACAAAATCATTGGAATTTGAAAAAGGAGGGTCAAGTATGGGCACAGAGAAAGAGCGCAAGGATACCCAGAAGGCGCTGCTGTATGACCTGCGTTTGATTTTTTCAAACGGAGAGAAGGAAACCTATACCAAGACCGAAATCGTAGAGCTGTTGGATAAAATCGCTATGGCGAAGGATCAGGAATGAAGTTAAGGCCGTCCGTTTGGACGGCCTTAACGATTCCCCCTGGCTGCAGGGGAGGCTTGCCCCAAATCCAAAACCGTGACGCCAGCCGCTTCGGTGAGATGGCTTTTGATATGCCGGAGGTTTGGGGGGAGATTGCAGATACAATAATCAGAGCGTGATAGCAGGGCCTTGGGGAAAGAGAGGGGGTCTGCGGCTGCGGGGCTCTCTAGGGCTTCCACATTTTGGTAGGGGAGAGGGAAGGGGAAAGGGGACGGGCCTGTCCAGACCGGGGAGGGCGTGACGACGGTGATCTCCGCGTGTTTCGGGAGCTGGTTCAGCAGGTATATATATTCGGAATCGCCGTATTCTGACGCCACCAGGAATTTGGATACGGAACAATCCCGGGACAAAAGCAGGACCGCCTGCTCGAATAAACACAGGGTTTTGTAGCTGACCGTCCCCATGGAAACGATGCCGCAGACATGGGGGGCGGATTCTCGCCGCTGCTTGGCATACCGGCTTTGCAGGCTCTTGAGCAGGGCGATCACTGCGCGGGAAAGGCAGCGGCCTGCCAGGGCGGGGGTGAGGCCCAGCTGCGTTCCTAACTGTTTCTTTTGTGCGCCGGAGATCCATCCGGTCAGGAGGGCCTGCTCCTGGGCAGGCAGGAGGCGGACCTGCTCGGACAGGAAGGCGGCGGTCTCTGCGCTGGATACGTCCAGAAGGGTTGCGCCGCTGTGTTGGATTGCCTGATAGTCCTTGGGCGGGAGCTCGTCCAGCTCGCGGTACAGGTAGCGGACCAGGTGGGTGGACTGCTGGAGGACCCAGCGGGAGATCCGCTTGCGATCGGCGAGGGGATGGTCTGTATCGCGGATGGGAGGGATCAGAACCTTGTCCGCCAGGGAATACAGGAGGGCGTGTACGTCCAAATCCGGGTGCGCGAAGAGGTGGTCCCGGTCTTTTTCCGACTGCACGAGGGTGAGGGTGATCGCTTTGCCGGGGAAGTGCTGCTTTGTCATCAGGGCGCTCAGGAAGCACAGGTGGGAAAAACGACCCTGTCTGTGGAAGAGGAACTCCACCGCATCGTGCTGCTGCGCCAGGGTGAACAGCGCGCGGGTCAGGCGTTGTTTTAAGTCGGTGTCGTAGATGTCGTAATGTCCGAAGAAGGAGCAGACGGCTTTTCGGGGCGCTACTGTGTCACGCATACGGTCTCGGCCTCCTTTGCGGCGTTTTCTGCAAACAGATAGTCGGCGCTGTACTCGGGAAGCAGGGTGCGGGTTTTTACCACCTCATCATAGATAAAATCCGTTTCTCCCGCCAGTTTATGCCGCACGGCTGTTTCTCCGATGCCAAGGACCCTGGCGTACTGTTTTACCGATACGCCCTTTTTCTGTAACGCCGTGCGTAAGTTATCAAACATGGTTTCGCCTCCTTCTATACTCTTGCAGGTAATTTATAGATAGAATATACTCTTGTGCATAATATGTCAAGGGGCGTTTTACGTTGACGGGTGATTTTTCTTGTGTTTTCCCTTCTTTCGTGATAAAATCGCCTCACTGGAGGAAAGGCATCATGAATTTCTTGGAAAAATTAAATTATATGATGGAGAAGAACCATCTCAATAAGAGTACCTTGGCGAAAGCAAGTGGTATTCCATACACCACCATCGACGGCTGGTATAAAAGGGGATATGGGGGATTGCAATTAACCTCTTTGCGAAAGTTAGCAGAGTATTTTGACACGACCTTGGACTTTTGGGCTTGGGAAGACGATGGGCCGGCAAGAGATGGTCCCTATGCTTTGGTGGCGACCGATACCTTCCAGGAATTGAAACCGGACTATCAGGAGTTCATCTTGGAACAGGTGGACCGGCTGCGAGAGATCCAGGACAAAGAAGAGAGAACGTGAGCGCCTGGGCCGTCCGACGGACGGCCTGCTTTTTTTGTCCTCCGCGTATAAAGGCCGGGGAAGCAGGACATAGTATAAGCGAATCTCGCGGAAAGGAGATGGAAACTATGAGTCAGAAGAACAGCAAGCAGCCTTGCAATTCCTTCGAGGAACAGGCCCAGCAGAAGAGCCAGAGCAAGCAGGCCAATGCCAAGGGCGGCAGCACCAACGGCAAGACCAAGACGGAATTCTCCAACAACGCTTAACGCATCCTGCCCCAGCGCCCCTGCGGTATCCGAAATTTTGGAATTTCGGGTGCCGCAGGGGCTTTTTTTGCCTTCAGGGTCAAAAAAGGGAGCGTTCTGAGAAAAAAGTTTTTTTCGGGTGTACGCCAACATACACAAATCCGCCCTGTCCCGCCAGGGGTGTGAGGAGGGATCGGATGGAAGGAAAACCGGTGCAGCGCCAGGAGGTGCTGCGGAAAATGCTGGAGCTGGCCGCGGGGCCCGCCAACGACGCCGTGAAGCTGGCTTACCTCAGCGGGGAGGAAGAGATCGGGGCCTTGGCGCTGGATTGCCTGACGGAGTTCAAGCGCAACAGCAACGGCAGCGTGGAAGTGAAGCTGGCCGACCGGGCCGCCGTGCTGGTGAAGCTGCTGGAGCAGCTCAAGGATGAGGAGGGCGGGGCCGCCGCCTTCCTCCAGGCTTTGGAGGCGGGGGATGCCCCCGGAAAGCCTTGATCGCCGCCTTTTCCCCCAAGCAGCGGCGGGTGCTGCGGTGGTGGGGGCGGGCCTCCCCGGACCGGGGGCGGGACGCCATCATCTGCGACGGGGCGGTGCGCAGCGGCAAGACCATGTGTCTGGGGCTGTCCTTCGCGCTGTGGGCCATGGGACGGTTTGAGAAACAACAGTTCGCCCTGTGCGGGAAGACCACGGAGTCTGTGCGCAGAAATCTGCTGCCCAGCGTGCTGCCGGTGCTGGAGGAGCTGGGGTTTACTTGGGAGGAAAAGGTGTCGCGCAATAAGCTCATCCTGCGCCTGGGCAGGCGGGAGAATACCTTTTATTTCTTCGGCGGCAAGGACGAGGGCAGCGCCGCCCTGATCCAGGGGGTGACCCTGGCGGGGGTGCTGCTGGATGAGGTGGCCTTGATGCCCCGCTCCTTCGTGGAGCAGGCCTGCGCCCGCTGCTCCGTGACCGGGGCCAAGTTCTGGTTCTCCTGCAACCCGGAGGGGCCGGGGCACTGGTTCTATCGGGAGTGGATCCTCAAGTGTGAGGCGCGCAATGCCCTGCATCTGCGCTTTTTCATGGAGGACAACCCCGCGCTGAGCCAGGAGACCATGGAGCGGTATCGCAGGGCCTTCCAGGGGGCCTTTTACCGGCGCTTTGTTTTGGGAGAGTGGACGGCGGCGGAGGGGTTGATCTACGACTTCTTCGACGACTCCATGGTCCGGGAGGCGCCGGAAGGGGAGGCGGAGCGGTGGTGCATCTCCTGCGACTACGGCACCGTCAACCCCACCTCCCTGGGGCTGTGGGGGAAGTATGGGTCCGTGTGGTACCGGGTGAAGGAATATTACTACGACGCCCGGGAGGCCAAGCGGCAGCAGACCGACCAGGAGTACGCCCAGCGGCTGCGGGCCCTGGCGGGAGGACGGGAGATCGAGGCCGTGGTGGCGGACCCCTCCGCCGCCTCCTTTTTGGAGGTGCTGCGGCGGGAGGGGTGGAAGGTGCGCAAGGCGAAGAACGACGTCCTCTCCGGCATCCGGGTGACGGCGGACGCGCTGAAAAACGGGGAGATCGTCATCTGTTCCCCCTGCGCCGACGCCATCCGGGAGTTCGGCTCCTACTGCTGGGACCTGAGCGCGGGGGACCATGATAAGGTGAAAAAACAGTTCGACCACGCCATGGATGACATCCGCTACTTCGTGGCCACGGTGGTGGAGCCGGAGGGACGGGGCGCCGGGGGGTTCTTTGCCGGCTTCGTGGAGCGTCCGGCGTGAGAGAGGAGGAAGCATGAGACCATGGAAACGAAAACGCCGGCCGGAGCCGGAGCCCATCCATCCGGGGCAGGTGCAGCTGCGGCAGGCCCAGAAACACCCCTTTTCCCTCTTGGACGGCTATGTGCCCTTGGACCGGCCGGAATTTGCCCTCTATCGGACCATCCGGGAGGCGGTGCCGGTGGTGGACGCGGCCATTTTGAAGCTGATCCGCCTGTCCGGAGGCGTTGCCGTCCGATGTGAGGACGCCGGGGCGGAGGAGGCGCTGGGGGAGTTTCTGCGCAGCGTCCCCGCCGGGTGGAACCAGAGAGGCATCCAGGCGTTTTTGGATAACTATCTGGACAGCCTGCTCACCTGCGGCAGGGCGGTGGGGGAGATCGTGCCCACGAAGGATGGGCGGGAGATCGCCGCGGTGCTCTGCGGGGATGTGTCCGGGGTGGAGGCCCGGGAGGACGGGTCTCCCCTGGACATCGTCCTGGCGGTGAAGCTGCCGGGCGGGGAGCGGCGGGAGCTGCCCCGGCAGGACCTGCTGCTCTTCACGGCCCATAACGCCAGCCCGGAGAACCCCTATGGGGTGTCGCTGCTGCACAGTATGCCCTTTTTGTCAGACATCCTCTTGAAAATCTATCAGACCTTGGGCAACAACTGGGAGCGGGCGGGGAACGTGCGCTTCGCCGTGACCTATAAGCCCGGGGAGGAGGAGCTGGCGTCCGGGCGCATCCAGGAGCGCAGCCGGGAGCTGGCCAAACGCTGGGGCGAGGCCATGCAGAGTTCCCGGGCGGGGTCCGTGCGGGACTTTGTGGCTGTGGGGGACGTGGCGGTGAAGGTCATCGGGGCGGAGAGTACCATCCCGGACTGTCAGGCCCCGGTGCGCCTGCTCATTGAGCAGCTGATTTCCCAGACGGGCATCCCGCCCTTCCTGCTGGGGCTGACCTGGTCCTCCACCGAGCGGATGAGCAGCCAGCAGGCGGACATCATGACCAGCGAGCTCACCGCCCTGCGGCGGACCCTGACGCCGGTGGTGGAGCGGGTGTGCCGCTTGTGGCTGCGGATGCACGGCTATGACTGCTCCTTCCAAGTGGAGTGGGAGGAGATCAACTTGCAGGACCAGGTGGAGGAGGCCAAGGCGGAGCTTTACCGCCAACAGGCCAGGAAACTGGAGCAGGGAGAGGCGGAACCCCTTTGGGAGGACGGCGAGGACCAGGAAGACGAGGAAAAGGAGGAGCTATGACCAACATCATCAAGGAGAGTCAGGAAGCGGTCCGGGTAGAGCAGGGCCTGCCCGCCGGAGATTTGGAGGCCATCAACCGGCTGTGCCGGGGGACGGTGACGGAGCAGGAGGTCTATCCCTTTGCCCTGCGGCTGTGCGACAACCAGACGGACCGGGACGACGAGTATTTCGACCGCCGGGGCTTGGAAAAGCTGGCGGAGCTGTTCGTGGGCAAGACCGGCATTTTTGACCACAGCTGGAGCGCCAAGGATCAGACCGCCCGGATCTACCGCACGGAGATCGTGGAGGAGCCGGGGGCCGTCAGCGAGGCCGGGGAGCCGGGGTGTTACCTCAAAGGGTATGCCTATATGCTGCGCACGCCGGAGAACGCCGGGCTCATTGCCGAGATCGAAGGGGGGATCAAAAAGGAGGTCAGCGTCAGCTGCGCGGTGCGGCGCTGCGTTTGCTCCATCTGCGGCAATGACATCAGCGACCGGGGGCTGTGCAGCCATGTGAAGGGGCGCGTTTACGAGGGGAAGCGGTGTATCGTGCGCTTGGAGGAGCCCACGGACGCCTTTGAGTGGTCCTTCGTGGCGGTGCCCGCCCAGCGCAGGGCCGGGGTGGTGAAGGGCTTTGGCGGGCTGCGTCAGGTCCTGGCCGCCGCCGATCCGGAGGGGGCTTGGAGGGAGGAGCTGCTGTCGCTGCAGAAGCAGGCGTCCCTTGGGCGGCAGTATCTGGAAAACCTCCGGCAGGAGACGGTGCGCCTGGGGCTGATGGCCGAGGCGTCCATGGACGGGGCCACCTTGAAGGCCATCGTGGAGAAGCTGGACCCGGAGGAGCTGGAGGCGATGCAGCGGTGCTATGCCGCGCGTCTGGAGAAAGGCGGGGCCATGCCTGTACAGCTGCCCTATGCCGGCGGGGAGAAGCCCCGGGCGGCGGCGGATGACCGGGCGTTCGCCATTTGAACGCAATATCCATGCAATATTTTTTAGGAGGTTTGCAGTATGAACGTTTCCTTTGAAGGCTTAGAGAATGCAGTGGTGACCTTTCAGGAGGAGCAGGTCACGGCGGGATATCCTGTGTCCATGAGCAGCGACGCCACCGTGGGCAACGCCGCCGCCGGGACCGCGCCGGTGGGGGTGGCCCTCAACGTGCGCGGCGGCTGTGCCGCGGTGCAGATCAGGGGCTTTGCCGCCCTGCCCTACAGTGGGAGCGCCCCCGACCTGGGCTGGACCGCTTTGACGGCGGACGGCAGCGGCGGGGTCAAAGTCCCCGGCTCTGGGGAGAAGGGCAGGGAGTGCCTGGTGGTCCAGGTGGACAGCCAGGAGAAAACCGTGGGCCTGTTCCTGTGAGAACGGGCAGAAAGGATGAGGTGTGATTTATGGCATATCAGTTCGAGACCGTGAAGCTGGAGAAAGGGATGTACAGCGAGGCCGGCAGCTCCTTTACCAAGGTTTTGGAGAAGTGCGACCCCTCCGAGCAGTATCGGGGGACCAGCTTGGAGGGCTTAGATGCCTTTCAGCGGCAGCTGAAGCGCTTTGACATCAAGGTCAAGGGGGCGGAGTCCGACGTGGTGTCCAAGTTCTTTGCCACCTGGGAATCCGCCGTGCTCTTCCCGGAGTATGTGGCCAGGGCCGTGCGGCAGGGGATGGAGGAAAACGATATCCTGCCCCTTATGACGGCGGCGGAGACCACCATCACCGGGATGGATTACCGCTCCATCGCCTCCGAGCCCTCCGATGAAGGGAAGAAGCTCAAGATGGTGGCCGAGGGGGCGGAGATCCCCCAGACCAAGGTCCGCTCCCAGGAGAACTTGGTGAAGCTCCATAAGCGCGGCCGGATGCTGGTGGCGTCCTATGAGGCCATTCAGTTCCAGCGCTTGGACCTGTTCTCTGTGACCCTGCGGCAGATCGGGGCGTACATCAACCGGATGCACGTGGCGGACGCCATCGATGTCATCACCAAGGGCGATGGCAACCACAACGCCGCCCAGGTCTTTACCATCGGGGATGGGGTGATCTCCGGTACGGCGGGGACCTTGAGCTATGAGGCGCTGGTGGATTTCTGGAGCCAGTTCGACCCCTATACCCTCAACACCCTGCTGGTGGGAGACGCCATGGCGAAGGTTTTGAAGCTCAAGGAGCTGCGGGACGCCCCCGCCGGACTGGATTTCCAGGGGACCGGACGGATGGTGACGCCCATGGGCGCCACAGTGCTGCGCAGCAGCGCGGTGCCCTCCAACACCATCCTGGGCTTGGACAAGAACTATGCCCTGGAGCTGGTGCGCACCGGGGAGGTGCTGGTGGAGTACGATAAGCTCATCGACCGGCAGCTGGAACGGGCGGCGGTGACGTCCATCTCCGGTTTCTCGAAGATTTTTCGGGAGGCGTCGAAAGTTTTGCAGATCGGCACCGTGTCCGCTGGGGGCTGAGCGTATGGACGTACGGGAGATCGTCACCGTGGCCCAGGGCTTGAGTGAGCGGGAGTTTCAGGAAACGGAGCTGGAGGCGCTGACGGTGCTGTGTGAGGAGAGCGTTCGGCGGTGGCAGGCCCGGCTGCGGGAGGACGTGGTTTGGGAGGAGCACAAGGGGGTGTTCATCCTGGCCTGCGCTTGGAGCGCGCTGGCGGTCTGGGAGGAAGTCTCCCAGGCGGCCCTGCCCCGCGCCTTTACCGCCGGGGCGCTGCGGGTGGAGCGGGGCGGCGACAGCTCCGCCGGGGCCCGGAGCTTGGAGCGGCAGGCGGAGGTCCTCATGACCCCCTATGTGGAGGATGGCGCCTTTGCGTTTTTGGAGGTGATGGGATGAGTTTCGGCGACAGCTTTGCGGCCATCGTGAAACGGTACGGGAAAACCGTCTGTGTGGAGCGGGACGGCGTGGTCCTGGGAACAGGGCGGGCGCTGCTCCAGCCTATGCCGGACCAGGAAAGGCAGTTCTTGCCCTCGGACTTGGGCTTGGGCAGGGAGGAGCGGACCCTCTGCCTGGGGGAGCGGAGCCTCCCCTTGGAGCCGGGAGCGGGGGAGTGGGTCCTGCGGCAGGGTTCGGACGCCTTTGACATTCTTCGGGTCCAGGCCGTGGAGGTGGGGAGCCAGCGGGTGTATTGGCGGCTGATCCTCACGCGGCGGGATGAGGAGGCGGCGGCATGAGCAGTACCTTGACGGCTTTACAGGAGACCATGACCGCGTTTTTGGAAGGACAGGGGGTACGGGCGCTGTCTGCCTGGCCCAAGGAGGCCAGACGGGTCCAGGAGGCCCCCCTGGCTGTGGTGGCCGTTCAGGAGGCGGAGGGTCAGGCGGCAGGCTTTGGCGCGTATCTGGGCGAGGTATTCCAGCAGGGGCGCTGGCAGCAGGCCAGGGGGCAGCGGCTCAGCGTCCGCTTCGCCCTGGACCTCTACAGTCCCCCTAAGGCGGGGGAGGAGGGGTGCCGGACGCTGCTGGACCAGGTGGTCCGGGCGGTGCAGCTGGGCCGGCCGGGGGGGCTTTGCGTGGAATCCTGGACCATGGGCGAGACCGGCTTTTTCAGCCAGCGGGGGATGTTCCGGGGACAGCTGCTGCTGCGGTGCAGCGGGGTGCTCTTGGAGGAGGAAGAGGAATGCGGGTCCTTTTTGGGCTTTGAAGTGAAAGGTGGTGTCACGATTGACAGGGATCACAAGTCATGAGCGGCCGGGGGTGTACTCGGTTTATACCGCGTCCTCCCTGCACAGCGGCAGCGGACGCAATGGGACCGCCGCCCTGGTGGGGAAGAGCAAGGGCGGGACGGCAGGAGAGGTGTACAGCTTATATAGCTATGCTTCGGCGGCGGAGCAGTTTGGCGAGGGGGACAGCCTGACGGGCTTGGCGCAGCTGCTCATGCGCAACGGCGCGGCCCGGGTGCTGGCGGTGCCTTTGGGAGCATCGGCAGGGGCGGCGGACTATGCCTCGGCCTTTCAGCGCCTGGAGATGGAGGAGGGCGTGAAGGTGCTTCTATGCGACAGCCTGGAGGAGGAGATCCAGACGGAGCTGCGGGAGAGCGTGGAGCGGGTTTCCAAGGAGAAGCGGGAGCGCATCGGCGTGGCGGCGGGGCCGGAGGGGGTCAGCGCCCTGACCGCCCGAGCCTTGGCGCTGAACTGCGAGCGGATGGTCTTGACGGCCCCCGGCGGGGTGGAAGTGGCCGCCGCGGTGGCCGGGGCCATCTGCGCCCTGCGGGACCCGGCGATCCCCCTGGGCGGGGCAACGCTGCTGGGGATCTCGTCTTTGGAGGGGCAGTTTCAGGAGACGGAGCTGGACACCCTCCTGCTGGGGGGCGTGACCCCGGTGGAGATGGCAGCGGGCCGGTGCCAGGTGGTCCGGGCGGTGAGCACCCGCACCAAGAGCGGCGGGGTCAGCGACGCCACCTGGCGGGATCTGGGGACCATTTTGGTCATCGACGACGTGATCCCCGCCATCCGTGAGCAGTTACAAGCCCGCTTTGCCCGGAGCAAGAATACGGTGCAGGTGCGCGGGGCCATCCGCTCCCAGGTGATTCTCTTGCTGGAGGAGAAGCTGGAGGCGGAGATCATTACAGGGTACGACGGGGTGACGGTGGAGGCCCTGGAGGAGGAGGCTTCCGTGTGTCTGGTGACCTTCGCCTTTACGGTGGCCCACGGGCTCAATCAGATCTGGCTGAAAGCGCAGATCACGGTGTGACGGAGGAGAAAGGAGGGGTTTTATGATTGCAAGAGGAATCCCCAGCAGCAGCGATATCTATTTGGAAATCAACGGGAAAAAGGTGGCTGTGGTGCAGAGCTACAGCGCCCAGAGCAGCAAGACCAGCTCCGTGGTGGAGGCCTTTGGAGAGACGGAGCCGGTGGCCACCATCACCGGGACGGTGCAGCACGTGCTGGAGCTGACCCGGATCTACGCCACCGACGAGGCCATCGCCGACGGGCTGCGCTTCTATGACCTGGAGGATTTTAATCTGGTCATCTGCAAGCCGGACCGGCGGGTCATCTACAGCAACTGCCAGTGGAGCCGGATCGGGGAGTCCGGGACCCTGGGGGCCTGTGTGCTGGAGAAGGTCACGGTGGTGGCCGGGAAGCGCCTGGAGGTGAGCGCGTGAGGGCGCCGGGGTGGTTAAATCTGTCCGCCGGGCCGGAGGCGGTGGCCATTGGCGGCGGACGGGCCCTGCGCCTGCTGCGGGCCCAGGAGGTGCTGGAGGCCCGCCGGGAGGCGGAGGGCTTGGCCCAGGAGGGCCGGGAGCGGGCGCTGTGCCGCAACGCCTGCCTCCTGGCCCGGGCCTTGGTGCGGCGGGGGAAGCCGGTGTATGGCAGCGGCGCGGCGGTGCTGGAGGCGCTGACGGTGGAGCAGATCCAGGCGCTGGCGGGACAGTGGGCCGCGTTTTCCAAAGAGGCGGACCCGGGGCTGGAGAGCGGAAAGGAATGGGTGGATGCCCTAAAAAAAGCTTGGAGCACACGCCGTCGGAGCGGCTGCGGTGGCGTGTGCTGCGAGCCTTCCGGGCCCTGCCGACTGAGGAACGGGTGGGAAGGATGCGCCAGCGGGACTACCTCTGGTGCGCGTTGAACCTGGTGCTGGACGAGGAGGAGCGCCTTGCCATGCTCTGCCCCAGCTGCCGGGCGGAGGCGGAGCGGGCGTGCTGTCCCGTCTGCGGACGGGAGACGGGGGCGTTGGTTCGAGAGGAGAACCCCGCCTTCGATCTGGAACGGTTTTTGGAACTGCAGGGAGGTGAGACACCTTGACGGATTACTTGGAAGCCCTGCTGCCGGAGGAGGAGCCGGAGCAGGGGGAGACGCTGACGGTTCCCGTTGGGCTGGCTTTTATGGGGGAGCATCCGGAGGATGTGGACGAGGAGACGAATGGCCTCCCGGCGGCAGCGGCGGCGGGGTCGGAACCGGCCCCGGACCGCAGGCGGGAGACGGCCCTGGAGCCAGGGCGGCTGGGAAGCCGGGAGACGGGGGATCTGCCGCTGCCGCAGGCCGCGCCGGGGCTGGCGGAGGTCCTGACGGCGGCGAAGCAGACCCGCCGCTGGTCCGGCCTCCCGGCGGGAGACAGCAGCGGCGCGCAAGTCCTGCTGACAGGAATGGGTCGGGCCAGACGGGCGGCGATGACGCTTTTCCGCCGAGAAAACGGCGCCGGGAATCTCGCGGCGCCTGGGGAGGGACCTGCCACGTCAGGACTGCGGCTGGAGGAGATCGACCGGGCCGTGGAGCGGGACGCGAGACGGTACGACGGAGGCTTCTCCCTCTACTGAGAGAAAAATTTTGGAAAGGAGGCGAGGGCGGTGGTCCTTACCCCGATGCAGTATAAACGCTTCGTCTGGCCCCACAACCCCAGGAGCTATACCATCCGCTATGAGCGGCAGGTGGCGGTGCATAAGATCCCCTTCGGGCGCTACGCCATGCAGGACGTGGGCCTCACCCGGCGGGTGATGTCCGGGGAGGGGGAGTTTTTCGGGCCGAAAGCCTACGATACCTTCAAGGAGCTGGCGTCTACCTTTTACGAGGGCGGGCCGGGGGTGCTGATCCATCCGGTGTGGCAGACGGCCAAGGCGTATTTCGTCCAGCTGGCCCTGGCCCAGGAGCCCAGGCGGGACTATGTGCGCTATACCTTCACCTTTTGGGAGGATTATGACAAGTACAGCCAGGTCCTGGGGGAGCAGGCCAAGGCGCAGACAGCCCAGAAGCCGCCTGCCGCGTCCCCTGGGGGCGGGAAGGAGACAGAGGAGGTTTGGTATGTGGTGGTCCGGGGGGACACCCTCTGGGGCATCGCCCAGCGCCACGGGACGACTTTGGGGC
The DNA here is from genome assembly GCA_022792035.1 of Ruminiclostridium sp. Taxonomy (GTDB): domain Bacteria; phylum Bacillota; class Clostridia; order Oscillospirales; family Oscillospiraceae; genus Evtepia. The sequence goes on along the minus strand of JAAWAE010000007.1, from coordinate 6,249 downwards.
GGCTTTTGGAGCTGAACCCCAGCATCAAAAACCCCAACGTGGTCAGCGTGGGGCAGAAAGTGCGGGTGCGGTGATGGCGCAATGGACCTTGCTTTGCTATGACGGCAGGCGCGAGACGCTGCCCACCGCCCTGGAGTGGGAGCTGCAATACGGTTTAGGCACCCCCTGCGACAGTTTCCGGGTGAAAACCCTGTGGACCGGGGGGAAGGAGGAGCGGCTCATGGCGGGGACCCGGATGGAGGTCACCCAGGAGGGGAAGCGGGTGTTCACCGGCGTGGTGGACGAGTGCCTGTGCCAGTGGGACGAGCAGGGGTGTACGGCGGAGATCAGCGGCCGGGGGATGCAGGCGCTGCTGCTGGACAACCAGGCGGCCGCGGCGGATTTCGGACAGGCCAGCTTGGGGGAGATTTTGCGGCAATATGTGTCCCCCTATGGCATCGGATTAGAAAAACCGGTGCAGCTGCCGTCGGTTTGGGGCTTTTCCGTCCACTCGGGGAGCAGCTGCTGGAAGGTGCTCTATGACTTCGTCCGCTATCACGGCGCGGCGACGCCCCGCTTTACCCGGGAGGGGAAGCTGGCCCTCCATCCCTGGGCGGATGGGGAGCCGGTGGCCTTGGAGGCCGGCGCGCCGGTGACGAGGTTCCTATGGAAGTACCAGAGATACGGGGTGCTGTCCCAAGTGACGGTGCGGGATACCACGGGCTGGAACCCCCAGGTGGTGAGGAACGCCGCCTTTCAGGCCCAGGGGGGACAGTGCAGCCGGGTGATGCTCCTGCCGCGGAAAACCGCGTATCAGGCCCGGCGCTACAACGCCCAGTTTCAATTAGACCGGTCCAAGGCCAGGATGGAGACCGTGGAGGTCACCTTGGCCATGGGCTTTGCGGCTTGGCCGGGGGATCTGGTCCAGCTGACCCGGCCCGGGTGGAGCCGGAACGGACGCTATCGCGTGCTGGAGAGCCGGGTGCGGCTGGACGGGGAGGGGCTGCGGACCACCTTGCTGTTGGGCGACCCGGCGGCGGTGCTTTGAAGGAGACAGAGAGAGGAGGGAGTCTTGTGTGGATGACGAGACAGCAGGCCCGCCAGCCCCTTGGGGAGGCGGGCGCGGAGCGAGGCGAGGTCACCGTGGCCGGGGAAGCGGCGGCGGTGGCCCTGGAGGGGGAGCGGCGGCAGGTGGGCCGCTGGCTCCCCGGCGGGTATCACTGGACCCCCAGGCGGGGGGAGAGCGTGCTGGTGGTGAAGAGCGGCGCGGAGGGCGAGGCCTGCCTGCTGGGGGTGGAGGATACCCTGCCGGGGCTGGAGCCGGGAGAGGTGTTCCTCTCCGCGGCGGAAGGCGTGGGGGTGCGCCTGACGGGGGACGGGAAGATCCTCCTGACGGGGGATGTGCAGATCACCGGGACCCTGCGCCTCAACGGGAAGGAGGTGCAGGGATGAACCAGCTGCGGGATGGGGACTATCGGCCTGATGGGGCGGGGGATTTTCTTCAGTCCACTGGGGCCCAGGAGGCGTTGGACCGGGCTTTGTTTTTGCTGACGGTGCGGCGGGGCAGCTTTGCCCTGCTGCCGGAGCTGGGGAGCCGCCTGGATCGCTTGGCCCAGGAGCGGTCTTCCGCCCGGGAGGCCATGGGGGCCAGCTACGCCGCCGAGGCCCTGGCCGGGGAGGAGGACCTGGAGGTTACCGGGGCGGCCTGGGAGGAGAGCAGCCGGCAGCTGACGGTGTTTCTGAACTGGAAGGGCGAGCATCTGTCGGCGGCGGTGACGCTGTGAGGAGAGAAAGGAGTGAATTCGGATGAAGAGCATCCAGGAGATTTATGAGGAAATGCTGGCCTGTTTCACCCAGGAGACCGGGATGGCCCTGGCCGGGACCGGGGAGACCGCCGTGCGGCTGTATGCCCTGGCGGCCCAGGTCTACGGGCTCTACGAGGAGGCGGCCTGGACCCGCCGGCAGTGCTTCCCCCAGACGGCCAGCGGGGAATTTTTGGAGCACCATGCCCAGCTGCGGGGGCTGGAGCGCCGGGGGGCGGTGCGGGCCACGGGGACCCTGCGGTTTTTCCTGCCCCAGACGCTGACCCAGGCGGTGACGGTGCCCAAGGGGACCGTGTGCATGACCGCCGGTCTGGTGGAGTTCATCACCACCCAGGCGGGGACCCTGGCGGCGGGGGCCCTGAGCGTGGACGTGCCCGCCCAGGCGGTGGAGCCGGGGCCGGGGGGCAATATCGCCGCCGGGATGGTACGGACCATGGCTCTGGCACCGGTGGGGCTGTCGGGGTGCAGCAATCCCGCGGCCTTCACCGGCGGTGCGGCGCGGGAGGAGGACGAGGCCCTGCGGGCCAGGGTGCTGGAGAGCTACCGCCACCCCTCCAGCGGGACCAACGCCGCCTATTACGCCCTGGCGGCTATGGAGGTGGAGGGCGTGGCGGCGGTGAGCGTCCTGCCCAAGAAGCGGGGGCTGGGGACGGTGGATGTGGTCATCGCCCAGGCCGGGGGACTGCCCTCCGCTGGGTTGGTGGAGCAGGTCCAGGCGGTGCTGGAGGAGAAACGGGAGGTGGCGGTGAGCGTTTTGGTCCGGGCGCCGGAGACGGTTTCCGTCAACGTGGTGGCGGCGGTGAAGCCGCAGCCGGGGTACCGGGCCGCGCCGGTGGTGCAGCGGGTCCGGGAGACGGTGCGGGCCTGGTTCGACGGGAGCCGTTTGGGCGGTGACGTTTTGGTGGCCCAGCTGCGGCAGGTGATCTTCCAGGTGGAGGGCGTGGCGAACTACCGGCTGGGGGCGCCCATCAGCGACGTGGCGGTGGAGAAGGATGTGCTGCCGGTGCTGGGGAGCCTGACGGTGGAGGAAATGGTATGAGCTGCGGAGAGAATTTGCGGGATCTGCTGGCCCCGCTGGGGGTTTATCGCTGGAGGGACGGCAGTTTTCAGTGGGGAGAGCTGAAAGCCGCCGGAGCGGCCTTGGACGGCGTGGCCCAGGAGCTGGGACGAATCCACCGGGAGGCGGACCTGACCACGGCGCGGGAGGAAGGACTGGAGAGCCTGTGCGGGCTTTTGGGCCGGGATTACGGGCAGCGGACGCCGGAGGAGCTGCGGGGGATGCTGGCGGCGGTGCTGCGGGTCCGTGGGAGCAGTTTTACCCGGCAGGCGGTGGAGGATGCCCTGCAGGGCTGCGGGAGCTACGCGGAGCTGGAGGAGGGCGGGAACGGGCTGCGGCTGACCGTTTGCTTTCCTCGAGACACCGGGCCGGGGGAGGACTGGGTGGGTACGGTGGACTTTTTGGAGAGCGTGCTGCCCTGCCATGTGGAGCTGCGCTATCAGTTTCGTACCATTACCTGGGCGGTGCTGGAGGAGAGCTACCCCAGCTGGAGCGCCTTGGAGGCGGCGGTGAGCCGCTGGTCCCAGCTGGGCTAAACGGGATAAAAGGGATAAAAGTTTATTTTCCGTGACCTCATCACTGCCGGTGGGGGGTCAAAGCGTGGTAAACTGTTGATGCTGAGGGGGTACGGCCACAAGGACTTGTGTCCAGGGCCCCCACCGGCCACAAAACTTGGAGAAATATTTTCCGCCTGGGGCTTGACGAGGGCCGGTCCGGGTGATATCATAGGGATGCTGTATTTCTGGGACACACAAGATGATGTGTCCCAGAAGGACAGGATACACAAGATAACCAGGGATAACAAGAAAGGGAGAGAGTCCATGACAGTGCTGCAGCAGATCCGAAAGCGGGATGGCAGAATGGTCCCGTTCCATGAGAACAAGATCGCCGACGCCATCAACAAGGCCTTTCAGGCGACCTATAAGCCCGGCTATGAGGAAACTGCGGCCCGTCTGGCCCACGAGGTGGGCTCCATCCTGGAGGTGGAGGGGGACGGCTGCCCCGATGTGGAGCACATCCAGGACATCGTGGAGCGGGTGCTCATGGACAATGGCTATGTTCAGACCGCCAAGGCCTACATCCTCTACCGCTCCGAGCGCAGCCGCGCCCGGGAGATGAATACCCGCCTGATGAAGATCTATGAGGACATCACCTTCTCTTCCGCCAAGGACAGCGACATCAAGCGGGAGAACGCCAACATCGACGGGGATACCGCCATGGGCACCATGCTCAAGTATGGCAGCGAGGGGTCCAAGCAGTTTTATCAGATGTCGGTGCTCAAGCCCGAGCATTCTCGGGCCCATACCGGCGGGGACATCCATATCCACGACATGGACTTCGCCCCCATGGGGACCACCACCTGTACTCAGATCGACCTCATCCAACTCTTCCACGGCGGCTTTTCCACCGGACACGGGACGCTGCGGGAGCCCAACGATATTGCCTCTTACGCGGCCCTGGCCTGCATCGCCATCCAGTCTAACCAGAACGACCAGCACGGCGGACAGTCCATCGTCAACTTCGACTATGCCATGGCGGTGGGAGTGGCCAAGACCTTCCGGCGGCTTTATCGCCAGAACCTGGCCCGGGCGTTGATGCTCCTGGCGGAGCAGGAGGATTTGGAATCCGTCTTGAAGGCCAAGATCAAGGAGATCGAGGCGGAGACGGGGCTTTATCCCAAGCTGGAGGACTGTGAGGACTACTACGCGGCGGAGCTGCCTTTCCTGCTGCCCTACTGCAATGGGGACGAGGCGCTGGCCCGCAAATGCGAAACCTTTGCCCATGCCCGGGCCGTCAAGGAGACCGACCGGGCCACCTATCAGGCCATGGAGGCCCTGATTCACAACCTGAACACCATGCACTCCCGGGCCGGGGCCCAGACGCCCTTTTCCTCCATCAACTACGGGATGGATACCACCCCGGAGGGGCGCATGGTTATGAAAAATATCATGCTCTCCACGGAAGCCGGACTGGGGAATGGGGAGACCCCCATCTTCCCCATCCAGATTTTCCGGGTGAAGGAAGGGGTCAACTATAACCCCGGGGAGCCCAACTATGATTTGTTCCAACTGGCCATCCGCTGCTCGGCGAAGCGGCTCTTCCCCAACTTCTCCTTTGTGGATGCGCCATTCAATCTGCAATATTATAAGCCAGGGCATCCGGAGACGGAGATCGCCTACATGGGCTGCCGGACCCGGGTCATCGGCAACGTGGTGGACCCGGAGCGGGAGATCTGCAATGGGCGGGGGAACCTGTCCTTTACCACCATCAACCTGCCCCGCTTGGGGATCAAGGCCAAGGGGGATATCAACCTCTTCTTTGAGAGTTTGGACCATATGCTGGACCTGTGCGTGGATCAGCTGCTGGAACGGTTTGAGTTCCAGTGCCGCAAGCGCGTGAAGAACGCGCCCTTCCTGATGGGGCAGGGGGTGTGGATTGATTCCGACCAGCTGGATTGGGAGGATGAGGTCCGGGAAGTGCTCAAGCATGGGACCCTTTCTGTGGGCTTCATTGGGCTGGCGGAGACACTGAAGGCTCTGATCGGCGAGCACCACGGGGAGAGTGAGAAGGCCCGGGTTTTGGGCCAGGAGATCATCAGCCATATGCGTGCCAGGATGGACCAGGAGAGTGAGCGCCGCCACCTGAATTTTTCGCTGCTGGCGACGCCTGCGGAGGGGTTGTCCGGGCGGTTTGTGAAGATCGACAAGGAGAAGTACGGTGTGATTGAGGGCATTACGGATCGGGATTACTATACCAATTCCTTCCATGTGCCGGTGTACTATCCGATTTCTGCCTACGATAAAATTGCCATTGAAGCGCCGTATCACGCGCTGACCAATGCGGGGCACATCAGCTATATCGAGATGGATGGTGATCCCACCGAGAACCTGGATGCGTTTGAGCGGATCATCCGCTGTATGAAGGAGAAGGGGATCGGGTATGGCTCCGTGAACCATCCCGTGGACCGGGACCCGGTGTGCGGGTTCTCCGGGATTATCAACGATCAGTGCCCTGGGTGCGGGCGTCGGGAGGATGACGGCGTGCCCTTTGAGCGGATTCGGCGTATCACCGGGTATCTGGTCGGGACCTTGGATCGCTTCAATAATGCCAAGCGGGCTGAGGAGCGGGACCGGGTGAAGCATGGTGTGTGAGTGTGGTGCTGCATACTGTCTAGTTGGCTGTGGATGTAGTAGGATTATTGTGCTGTAATGGTGAGGGACCTGCCCGGTGGGGTGGGTCCCTCGTTCTTTTTCGGGAGAAATCAAGTCTGTGCAACCTGAAGAAGGTTCTGACCCTGGTTTTGACCGTGGCGATGCTCTTAAGCGTCATGGTGGTCGGTACTGGGGCCGCGTTCTCTGATCAAGACCAGATCAAGAACAAAGAGGCCGT
>JAAWAE010000093.1 GCA_022792035.1 Ruminiclostridium sp. | reverse complement strand
CCACCCCAAACAGGACAAGGGATTGGGAGAAGCTTCCAATCCCTTGTCTTCACACTCCAAACTCCCAATACTGGGGTGTAGCCAAGTGGTAAGGCACGGGACTTTGACTCCCGCATTCGCTGGTTCGAGTCCGGCCACCCCAGCCATTATGACTCGTTAGCTCAGTTGGTAGAGCAACGCCCTTTTAAGGCGAAGGTCCGGGGTTCGAGTCCCCGACGGGTCACCAAAAAAAGACCGCTTCCGGCGGTCTTTTTTTGCGCCCAGATATCCTCATGAACACCCCGACGAATTTGCAGCCTTTGCAAGTTGGTCGGGGTGCAAAAGTTTTGTAAAATCGTTGTGACCAAAACGATTCTTTTTCGAGTAGATAGGAGAAGGCCCGGTCTGAGGGAAAAGGAGGCAGGAAAATGGAAGATGACAGCATTGTGGATCTTTATTGGGCGCGCTCTGAAAACGCAATCGTGGAAACCTCCAAAAAGTATGGTAATTACTGCCATTCCATCGCCTATGGCATTCTCGGAAATGTTGAGGACGCGGAGGAAAGTGTGAATGATACATACCTTGACGCATGGAACAGCATTCCGCCCCACCGTCCGTCGATCCTTTCAACCTTTTTAGGAAAAATCACGCGGCGGATCTCCATTGACAAATGGCGCGGGCGGACTGCGGAAAAACGAGGCGGCGGGGAAATCGTGCTGGTGCTTGAGGAACTTTCCGACTGCATCCCATCCAGCCATTGTGTGGAGCATGAGGCAGAGGCGGCGGAATTGGCACAGCGAATCAACGATTTTGTTCTCTCCTTATCCCCCATGGACCGCCGGGTTTTTATTTGCAGGTATTGGTATCTTGACCCGATTTCGGATATTGCAAAAAGATTCGGGTTTTCACAGAGCAAAGTAAAAATGATGCTGCACAGGCAGCGAAAAAATCTTCTAAAGCGATTGAAACGAGAGGAGTTTTTGGAATGATGGCCGAAAATATTCTGGATGCCATGGGAGAAATTAACGACGAAGCCATACAAGATGCACGGGAGTATCGGGGAAACCGATCCGGCAGGGCGGTTCGATGGGGGGCTATGGCTGCGTGTTTTGTCCTCGTTGTTACGGCGGCTGCGGCAGCGCTGCCGGGCCTTTGGAACAGGCCCGGTGGAATTGAATCGCCGCCTGACCCTGGACCGGTGATCATTGACTGGGACAATGTGGTCGTGAATGAGTCAGCAGGTTTTGTATCCGATACCACGCGGATTTACCGGGACCCCGACCTTTATGAGGAGGAGATTTGGGGGCAGAAGGAGATCAAGGACTACTACGGCCGGGAACTGAATGTACCGTATATTCCCGATGGGCTGACCGAAAGAGAGGGGCCTGTGACGGCTGTTGTCTACCGGGACAAGGCGACAGGGGAAGTCATGGAAGATCAGGTGAGCCGGGGGTTCTGGGTGGATTTTTGGGAGGATGGAAGTCCCAAATCCAAGGATGGCATTGTGATTCCCGAAGGGTTTACCATGACGGTTTCTAAATTGGGCATCCTCCCTTGCGGACTCCTCCCGGTCGACGAGGAGCGCAGCACCGATTTTGGCGGGGTGCCCGTTATGCTCTGCCATTGTTCCCTGCCCTATGGGCCCTTTGACCCGACGCAAAAGGCGCCGGATGGCCTTTCCAATATGCCTGCCGGGTATTATGATTTCTATACAGCCTCGTTTACCTTGGATGGGGTCGAGTATGAAATTGCGGCGCAGCGGCTGGAGTTGGAGGAAGTCGTTCAAATCGTGGCATCCATCATCCATGGATAAAAGAAGCAGGGCCACTGAAAGGCCCTGCTTTTTACACTTCACGCAGTCTTGATCTGATCCATCGTAAAACAATATTCACAGTGGGCGGGGATTTGATACGTCTGGAAATAATCCTCCTCCCGGGGGATCCAGATCTCCCGAAACGCCGCCAGGCCCTCCTTGCCGCTGCGGGCCTCGATGCGCTGGAGCTGATGCTCCGGGTCAATGGTCAGAAAAATACGGATGTCGTACAGCGGCCACAGCTCCGGCAGGCAGCTGTACGCCCCCTCCACCAGGGTGGCGAACATGGGCGCCAGGGTGATCTCCTCCAGGAAACGGTCCGTATGGCAGTCGTAGGGACGATACACCGCCGCCCGCCCCCTGCGCAGGGGGTGGATCACCTCGGATAAGAGCCGCTCCCAGTGGATGTGCCCGCCGGGCTGGGCCATGCGCTCCGGGGTGCGCTGGGCCAGGGGGAGATAAAAATCGTCCACTGAGACCACGTTGCAGCCTGTGTTTTCCTGGATCCAGTGGGCTAAGGTGGTTTTGCCGGCGCCGCAGCGCCCGTCAATGGCTAGGATGCGGGGCTGAATGGGGCCTTCCTGCATTTGCAGCATCATGACCAATCCAGCGACTACTTCTTTCATATCGGTCCCTCATTTCCTAAAGGCACGCCCTTGCTGCAGCGCCAGCAGAATTCCTGGGATCAGGACCAGCTGCAAGAGGATGCCAGGGACTGCCTGGAAGAAGGCTCCGGCCAGGAAGAGGTCCAGGGAGAAGCCGTCGCCAAACAGGCCCAGCTGTATGGTCTGGACCAGCCCCCAGACCCCGCGGCCTGCCGCCATGGCAAGGAGCAGGGCGCGGTATAGGGCGGCCAGGGTCTGGGAGGAGCGGCCATACAGCAGGCCGGCCACCAGACCATACGTCATCAATTCAAACGCCATGGCGGTCCCGGCGGGGAAAAACACCGGTGCGCTGAAGAGGACACTGCGCAGCAGGGGCAGCAGGAAGCCCGCAAAGGCCCCGTAGCGCCAGCCGCAGAGCAGGCCGCACAGGAACACCGGCAGGTGCATGGGCAGGAGCATCTTCCCGACTTGGGGGATCTGCCCGGTGAGGAAGGGGAGCAGCAGACCCAGGGCCAGGAACATGGCGGCCAGGGTCAGGCGGGACGTTTTGCTTACGGCTTCCACACTTTGCCCTCAGGGGGGAAGGGGACGGAGGGGAAGGGTGTCACGCCCTTGACGGCTTCCGCCAAGGTGATGGGGGCATCCCCCTGGTCGATGTCCAGGAGGCGGTAGCGGTCGTGTCCCATTCCCAGTTCTTTCATGTAGCTCAGCTGCCGCAGGCCGTGGCGGGATTCAATGCGCTTGACCATGGCTTCGCGGTCCTTTTCCCTCAGGGCGTAGATCAGGTCCACGCAGGCCTGGTCGATGGCCAGCAGGTCCAGAGAGGCCAGGATGCCCACGTTGGGGGTCACCACCGGGGCGGCGTCTACCCCCTCGCAGTCACAGGAGACGGACATATTCCGCATGACGTTCACATAGCTGATCCGGGGGCCGAAGTGGTCCAGGACGGCTTTGGTGGACTCGGTCATGCGCTCCATGAACTCCTCCTTGTTGATATCCCACTGGTCCTCGGAGCCGGGGGTGGTGTGGATCATGGCCTTGCCGATCCGTCCGTCGGCGCAGCCGATGCCCAGGTTTTTGTTGGAGCCGCCAAAACCTCCTGCGGCGTGGCCTTTGAAGTGGGTCAGGGCCAGGAGGGAGTCGTAGCGGTCCAGGTTCTTCCCCATGGACATCTCCTGGAACCACTTGCCCCCGTGGACGGGATACATCACGGTGCCCTCCTCATCCAGGATATCCACGGGACAGAAGGTCCAACCGTTGGCCTCCAGAGTCTTGCGGTGCTGGGGGGTGGTGTATCGTTCGCCGTCGTAATAGGTGTTGGTCTCCAGGATGACGGCCTGGGGCAGTTCCCCCTGGATCAAGGGCTTGACCCAATCGTGGGGGATGATGTTGGGTCCGTTGGGCTCTCCGGTGTGGAGCTTGACGCCCACCAGCCCGGTCAGATTTCCCAGGACCCGGGCGGTGATCCGCCGCAGTCCCTCCGGGGAGAGGTCGCGGGTAAAATATACGACGGCTTCCTCTCCGCTGCGCTGCTGGTAGGGGAGATAGATCTTCCCGTCGGTGCCGGGGGTAGGGGATTCGTGGTTCATGGAAACAGCCTCCGTTCTACATCCTTCGCGCTGATCTTATCTTGTAGGATACCTATATTCTATAACCTGGATGGGAGGGGAAGTCAAGGGGAATTTTGTAGTATTTTGGCTCCTGGGCCTCAGGGGGTGGGGTTGAGGTGGATCATGACGTGCTTGACCTCCGGGAAGGACTGCTCCAGCTGGTCGTGGATGCGCTGGGCCACGGCGTGGGCGGAGCGCAGGGGCAGATCGCCGTCCACCTGGAGCTCCAGGTCCAGATAGACCCGGCTGCCGAACATCCGGGAGCGGAAGCTGTCGATGGCGGCCACGTCGGGCTGGCCGGCGATGTAAGCCCGGAGGGCGTGTTCCAGCTCCTCCCCGCAGGCGGTGTCCAGGAGCTTGGAGAGAGCATCCTTGAGGATATCCGCCGCCACCTTCAGGATGAAAAGGCAGATCACCACGCTGGCCAGGGGGTCCAGGAGGGGGAAGCCCAGCATGGCGCCGCCGATGCCGATGAGGGAGCCGATGGAGGACAGGGCGTCGGAGCGGTGGTGCCAGGCGTCGGCCAGGAAGACGGCGGAGTTGAGCAGCCGGGCGCAGCGGCGGGTATACCAGAACATGGCCTCTTTGGAGACGATGGAGACCACGGCGGCCACCAAGGCGATGGTCCCTGGGACGGCCAGGGCCTCACTGCCCTGGAGCAGATGCTCCACCCCGGCCTTGCCGATGCCCAGGCCCGTGAGCAGGAGGATCAGGCCCAGGGCCAGGGAGGCCACGGACTCGAAGCGATCATGCCCGTAGGGATGCTCCCGGTCCGCCTCCTTTTGGGAGAGGCGGGTGCCCAGGAGGGCGATGGCGGTGGCGAAGACGTCGGAGAGGGAGTGGACCGCGTCGGAGAGCATGGCTCCGGACTGGCCCAGAAAGCCGGCGAGGAGCTTGAAGGCGGAGAGGAGGATGTTGCCCAATATGCCCACCAGGGAGCAGCGGCGGATTAGGGCTTCCTGCTGCTGGGGAGACTGGGGGGACCATGGGGGGCGGGTGGTGTTTTGATTCATGATAAGGGGGCCTCCTGTTTCGCCGTTATCCTATGCTGCCGGGGGGCTTTGGGTGCGCGGCGGGATGGATCGGCTTTGCACTGGCGTATAGTATAGCACAAAGCGGATGGGAAAGACAGAGGATGGGACGGTCTTCGTCAAAAGCGCCAAATGGGACGGGGAGAGGTTGGAAGGATATAGAAAAAGGGACAAAGTTGGAAAAAGTTCAAAAAAACGATACACTTTTTGCCCCAAAATCGCATATAAATGATACAGGAAGAGTTCCATGCCCTGGGATTTGGCAAACGGGCTTGACAAATCCCGGCAGGTGTGATAATTTATACAATGAAAAAATCAACAAAGGATAAAGATTGGAGCGATTGTATGAAAAAAACAAACTTGAAAGGGTTCTTGACCCTGTCCCTGGCTGCCCTGCTGGCCCTGAGCCTGTGCGCCTGCGGCGGGGAACCCGCCGACAGCGACCAGCCCGACGACAGCCAGCAGGTGGAGGACGTGGAGCAGGGGGACAAGACCCCCACAGCCCCCGCGGCGGACACCCCCGTGGCCGTGGACAAGGAAGCCTACACCCTCGCCCTTCCCGAAGGCTTCACCACTCAGGACGCCGCCGACGGCGGTGTGACCATCCTGGACAAGGACGGCAAGGAAGTAGGCGGCGTGATGGTCGTGGAGTGCAAGGGCGCGGAGAACCTGAAGGTCAGCAGCGAGGAGGACCTCAACAGCGACGGCTATGCGGTCCTGGCCGAGCAGGTGGCCCCGGAGCAGAAAGGCAGCTTCGCCATGAGTGACTACGGCCTGTTCCGCTACACCGCCGGGGATACAGCCCACACCTTCTTCCCCAAGGGCGACTATCTCTATGACCTATGGCTCACCGAGAAGGGTCTGTCTGCGGAGGAGACCAGCGGTGTGCTGGGCAGCTTTGCCGCGAAATAAAAGATTGCAGGAGAAAAACAGGCATCCCAGTATGGTTACCGGGATGCCTGTTTTGGAAATGGAACACAAAAGGAGCGTACATAGATGAAGAGCGCAAAGAAAATTTTGACCCTGCTGCTGGCCCTGCTGCTGGCGGTGAGCCTGAGTGCCTGCGGCAGCGCGCCCCAGGAGGAGGAAGCGGAGGGGGAGGACAGCTCCGCTGCCGATCCCGCCCAGACAGAGACAGACCCGCCGGAGCCGGCTGAGAAGCCGCTGGCCGTCACCACCGTGTCCCGGCCGAACTATCACTTCGATCTCCCGGAGGCCCTTACCATGGAGGAGGGCGACGGGGATGTGGACCTGATGCGGGAAGGCAAGGTCATCGGCGGCATCTGGACGCTGGAGTATGACAAGGCCGAGTCCCTGCGGGATGAGGCCACACTGGACGGCGCGGTGCCGACGATCGTGGAGCTGGTGGCGCCGGATAACAGTATGTTCTCTCTGTTTGAGGGGGCGTATGGTGATTTTTCCATCAGCTTTGTCCAGGAGGGCGGGAACACCGTCCATACCTTCTACACCCAGGAGGATAGGTTATTTGATGTGTGGGTTTTGGATGACGGATTGACGAAGGAGGAGACCGAGACCCTGTTCAGCAGCTTTGCCCTGACGCAGCGTGCGACGACGGAAGTGGGCTGAGGCCGGTTCGGCCACACCAGTGTGATAGGGTATCGATAAGGGAGGTGCAGCAATGAATCGAAGCGGGACCGCGCTGCTTTTGGTCCTAGCCTGTGTGGCGGCCCTGACCGCCTGTGTGGGACGGGAACCGCCGGGGAAGCGTCTGGCCCAGGGGATCTTGGAGAATGAAACCTTGGGGGTGACTTTCCGTCCGGGGATGACGCGGGAGGAGATCGAAGCGCAGCCCATCGAGACCTTTGTCAGCAGTAGCAATATGGGCACTGTGGAGTGGGCACAGTACGGGATGAATCAGAAGGATTCCATCACTGTCTACTACATAGATTCCATTGCTTGCAACTTTCATATCGCGGGGGAAATAGACCGTGCCTTGGAAAAGGAGCGCGGGGATGAGAGCGAATGGTTCGAGAAGGCAACGGCCAGCAGTCACTGGACGGTGGATGGCCTGGGTTTCGGTGCCACCCGGGAGGATATCAAGGCGTGGTATGGCTCCCCTACTTGGGAAGCCGAAGGTAACTTGAGTTACCGTTACCGGGAGGATGGCTCTTTCATCGATGGAGAGATGCATGAGGCGCAGGATGAGGAAATGCAAGGCTGTGCTGAAATAGACGATGGCGCTGTGCTGACTGTGACCTTTTCTTTTTTTGGGGCCGAGCGTGTAAGATGGATCGATGTTGCGGGCCAAGTGCCCCAGGCCCTTGGGTGAGAAAAGGCCCCTGGCACCCCCCACAAAAAACACCCCTAAAATTAGCAGTTCCACCGCAAAAGTGATAAAAATTGAAAAAGGGCTTGCATTTTTTCTCTGGCAGGCGCATAATAGCCTTAGCACTCGAAGAAACAGAGTGCTAAGGCTGCATTTTTAGGAGGTCATTCAGAAATGGAAAAGAAACAATTCAAAGCCGAATCCCAGCGTTTGATGGATCTGATGATCAATTCCATATATACTCACAAAGAGATCTTCCTCCGGGAGATCATCTCCAACGCCAGCGACGCCGTGGATAAGCTGGCCTACCGGGCCCTCACCGACGATAAGGTCGGCCTGAATCGGGAGGATTTCCAGATCGTCATCACCCCGGACAAGGACCAGCGGAGCCTCACCGTCTCCGACAACGGCATCGGCATGACCCAGGAGGAGATGGAAACCAACTTGGGCACCATCGCCAAGAGCGGCTCCCTCCAGTTCAAGCAGGAGACCGAGGCGGCCGACGACGCCGAAGTGGACGTCATTGGTCAGTTCGGCGTGGGCTTCTACTCCGCCTTCATGGTGGCGGACAAGGTCACGGTGATCTCCAAGGCCTACGGTTCGGACACCGCCTGGCGCTGGGAGTCCGAGGGGGTGGATGGCTACACCATCGAGCCCTGTGAGAAGGATACCGTGGGCACCGATGTTATCATGACCATCAAGGAGAATGCCGACGAGGAGGATTATGACCGCTTCCTCCGGCCCCAGCCCCTGTCCGACTTGGTGAAGAAATATTCCGACTACATCCGCTACCCCATCCGTATGGAGATGGAGCACAGCCGTCCGAAGGAGAAGCCGGAGGATGCCGGGGAGGACTACAAGCCCGAGTATGAGACCGTCAAGGAGTGGGAGACCATCAACTCCATGGTCCCCATCTGGCAGCGGCCCAAGAGCAAGGTGGAACAGAAGGAGTACGCGGATTTTTATCAATCCAAGTTCGGTGATTGGGAAGAACCCCTGCTCACTGTACACGTGGCCGCGGAGGGCAACTTTGAGTACAAAGCACTGCTGTACGTCCCCGGCCATGTGCCCATGAACTATTACTCTACGGAGTTCAAAAAGGGCTTGCAGCTCTATTCCTCCGGGGTCATGATCATGGACAAGTGCGCGGACCTGCTGCCGGATCATTTCAGCTTCGTCCAGGGCATCGTGGATACCCCCGACGTCTCCCTGAACATCTCCCGCGAAATGCTCCAGCATGACCGTCAGCTGAAGGTCATTGCCAACAACATCGAGAAGAAGGTCAAGAGCGAGTTAGTAAAACTCATGAAGGATGACCGGGAGAAGTACGAAAAATTCTGGGGCATTTTTGGGATGCAGTTCAAATACGCCCTGATGAACAGCTATGGCCAGAACCGGGACACCCTGCGGGATCTGTTGCTGTTCTGGTCCTCTAAGGAGGACAAGCTCACCTCCCTGGCGGAGTATGTGGAGCGGATGCCGGCCTCTCAGGAGAAGGTGTACTATGTCTGCGCGGACAGCGTAGAGAACGCCGCCCGGATGCCCCAGGCCGAGCGGGTCTTGAAGGCGGGCTATGAGGTGCTCTACCTCATCGTGGACGAGGACGAGCTGGTCCTGCAAATGCTGGAGAACGCGGGGGAGGGCAAGCCCTTCGTGTCCGTGTCCAGCGAGGACGCCCTGCCCGTCACCGACGAGGAGAAGGCCAGCGCCGAGCAGGCGGAGAAGGACCACAAGGAGGTCCTGGACTTCGCCCAGGAGACCTTGAAGGAGCAGGTGAGCAAGGTCCGCATTTCTAAGATCTTGAAGAGCGGGGCGGTCTGCCTCACCGCCGACGGTCCTGTGACCCTGGAGATGGAGAAGTATTTTAAGAAGATGCGGGGAGACTTCCCCATGCAGGCCCAGCGGGTGCTGGAGCTGAACCCGGAGAGCAGTGCCTTCCAGGCCCTGTGCGCCGCCTATGAGACGGACAAGGAGAAGGCGGCCACCTATGTGGAGGTTCTGTATAATCAGGCCCTGCTCATTGCGGACCTGCCCCTGCCGGACCCGGTGCGGTATGCTGAGCTGGTGTGCTCGCTGATGCAGTGAGGGCAGGCAGTCCCTGTTTTGGTAAGTGTATGCAAGCGGCCTCCGCTGGGAAGTTGCGTTCCTGGCGGAGGCCGCTGTTTTTTATGAAAAACAGAGACAGGAATTGACAAATTCCATTCCTTCAGGTATACTGAAGTTGCTGGTTCGCAAGGACTGGTCAGAAGGGTATTGCCACTTCGGTCGGCGGCTTAGCCACATCCTCCGAAAGGAGGTGTTGCTACTTGCCTATTACGGTAACGTTACATATCTTCGGATATACAGTAACAATCCGCATTAACGAGCCAGTGGATTACTTTTTGACTGCACCCTTTGAGATAACGGGAAGGAGGTCCTCGCCATGACTGCCATTTGGGATACGCTGACCATCTATAACCCCCTCGTGGTCCTTGGGTCGATTTTCCCCCGCAATCTGGCCACGACCATTTTCCTGGGCGGACTGGCCTTCGGGGTGATCCTGTACGGTTTCATCCGCCAGCGGGAGAAAAAGCTGTGGTTTTTCGCCGGACCGCTGCTGGTCTATGCGGTCTGTGAGGGGATCGCTACCTTGATCTTCCACGGCAGGATGTACGCCCTGACAGCAATCGTGATTGGGGCCCTGGCTTTGGGCTGGGGGCTTGGGACGATGCTGTGCGTGGGGGTCGGAAGGCTGCGGAGGAGATAAAAGGAAGGACCGCCACCCCGGCAGGTGACGGTCCTTTGCTCTCCTCTGTTAAGAGGTGAAGCTCCTTGCCTATTGTCTAGTATACACGTTTTTTTCGATCTTGTCAAGTGTGAAAAAACGGAGCGGCAGGAATTGACAAAAGCCTCGGCCTGCGCTATACTGAGATATGCCGGGTCTCCGGCAACAGAAGGGTATGCCACTACGGTCGGCGGCTTAGCCACACCCTCCGAAAGGAGGTGTTGCTATTTGCCTATTACGGTAACGTTACATATCTTCGGATATACGGTAACAATCCGCATCAAAGGTAAGAACCGCCACCCGGCACGGTGACGGTTCTTGTCTCTAATAAGAACAAACACTTGTCGGGCTAAGCCGTAAGACCGGCAGCCCTTCTGTTTTTATTATACACGTTTTCCCCGTGCTGTCAAGGACAAGATGAGCAGGAAGGGCGATGCGTTGAGCCACTTTTGAGGAGGGCTCCAATTAGACACGGGAGCGTAAAACAGCCGCCTATGCCCGAATATATAGCATAAAGACACATAGATCCCTTGACAGCGTGGCCATTTTGTGGTATATGTTAATAAAGAAGGTGATAAAATGGAGCCAGAAAAAAAGACCAAAACCAGCGGAACCCCCGCGAGTATCCGGGAGGCATTGAAGAAGGCGACCACAGAAATGCTTGTGTTGTTTGTCCTGCGTCAAAAGTCGATGTATACCTATGAGATGATGCAGGCCATTGAGGACATGAGCAATGGGCAAATCACCTTCAATACCCTCTACCAGGCGATTTACCGCTTACAGGGCTTTCAATACATCCAGGAGGAGGAAAAGGTCCTGTCGGCTGGAAATCGCGTGCGGATTTATTTTGGCATCACAGATGTAGGAAGGAGGTATTTAGAGCGGCTGATTGAAGAATATCGAGCCTATACAGGCGCGGTGGATCAAATCCTGAAAATGGAAGACTTTTTTAGTCGAGGTGTTTGCTCATAATGCTGGCAACAGAATTGAGTAATTACTACGCAGAAGTCAAAAAGCATTTGGATTGTCCCCAACAGGAGAAGGAGCGGCTGCTTTGCGAGGCAAACCGCCTTTTGTTGAAACTGCAGGCGGATGACCCGTTCTTGGACTACGATAAAATCGCAGGATTTTTCGGTGAACCAGAAGAATTTGCGGGTTTTCTGATGCAGAGAGTGGATGAGAAAGTGATAGCATCCTATGAGAAAAAGCGTGCGATTAGAAAATATTTGAAGCTGGCTCTTGTGGTATGTCTCGCAGTCGTCGCTGTATGGTATGTGTATTACACAGTGTCGTTTCGTGCTGGCCCACAAGTTAAAATGACGGAGCGTCTTATCATTGAGGAAGTTTCGAATGATGTAAAGACGAGCAATATTTCTGATGATATGGGAGGATTTCAATGACTACTCGGTTTAAATCAAGTGCTATTATCCTGTTATTTTCATTTATGATGACACTTTTGCCTGTTTCAGCCTATGCAGTGGAGGAAAATGAAACAGAAACCTATACTTATGTAGAGGATTTGGGGAATGATTTCACTGTAAAGACTACACTGACAATCGCCCCCGAACAAGCACGCACTTCATCAAAAAGAGCTACTAAGATTCAGGTGATTGAGCATCGTGACCGTGAGATTGCTACGGTTAAGCTCATTGCTACTTTCTCATACGATGGAACGACAGCAAGAGTCACAAGCACAAGCTATGAAAAGGACACCGCCCTTGGATGGCTGTACGCCAGACATAATATCACCACTTCTGGAGGACGTGCGACACTCACCGCTGATTTAATATCTGCAATTGGAACTGTTCCAATTAACATTACTATTCGCTGCACCCCCGCTGGTGTGATTACCTGAGGATAGCAAGAAACCACGGTTGCTTACCGTGGTTTCTTGTTGCCCAAAGAAGAGGCCTCTGTCCCAAGACCCAACCGGGTCCCAGGACAGAGGCCTCAATCATTCAAATGAAGTCAAAGCTCACAAGCGGTCAAATCCTCAAAGGTCTGCCGCCGCACCGCCAGACGGGCCTTCCCGCCCCGCACCATCACCAGCGCCGGCCGGCACAGACGGTTGTAATTCGACGCCATGGTGAAATTATAGGCCCCCGTGGTCAGCACCGCCAGCAGATCCTCCCGCTGCATCTGGGGCAGGTCGATCTCCTCTTGGATCAAGTCCCCGCTCTCGCAACAGCGCCCCGCCACGGAGCAGCGGAACGTCCGCTGGTCGTTCATCCGGTCCGCCGGAAGGACCGTGTAGGGGGCCTGGTACAGGGCATACCGGGGATTGTCGGTCATGCCGCCGTTTACCGTCACATAGCTGCGATAGCCCTCGATGGTCTTCACGCCGCCGACCCGGTACAGGGTCAGCCCCGCGTCCCCTACGATGCTCCGGCCCGGCTCCAGCAGTACCTGGGGCAGCGGATAGTCTTTTGCCGCACAGCCCGCCGTCAAGTGCTCCGCCAAAGCGCGGATGTTCCCGGGGATGTCCACCACAGGGTCACGCTCCTGATACCGCACCCCGAAGCCGCCCCCGAGATTCAGCACCCGGGCGGTGAAGCCCAGCTTCTCCCGAATCCCCTGGGCAAAGTCCAGCAGGATATCCACCGCGTCGCAGAAGGGCGCGGCCTCGAAGATCTGGGACCCAATGTGGCTGTGAAAACCCTCTACCTCCAGGTGTTCCAGGGTCAGGGCCTCCGCCACGAACCGCTCCGCCTGCCCTGTCTCGATGGGCACGCCGAACTGGCAGTCGATGCGTCCGGTGTTGATGGCCTGCAAGGTGTGGGGGTCGATCCCCGGCGTCACCCGGAGCAGCACCCGCTGCCGCTTCCCCATGGTCCCGGCGTAGTGGTCCAGGCGCCGCAGCTCCAGGGGATTGTCCACGATAAAACAGCCCACGCCGCTGCTCAGGGCAAATTGGATGTCCTCGTCGGTCTTGTTGTTGCCGTGAAAATAGAGCTTTTCCGGCGGGAAACCTCCGGCCAGAGCGGTGTAGATCTCCCCTGGGGAGACCACGTCCGCCTCCATGCCCTCCTCCTCCAAAACAGGATACAAACCCTTGAAGCACAGGGCTTTCCCGGCGAACAGCGGACGGGACCCGGCGGGCAGGTATGCCTGCATCGCCTGGACATAGCGTTGGCAGTTGGCCCGGACCCGGTCCTCGTCCAGGACATAGAGGGGGGCTCCAAACTCCGCCGCCAGCTGGACCGTGTCCAGCCCGCCGACGCAGAGGCGGCCTTTTTCGTTGACGGATAGGTTCTCGTACAGCATAACAGTTTCTCTTTCTCCGTTCAGTTTGGTCCCAGCAGATCGTCCATGTGGTACAGCCCCGGCGGCTGCTGGACGATGAAGCTGGCGGCAGCCAGCGCCCCCTCCGCGAAGAGGGCCCGGTCGTGGGCCTGGTGTTTCAGGGATATGGTCTGATTGTCCGTGGCGAAGATCACCTCGTGCTCTCCCACCACGTTGCCCATGCGCAGGGCGTGGATGCCGATCTCGTTGGGCTGGCGCTTACCCTGGCCGTAGCGGCCAAAGACATACTCCGCCTCCGGCCGCTTCTCCCGGACCGCGTCCGCCAGGAGGAGGGCCGTCCCGCTGGGGGCGTCGGCCTTGCGGTTGTGGTGGGCCTCGATGATCTCCACATCACAGCCGCCAAAGATCGCCGCCGCCTGCTTCACCAGGCGGGCCAGCAGGGCCACCCCCAGGGACATGTTGTAGGATTGGAAGATGGGGACGGTCTTGGCCCCCTGCTCCAGCAATTCCATCTCATAAGGACTGAAGCCCGTGGTGGCCTCCACCAGGGGCAGGCCCTTCACCTCACAGTAGGACAGCAGCTCCGGCAGGGTGGCGGGGTTGGAGAAGTCGATGACCACATCGGCCTCCCCCTGGTAGTCGGAGATCTTGGCATAGACCCCTTCGCCTCCGGCTTGGTCCACCGCCGCCGCCAGAGTACAGCTGTATTCCTCCAGCAGACGGCAGACCTGCTGGCCCATGCGCCCCAAGGCGCCGTTGACGATGACCCGCATGGCTCAAACCTTCAGGCCCAGGGCGCGCATCCGCTCCAGCATGGTCTGGTAATGGTCCTGCTCCATGGGGACTAGGGGCAGGCGGAGGTAATTCTCACAGTAGCCCATAGCGGCCATGGCGGCCTTCACGGGGATGGGGTTGGTCTCGCAGAACAGGGAGCGCACCAGGGGCATGAAGTCGCACTGGAGCTTGGCGGACCCGGCCACGTCCCCGGCAAAGAATTTGTCCGCCAGGGCCACGGTCTGGGCGGGGATCACGTTGGACAGCACCGAGATGCAGCCCCGGCCGCCCATGGCCAGGATGGGGAGGATCTGGTCGTCGTTGCCTGAATAAATATCCAATTTATCCCCCACCAGGGCGAAGGTCTCCACGATCTTGGAGATGTCACTGTTGGCCTCCTTGATGGCCGCGATCTGGGGATGGTCCGCCAGGGCCAGATACGTAGACGGCTCGATGTTGATGCCGGTGCGGCTGGGGACGTTGTAGAGGATGACGGGCTTGGTGCTGGCGTCGGCGATGGCGCTGTACATGGCCACAAGGCCCTTCTGGGTGGTCTTGTTGTAGTAGGGGGTCACCACCAGAACGGCGTCGGCCCCGTCGGCGCAGGCGCTCTTGGTGAGGGAGACGGCATAGTCGGTCTCGTTGCTGCCGGTCCCGGCGATGACGGGCACCCGGCCGTTCACCCGCTCCACGGCGTAGGCGATGACTCGACGGTGTTCGTCGTCGGTGAGGGTAGAACTCTCGCCGCTGGTGCCGCAGACGACCAAAGCGTTGATGCCCTGGGCGATCTGCCAGTCGATGAGGGTGCCGAAGCGGTCATAATCCACGCCCTGGGGGGTGGTGGGGGTGATGAGGGCGGTTGCGATGCCCTGGAAGATGGGGGTCTGATTTCTCATGGTAGGTTCCTCCTGATGTTTCTTTGCTCCGCCCGATCCCATAAAAAAATCAAGCAGGCTTTTCGGAGAAAGCTCGCTTGATAAAATGAACGAGGAACCCGCCCGATGGCGGACCGTCCTGCCTATCAAGGATAGCTCTCCGCAAATCTTACCATTTGCGACAGTCGAACGACTCTTAGTTCGTCCGCCCAGTCCGGCCCCCTTTGCAGCGGGAACCGTCTTCGGCACCAGCCCCTTTCCCCGGGCCTGCCCTGCAAGGCATTGGCGTCGGGTACTCTTGGCGAAGTGCGCCTCTATCTCTGGTTTGCAGTTATCTTAGTGCATTTTTATGCGTTTGTCAAGGGATATTTGCAGATTTTCGAGAATTTTTTGATTTTCTTGTTCCGCGGCCCTCCGGTCGCTGTGGAGCTGCTGTCTCCATTTTTCTGTATCCTCTTAAAATTTACTGCCGCAATCCTGACATTCCCAGGTCTTTCCCAAGTCCCCAGCGCCCATGATCCCAAAGACGAACGCCTTGGCGCAGGCATCCAAGGCAGACAATCGAAGTAAATCCTCAGAGCCGCAGATGGGGCAGCGGGGAACATGGACCTCCGGCACAGGGGCCACAGGGCCCGGGGCCTCTTGCCGGTAGCCGTGGAGGTAATCCGCAACGGGAAAACCACAGTTCGGGCAGGTTTCCTGGTCCTGGGAAAGGGTCTGTCCGCAGTCCGGGCATGAAAGCTGTGCCATGGTCACGTCCTCCTTTTCAAGCCGTCAAATCTTTTGATTCTTTTCAACTGTGGTGACTATAGGAATAGTGTAGCACAGGATTCAGCAAAGCACAAGGTCCAAAATCTCGTGACAACCGTCCCCATCTGTGGTATCCTAGTAGAAAAGAACACGCAAGGAGGCAGTCCTGCTATGGCAAACTTCCCAGAACACGACCTCGGCGACCTCTTCGCCGCTGACGCCTTCGACCTGGCCGCCCTGGGCCTCATGGATATGGACACAGGCGCGGATGTCCCCCAGGACGACGGTGAGCCCCGCATCGCTCCCGCCCACGACATGGAGAGCCTGGATTTCTTCCTCTGGATGGAGGAGGAAGTCAATAAGGAGCAGGCCCGGCGGCAGGCGAAAAAGAATAAGCCGTCCTGATGAAAGCCCTCTGGCGCATGACACGCCGGAGGGCCGTTCTTTTTTGTTCGGATTACTGGACCCAGTATTGGGCGACCTTTTCCTCTGCTGCATGGGGAAGGAGGTTAAACTTCACTGCCAGCTTCTGAACCACCGTTTCGCGGTCGATGGATAACTCCTGGAGCATAGAGACTGCTGCGCGGATTCCTTCCTCTCGGCCCTTCTGCTGGCCTCGCTGCATTCCCTTTTGCATCCCTTCTCGTCTTGCCTCCAAGGCTATGTTGTAGTCATGGATTTCCGAGATCGTCTGATTATCAAACAGTGTCACCATGATATCTTGCACCTCTTTCTTCCGGGATGCCAAAAATGGCACCAAAACGCCCGCTTCCATACACCGGCGGATGGTCTCGTCGATGGCTTTCTGACTGCGTCCATACTCCCGCCGGCAGCTGTCGGCAATCTTGCAGAAGAGGACGTACTGACTCAGGATGTCCCCCTCCCTGCCGCCGCACAGCACCTTGACTTCGATCTCCGCCCCGCCCGGTCCCTGGTACAGGTCCGAGAGATGGAGCACCTCCGGGACATCCTCCCGCTCTCCGGTGTACACAACATACAGCTCCGGGCGGGGGATGGTGACCGCCTTGCCGCCGTACAGGTCCAGCTTGTTCTCCTCCACATACTCCTTGTAGCTCTCCGCCAGATACAGGAGCAGCCGCAGGGCGATGTTGACGGAAAACGTACTCTGGGCCTCCATCAGCAGCAGAAGGCTGTTGCGTACTCGTATCCCCAAGTCATTATACAAACCCGTAGAGAGGACGTTTTCCAAGGTCACGATCTTGCAATCCGCCTCGGTGACGTTCGTGTCCTCCGGGTGCAGGACCAGATAGAGCTGGCGGGTATACTCCGCCTGCTTGAAGAGATAGGTGAAGACACTGTCCTTCACTGTGCGCCGCAGTTCTGCCATACCTCCGCCCCCTTTGCTCTATTATACCCGAGAACCCTGCCGCCGCGCAAGACTTTCCGCTTTTTTACCGCTGATATTCAAAATCCAGGTCGTAGAGGCTCACCAGGTCCCCGTCCTTGATCCCCATCTCCTCCAGGCGGTCAAAGAGCCCGGCGGAGCGGAGCATCCGGTCGAACCAGTTGCGGGACTCGTAGTTGGAAAAATTCACGTTGGCCATGATCTTTTGCAGCCAGGGCCCCTCGATGATCCACACATCGTCCTCGTGACGGATGGAAAGCGGCTCCGACGTGTCCACCTGGGGCGGACGGGGGACATACTCCGGCTCGTAAACCCGCACCGGCGGCAGGTGGGCCAGTTCCCCGGCGGCGGCCTTCATCAGCTCCCGCACCCCCTGGTGGGCGGCGGCGGAGAGCTCGTAGAAGGGCAAGCCCAGGCCCTCCACATGGGCCCGGAGCTTCTCCAAAAGACTGCGGTCCTCTAAGATATCCGTCTTGTTGGCGGCCACCAGCATCTTCCGCTGCGCCAAGTCCGGACTATAGGCCCGAAGTTCCTCGTTGATGGCGATGAAATCCTCCACCGGGTCCCGGCCCTCGCTGCCGGAGACGTCCACGATGTGGATCAGCAGGCGGCAGCGGTCGATGTGCCGCAAAAAGTCGTGGCCCAGGCCCGCCCCCTCTGCCGCGCCCTCGATGATGCCGGGGATGTCTGCCAGGACAAAGGAGACCCCCTCGTCCACAAAGACCACCCCCAAGTTGGGGAAGAGGGTGGTGAAATGATAGTCGGCGATCTTGGGCCGGGCCTTGGTGGCCACGGACAGCAGGGTGGACTTCCCCACGTTGGGGAACCCTACTAACCCCACGTCCGCCAACAGCTTCAGCTCCAGCAGCACCACACGCTCGATCCCCGGCAGGCCCGCCTTGGCGAACTGGGGCGTCTGACGGGTGGGCGTTGCAAAATGCTTGTTCCCCCAGCCGCCGTTGCCTCCTCGGCACAGGACGAAAGGCTCATCATCGGACATATCCCGGATGATCTCCTTCGTCTCCGCGTCCCGGACCACCGTGCCCCGGGGGACCTTGATGATCAGCGGCGCGCCGTCCTTGCCGGTGCAGCGTTTCCCCGCGCCGTTGCCGCCGTTCTCCGCCACATACTTACGCTTGTAGCGAAAGTCCATCAGCGTGGACATCCGCTCATCCACCTGGAGGATGATGTCGCCCCCCCGGCCGCCGTCCCCGCCGTCGGGCCCGCCGGCAGCGATATACTTCTCCCGGTGGAAGGCCACCGCGCCGTTGCCGCCGGCTCCGGACTTTACCGTGATGCGGGCGGTGTCGATGAATGTGTTTGCCATAAAGAAGGCCCTCCTTTTGTCTGCTGGATAGTGGAAAGCCCCGAACGAAACTCGTTCGGGGCTGATCGTTCCGGTTTATTCCGTGATGGCTTCCACGATGGAAACCTGCTTGCGGTCCTTGCCCAGGCGCTCAAACTTGACGCGGCCGCTCTTCAGGGCGAAGAGGGTGTCGTCCTTGCCGATGCCCACGTTAAGGCCGGGATGGATATGGGTGCCGCGCTGGCGGACCAGGATGTTGCCGGCCAGGACGAACTGACCGTCGCCCCGCTTGACGCCCAGACGCTGGGCCATGGAATCACGGCCGTTACGGGTGGAGCCCACGCCCTTTTTATGTGCGAAGAACTGAAGTCCGATCTGAAGCATAGTTACACCTCCATGACGATAATATGTTGCGGATATTCCTCCTGGAGCTGGACGAAGTAGAGCATGAGGGCCGTGAGCAGGGTCTGACACACGGCGTCGGCCTCTCCTTCCAGCTTGCTGGGGAGTCTGAGGGAGATGGCGGCGTCCTTCTGGCTGACCTTCACCGCCGCTTCCAGACCCAGCACGTCATTGACGGCGCATTCGGTCAGGCGGACGGCGCTGGTGATGGCCGCGCAGAGCACGTCCTCTCCCGCTTCGGCCAGGCCGCTGTGCCCTTCCACCTGGAAGCCGCGCAGCTGCCCGTCCTGTATTGCGAAGGATGCCTTCGTCATCAGGCGTTGATCTTCTTGATCTCGACCTTAGTATAGGGCTGACGATGGCCCTGGCGCAGGCGGTAGCCCTTTTTGGGCTTGTACTTGAAGATAACGACTTTCTTGCCCTTGCCGTTCTTCACCACGGAAGCGTCCACGCTGGCGCCTTCCACCACGGGAGCGCCGAAGACGGGCTTGTCCCCCAGCAGGGCCAGGACCTTGTCGAACTTGACGGTCTCACCGGCTTCCTGGGGCAGCTTCTCAATGAAGACGACATCGCCCTCGCTGACCTTGTACTGCTTCCCGCCGGTCTCAATGATTGCACACATTACTTGTTGCACCTCTTTCCTTTAATACGGGCTCGCTGTCGGGGGCGAAGGGGCGGTGTGCGCCCGCTTGCTTACCTAACCCAGTCAAAGCGGCTTTGATATTATAGCAAGAAAGTGGGGTGATGTCAAGTCGTTTTTCAAAAAACGCGGCCTTCCCAGGGCAATGAAAACGCGCGGACAAATCACCCTGTCCGCGCGTTTCTTTGATACGATTGCAATCAACCCTCGATGGGCATCCCGGTGAAGGTCATCTTTGCCGCCAGCTTGTCGCTTCCGGCGTTGTACGCCTCCGCCTCCACCACCACCAGCTGCCGCCCCCGCTTGAGGACCTTCGCCTCCACGATGAGCTTGTCGGCGGTCACTGGCCGCAGGAGGTTGATCTTGCTCTCCACCCCGATGACGGAATGCCCCTGGGGCAGGACCGTCAGGGCCGCGTAGGCGGCGGTGGACTCACAGGTGGCGGTGATCACGCCGCCGTGGAGCAGGCCCGTCTGCTGCAGGAGGTCCGGCCGTCTGGCGCAGGAGACCACCACCCGGCCCTCCTCGGCTTCCTCCACCTGCAAGCCCAGCAGGCCGGCGAAGCTCTGCTTCTTCATGCCTTCCTCTACCCTGCGTTTCATCTCGTCCATGGTTCCTTCCTTCTTTCTCTCAATATAAAAACTTCGCGCTGTAGTTGCTCCCGTCCCCGATGTACTTCTGGATGGACGCGCTGCCCTTGCCTGTGGAGGCAAAGGTGGGGTCCAGGCGCTGCCAGGAGGTCCCGTCAAAGAAGATGGCCCCGTCAATCCAGCCGGTCTCCTCGGTCCAGACGCTGATCCAGGCATGGTAGACCTCCCCGGCGTAGCCTTTCACCAGCTTGCAGGGGACCCCCTGGCTGCGGAGCATCCCGGTCATCAGGGCGGCGTAGTCAAAACAAATGCCCTTCTTGCTGCTGAGTACCTCGTCCAGTACAGGCAGATAGTCGCTCTTCACGGCCGCGGCCTTCTCGGTATCATAGCTGAGGGTATTGACCACAAAGTCATAGATCCGCTCCACCTTTTCCAGCGGGTCCTCCAGCCCGGCGGTGAGCTCCGCCGCCTTCTGGATGGACTGGGGGGCATTGGCATAGTCCACGTGCTGATTGGGCCGGATGAAGGGCGCAAACTCATCCTCCATCTCCACAGAGAAGGACACCGACGTCAGGGTGGAATACTCGCTGGCCTGGATGTTCTCAAAGGCGGTGACCTTATAGTCCCCATTGCCGTCGGAGAGGGGGTAGGTCACCCAGGTCTCCGGGGCCAGATCATAGGTATAGGTGGTGCTGGGTCCCGCCACCTGGACTTTCAGCCGTTTGCTGTTGGGGGCGGCATACTGGACCATCACATAGCCGTCGGTGACGTTGGAATAGTCGATGGAAATATTTCCCTCTTGCTTCACCGCCGTGCCGGAGGCTTCCGGCAGCAGCAGATGATCCGGCACCGCCGGGGGGGCGGCATCAGAGAGGGCGGAGGCCTCGTCCTCCATGGAGACCTCCCCCAGCTCTACCGCGTCGATGTAGCCGTCTCCCTCCGG
Organism: Ruminiclostridium sp.; assembly: GCA_022792035.1. Classification (GTDB taxonomy): domain Bacteria; phylum Bacillota; class Clostridia; order Oscillospirales; family Oscillospiraceae; genus Evtepia. The sequence continues at coordinate 12,142 of JAAWAE010000093.1, read as the reverse complement.
CCCCGTTCCTGCCGGGTCCTGGCCGCAGCCGGCCAGCAGGCACAGGAGCAGCAAGAGAAGATAGCATTTCTTCATGGTGTATCATCCTTTCACGCCTGTTCTTGCGGGGCGTTCAGATCCCCAAGATCACCCGGGCCACCTGGAAGTAAAGCACCAGGGTCACCACGTCCACCACCGTGGAGATGAAGGGACTGGCCATCACCGCCGGGTCTAAGTGGATGCGCTCGGCCAGCAGGGGCAGCAGACAGCCCACGGTCTTGGCACAGAAGACCGTGAAGATCATGGTCACGCAGATGGTCGCCGCCACCATGGCGTCAACGCTGGCGTTGTGGAGCAGGATGCGGTCCACCACCATAAGCTTGACGAAGTTGCACACTGCCAGGGTCACGCCGCACAGCACCGCCACCCGGATCTCCTTCCAGAGGACCCGGAGGGTGTCGGAAAACGCCACCTCTCCCAGGGACAGTCCGCGGATCACCGCCACGGAAGCCTGGGTGCCGCTGTTGCCCCCGGTCCCCGTGAGCATGGGGATGAAGGCCACCAGGGCCGAACAGGCCGCCAGGGATGCCTCGTATCCCGTGAGCACCATGCTGGTGAGGGTGGCGGAGAGCATCAGGATCAGCAGCCAGGGCAGGCGGGAGCGGAAGGTCTCCAGCACGCCGGTGCGCAGGTAGGGCTTGTCCGTGGGGGTCATACCGGCCAGCTTTTCAAAGTCCTCTGTGGCCTCTTCCCGCATGACGTCGATGGCGTCGTCAACGGTGACGATGCCTACCAACCGGTTCTCCTGGTCCACCACCGGCAGGGCCACGAAGTCATACTTGGCGAACATCTCCGCCACCTCTTCCTGGTCTTCCAGGGTGCTCACGGAGATGACGTTGGGCTCCATGATCTCCTCCAGTACGTCATCGTCCTCGCTGAGCAGGAGGGTGCGGATGGTGATGGTGCCGATGAGTTTGCGGTTGTTCTCCGTGACGTAGCAGTTGTAGATGGTCTCCTTGTCCACGCCGGTACGGCGGATGCGCTTGATGGCCTCCTCGGTGGTCATGTCCGGGCGGAGGCTGACATACTCCGTGGTCATGATGCTGCCGGCGCTGTCGTCGGGGTATTTTAAGATTTCGTTGATCATCTTGCGCATTTCCGGGTCAGCCTGCTTCAAAATGCGCTTGACTACATTGGCGGGCATCTCTTCCACGATGTCCACCGCGTCGTCCACATAGAGTTCGTCGACGACTTCTTTCAGTTCGTTGTCGGAAAAGCCCTGGATCAGCAGCTCCTGGGCCTCCGGTTCCATTTCCACGAACGTCTCCGCCGCCAGCTCCTTGGGGAGCAGGCGAAAGAGCAGGGGCAGCTTGGTTTCCGGCATGGTGTCGAACACGCCGGCCACGTCTGCGGCATTCATGGTCACAAGGATGTCGCGGAGGGTGGTATATTTTTTCCCCTCCGCCAAGGCCGCCAGAGTTTCCTCCAGGGTCACGATGGTGCGTTCTGCCAAAGGGATCTCCTCCTATCGTCTCAGGACAGACGAGGTCCTGGTGATCGAGCAGGAGTAAGACACGCCGGCAGGCCGATGTTCAGTGCATGGGTGAGCGGACGGACTGCCGTTGAGGCGGTTCGTCTGTATTGGGAAACGATCGGCCGGCCAAAGTGCCGTTACTACCGCCTGCGTCCATCGGTCTCACCTCTTTTCCTGTTGGGATACCTTTTATTATATTGGCTTGGGATTTGTTTGTCAACCGAAGTCTGTCAGGGTTTTTTTGTTTTTCTCGCTCTTGACAGGGGGACTGCCGGTCTTACGGCTTAGCCCAACTCGTGGTAAATTCTATACATAAGTTAAAGAACCGTCACCGGGCTGGGTGGCGGTTCTTACCTTTAATGCGGATTGTTGCGGTATGAACCCCGAAATCGAAATGCGCGATTGAAATGTTGAGTCGGATATAGTATGATGGAGTCGATAAAGAAACTTGAGCAGGAAGGGCGGATGGATCATGCTGCAGGCCGACTTGTTAGACAGCATCTCAGAGAGCAAATATCTCTCCGCAGACAACTACACTGTATATCGTACGATCATGCGCATTTTCTATCTGGAACACCAGAAGATGCACTATCAAATGGACCGGGACGCTGTTTTGATTCGGCTGCGGGGGCAGGCTGTCTTTGCGGACTATTCCCCAGAGCAGCTGACGCTGGACCTGCAGCAGCTGGTCAAGTGGAAAAACCTCACGCCGATCCAGGACCCTCGCAAGCCGCGCACCATCGTTGAGTTTAAGAACCGGCAGTTTCAGTATATGATGTCCCAGACGGCCATTGAGATCGAACGGCTGACCGTTACCCTGGAAAATCTGTCCACCCGGACTGCCGGTCTCTCCGTCAGTCCGTTCCGCCGTATTCGGGAGGACCTATATAGGGCGGAACAGTTGGATGAAATGTCCCTCCGGGAGGTCAATGCGTGGTGGCAGGACCTGCAGGAGGACTTTCAGCGCCTGAGCCAGAACCACCAGGATTTCCTTCGGGAGTTCTATGGACCGGGGATGGAAATGCAGATGAACTCGGTGGATTTCATCGTCTATAAGCAGAACCTTGTCCGATATTTGGAGGATTTTATCCAGGATCTCCAGCACAGTGCCGCGCAGATCGGCGCACAGCTGGAGCGGTTTTCTCCGGCGCGGGTCGCCCACATTCTGGAGCTGGTCCAGCGCAGCGAGCAGGAGATCCCCCGCCCCCAGTCTGAACAGCCCCGCAGCGCCCACTGGGAAGCGGAGCTGCAAAACCGATGCCAGGGTGTCTGGCAATCTTTGACGGATTGGTTCACCGGCAGCGACCCCGCCGCCCGGCAGGTGCTGAACGTAACCAACGAAGTGATCCGCAGGGCGGTACAGAATGCGGCCCTGCTGGTGCAGATGGAGAATATGGGGGTGAGCAACAAGGCAGAGCTGCACCATCTGCTCACCCTGTTTGCCGGCTTTCGGACGGTGGAGGAAGGCCACCGCCTCTCCGCCCTGGTGTTTGGCGCGCAGCAGGTCCGGCATTTTGCCTTTGACCACATCCGGGAGTCGGAGCGCATCGACTTGAGTCCCTACGATGAGTCCCCTATGGAGTACGCCCTCCAGCCTAGAAACCGCTCCTACAGGCCCCGGGCAGACCGCACCGGCTTTGCGGACAAGAGTACCGAAAAGGCGGCCCAGCGTCAAAAGATCCTGGAGGAGGAGCGCGCCCTCCGGCAGGAGGTCATGGGCCACATCCGGGACGGGAAGCTGGATCTGTCTGCGCTGGAGGCCCCCATCTCCCCAGCTGTGCGCACGGTGTTCCTGTCCTGGGTGGCGCTGGCCAACCTCAGCCCCGACAAGCGGGGATTGACCCAATATGGACAATCCTATCATCTGAAAAAGCGGGGCAGTCAAACCTGTGCGCTGCGGTGTACCGACGGGGTCCTGACTATGCCTGACTGCGTACTGATCTTTGAGGAGGCTGGCCATGTATGAATTTCGCACCCTGCTGGATCGGTTCTGGGTGACCCGCAGGGAGGACAAGGCGCTCTATTTCAGCCTGAAGCGGGCCCTGCCCGATTACCGCAGGCTGGTCAACGAGCTGCTGGGCTGGAATCTGGTTGTCAACGAGTCGGTGGTCAAGCTGGAGAAGGTCCCGCCCAGAGCCATGCCATGGATGGGCATCCAGTCCTTTCAGGAGCCGATGGATTACTGCCTGCTGTGCACCCTTCTGCTGTTTTTAGCGGATCTGGATGACGGTGCCCCCTTTCTGCTCTCCTCCCTGACCCAGGCCATCGAGACGTTTCTCAGTGAATTGCAGCCGGTGGACTGGACTCGATTCCCCCATCGAAAATCTCTGGTCCGGGTCCTCCAATATGCCAAGGAGGTGGGACTGGTGCTGGTTTATGACGGGAACAGCGCCCTTTTCAGCAGCGATCAAACCCAGGAGGTCCTCTATGAAAACACCGGCCTGTCCCGGCACTTTCCGGTGCATTTTGGCCGGGACATTATGCACTGCCGGTCTATTGAGGATTTTGAAGCCTTCTCCTGGGAGGGGGATGACACGCAGCAGCGCCGGCGGCGGGTCTACCGGCAGTTGTCCCTGACCCCCGGACTGTACTGTTCGGACCAGGGCGACTATAACTACATCAAAAACCAGCACCGGACGATCAACGAGAATCTGGACCAGTTTTTAAATGGGGAGATGCATCTCTACAAAAATGGCGCTTTTTTCCTCCTGTCCGAAGGGGAGCGCTGCGGGGCGCTCTATCCCGGGACCCGGGCGCTGTCCGATGCGGCGCTGCTGCTGTGCGCCCAGATCAGGGAACAGGTGATACAGGGTGTCTATTCCCGCCGGACAGACGACACCGTACTGCTTACCCGCCGGGAGTTCCGCTATGAGATCCAGCGATGCCGGGACCGGTACGGAAACGGCTGGGGCTCCCAGCTGCGCGCCTGCTCCCTAGAGCAAATCAGTCAGGAGCTGACCGCATACATGGCCGGCTGGATGCTTCTGGAGGAGCTGGACGGGGATATTTTGCTCTATCCGGCTGTGGGCAAGCTGGTGGGGCGCTATCCCGCCGCTTATCAAAACGAATCAGGAGAGGGGGAGGACGATGAGCCGCTGGAAGATGAATAAACTAGGATTTCTCAACTTCTGGCTGTACGACCAGGAGGAGTTCTCCCTTCATGACGGACATATCCTGCTGCGCGGCAACAACGCCTCCGGCAAATCCATCACCACCCAGAGCTTTGTCCCCTTTATCCTGGACGGGGACAGACGTCCGGAGCGTCTGGACCCCTTCGGCTCCCGGGATCGAAAAATGGAATTTTATCTGCTGGGCGATAATCAGCGGGAAGAGTCTACTGGTTATCTGTACCTGGAGTTCCGAAAGCCCGGCACGCAGGAGTATCGGACCATCGGTGTGGGGATGCGGGCCCAGCAGGGAAAGGGCATTGATTTCTGGGGTTTCTGCCTGCGAGACGGGCGGAGGATCGGGCAGGATGGCCTTCAGCTCTATGAAAAGATGGACAGCCAGAATCTTCCTCTGAGCAAGCAGAAGCTGCGCAAGCTCATCGGGGATCCCAGCTGCTGGGCGGAAAGCCAGAGCGCGTACAAAGAGATGGTCAACCATCAAATCTTCGGCTTTGAAGACATCCGGCAGTACAACCAGCTGGTCCAGCTGCTGATTATGGTGCGGGCGCCCAAGCTGTCCAAGGATTTCCGCCCCACCGAGGTGAAGAAGCTCCTCAATCTGTCCCTCCAGGTGCTGACAGATGACGACCTGTCTGCTATGGTCAGCACGATGGAGCAGATGGACAGCCTGGAGGATACGCTGCATGGATACCAGGCGGCCATGCAGGATGCCAGGATCATCCGCAACGAATATAACCGGTATAACCAATATATCCTGGGCCGAAAGGGCCAGGCTTATTTGGAGGCGATCAGCGCCGCGCAGCGCTGCCGCAACCAGCTCCGAGATGCCCAGTCCCTCCGCGCAGACCTGGAACGGCAGCTGGCGGAACAATTGGAGCGGCAGCAAAAGTCGGGCACCCGGCTGGCCCAGGCCAAGGCCCAGCGGGCGGCTATGGGGGATGATGATCTCTCCGCCAAGGGCGCGCAGCTGAAGCAGGCCCAAGAGAGCTGCGCCAGGCAGGCAGAACAGCTGAAACAGGGAGAATCCCAGCTGCGAAAGCTGGAGGAGGGGATTTCCCGACGGGAGATCCACCTGCAGACGCTGGTTCAGGAGCGCGACAACGCACGGGCCGAAGTGCGCCGGCTCCTGCAGAAGCTGACCGGTCAAAACGACCTGCTGGCTCTGGGGCGGGAACATGACTGCTATGTTCACGGCCTCCAACGGGAGCGGCTGGATACGGACCAGCGGCCCATTCTTGCCGCGCTTCGGCAGCGGAAGCAGCAGATAGAGGACGTCCTGCGTGCTTTGCAGAAAGCGGAGGAGGCCAAGTCTGTCTACGACCGCGCTTGTCAGGCCCTGGACCAGGCCGATGCCTCCGTGAAGGAGGCTCGGATCCTCCTTCGGGACGCCCAAACCCAGGAGCAGGACGAGCGGGACAAGCTGCTGGAGGCATTTGCCCGTTGGCATGACCAGAACACACAACTGGACATTCCCCAGAACATCTGGCTGGAGGTCCGCCGGACACTGGCCGCTTACCGCGTCCCGGCAGACTGGAGCCCTGTCCGCAACCAGATTGATGCGTGCACCCGCATCTGTGATGCAAACCTTCGCAGGCAGATGCTGCAGGAGGAAACTGCTTTGAACGCCCTGCTGAAGGAGCAGCAGGAGCAGGAACGGGAATTGGGCCGGCTCAAGGATCAGCCGGAGCCTGTCCCGCCCCGCCGGGACGCAACCCAGACCGCCCGCCTCCAGATGATGCTGCGGGAGATACCCTGCGCACCCTTTTATGAGCTGGTGGACTTTGCCCCCGGTCTGTCCCAGAGTGAGCGCGATCTTCTGGAGGCCCAGCTCACCGACGCCGGTCTGCTGGATGCCCTGGTCGTCCCGGAGGAACATCTGCCGGCGATCCGAGCACTGCTGGAGGACTATCCGGATCGCTTTCTGATCCCCGGCCCCGCCGCAGAACAGCCCATCCTCAGTCTGATTCCAGACGTTACGGGGCGTTTTCCCAACGAGGCCGCCGCCTGCCTGCGGTCCATCTCACGCTCCGATCCCAATTCCGAAACCGCCCTTCTCCCTGACGGTCAATTCCGCTGTGGAATGCTTCGGGGCCGCAGCCACGCCGAGGCCCCCGCCGGGTTTGTGGGTGCCGCCGCCCGGGAGGCCAATCGCCAGCGGCAGATTCACAGCTTGGAAGAGCGGCTGAAACAGCTGAACATGAAGGTAGAATCCGCACGAAATGAAGTTGCGGATTGTTCCAGGCGGCTGTCCCGGTTGGAGCAGGAACGCGCCCAGATGCCGGCTGCCGAGGAACTGGACCAGGCAATTTCGCAGCTGAATCAGGCCCGGTGGGAGCATCGGCAAGCCGAGGAGAATCAGCAGCGAAAGTTGGCCGACGAGCAGGCGGCAAAACAGGCTTGGTCTGCTCTGGAGGAAAAGAGCCTTGCTCTCAGTACAGGTCTGCCCTATGAGCGGACGGTGGCTGGCTACGAGGAGATCCGAGCGGCAGCCGAGGAATATCAAGACATCTTGCGTGACCTGGAGCACAGCCGCCAGCAGCTGGACTACGCGGCCCGCTCCATGGCGCAGGCGCGGGATACCATCGACGAACAGCGCAGCCAGGCGGCGGACCAGAGAACATCCAACAACATCGTTCAAAATTCCCTGCAAGTCAGCCAGTCAACCGCTGACGCGCTGCAAGCGTATCTTGAGCGGCCGGAAAACCAGGCCCGTGCCCGCCGTCTGGCGGAGCTGGACCAGGAGATCGGGCTTCAGGACCAAGAAAATCGTGAGGCAGGCGAGGCATGCGCCAGCCTAAAGGTCAAGCTGGAGAGCTCCAGTGACGTCATTGCGCGGCGACAGGAAACTCTATTAAACGCCGCCATAGAGGAGCAGGACTTGGAGCGCTATTTCCGAGAGGACTTGGATCTTGGGTTCTCCGGACTGGACGCAGGGTTGGATTTGGAGGAGCGCGCCCGACAGGCGGCCAGCAAAATTCAGCCCGCCGACCGGAAGTATACCCCGGAACATATGGCGGATGCCTTGCGAAGCAATTACCAGCGCGCCAACAACAACCTGCTGGGCTATCACCCTGAGATCAAGCTGGTCTTTGACGCGCCTGACCGGCCCGGCCACCTCCGGCAGCGCTTGTGCATTCTGTTTAAGAAGGGGGGAAAAGAACTTTCCCTCTATGCCTTCATCCAATCCCTTCAAACCGATATCGACTCCACTGGAAGCATTTTGGAGGACCGGGATCGGGATTTGTTTGAAAACATTCTGACCGAAACCATCAGCCATAAGCTGCGTGCCCGCATTGAGGAGAGCGGACGCTGGGTCCGGGATATGACATCCCTGATGGCCGCCCTGACGACCTCCATGGGGCTGACCTTCAGTCTGGACTGGAAGGAGAAGAAGTCGGAAGGGGACGGGGAGCTGGACACTGCCTACCTGGTCACCCTGCTGAACAAGGACCGGGCCCTGCTCACCCCGGAGGATAGCCAGAAGGTTTCCACCCACTTTCGCAGCAAGGTCCGGCGGGCCCGGGAGGAGGCCCATGTCCAAGGGATACCGGTCAATTATGCCGATCTGATCCGTTCGGTGCTGGACTACCGAAGCTGGTATGAGTTCCGCCTGTTCTATCAGAGGGGGGAGGGCGGAAAAAAGGAGCTCTCCGACCGGGCATTTAACCGGTTCAGTGGCGGCGAAAAGGCAATGGCCATGTATGTCCCCCTCTTCGCCTCCGTCTCCGCCCAGTATCAGAAAGGCGGGGCATTCTGTCCGCAGATCCTGGCGCTGGATGAGGCGTTCGCCGGCGTGGACGACCAGAATATCAGCGCCATGTTTGAACTGATGGGGGTCTTGGACTTCGACTACATCATCAACTCTCAGGCCCTTTGGGGCTGCTACGCCTGTGTAGCCGACCTGGACATCGCCGAGATGCACCACCCGCCCAACGCTCCGGTGGTCACGATTCTGCGCTACCACTGGAACGGCAGCCAACGGACCCTGGAGGACAGCCTATGAATGAACAAGCCAGAGACTGCGCGGCTTATTTTCAGTCCCGGCCCGGATACCGGCGCATTCTGGTTGAGCTGTTGAAAAAATACCGCAGCTACGGCCGGCCGGCGGGGAATATCCATCTGGATGACGCAACCCAGGAGGAGTGCGATGCTGCTCGAAGCATTTTCGGCCATCCTTTCTCCCCGCCGCTGCGGTTTCAAGCAGTACAGTTTGAGGCGGCCCTTCAGGAACTTCGTTTTGGGAACGTCTCGCTAAAAGAAGTTCTGGAGTTCTATTTTAATACGGAGATCAAAACAAACCGTGAGCGGCATGAAGCAGAAAACAGCCGCTTTTCCACCATGATTGCTCAAATATTGGAACAAACAGACAATACAACCTGTATCCGGTGGCTTCAAACGCTGAAGGCTTCCTCGAGGAACGGATACAAATTGCCTCGCCGGGAGGCTGCAAAGGATCTGGAGAGGACAAAGTGCGCTCTGCTGCAGGCCTGTCAAAGCCTGGACCTGTTGGAACGGCATACGCAGGGTATGGTCCGATTGGCTGTCCTCAGTGCGCAGGCTACCTCCAATCCCCATGCCCTAGACAGTGGAACATTGTGTGGGAAGTTGTTTTTGCATCTTCTGTCTTTCCATTCCGGGCTGGAAGTGCCGGCAAATGCGGAGCAGCGGGACAGTCTGTACTATGAAAACGGGATTTTGTGCGACAGCATCTCCAGCCTGGTGACGCAGGTGGGGCTTGTCCTCCTTGCGGGGACAGAGGAACACCCTGCCTGTCGTCTCTTTCGGCAACGGCAAGAGATATGTACTTTGTCGCTCGCCAATCTCTCCGGACTGACCGCCGCACGCAGTCCCTCCGGAAGAGCCTACATTGTGGAAAATGAAATGGTATTTACCCAGCTCTGCGACCGCGCTTGGCAATTTCACTCTCCGCTCATCTGCACCTCCGGACAGCCTTCCGTGGCGGCGCTGCGGCTGCTGGACCTGTTGACCAGGGATGGTACACAGCTTTTCTACTCCGGCGATTTCGACGGCAAGGGCCTGTCCATCGCGGCGCAGCTGTGCTTCCGCTACCCAAATCTGCTCAAGCCATGGCATATGGGAACTGGTGACTATGACCGGTGCCGCTCTGACATACCACTAAGCGAGTCCAGCCGCGCATTACTGCAAGGCTGCGCCGGAACGGTCCTGGAAGGGGCCGCGGAAGCAGTCAGACAATTTGACCGTGCCGGATATCAGGAGTTGTTGATTCCACTGCTGGAAACAGATTTAACCGAGACGCCATAGTTTTGGAACAGTTCTACCATCTGTGCTGCTCTACGCGTGTTCCCGATCAGCTCGAAAGTAGGGATCAGCAGCAAATCGAACTCCCCACGTATTGCGGCAGAGATAGCTGCTACTAAACCACTCTGGGGAAACGGGGAACCAATCTCCGCCCGGAGCGAGGTTCCTGATATGGTGTTTTCTGAACTGACGCTTTTTTCTATCACCTCTTGGACTTCTTCTGGACTGCCCCCATAAATCCATACCCGCATGGGACTCCCCCCTCAATCTGAATATAAAATAACTATGACGGAAGCCACCGAAACATACTTCCATCATAGTTATTTTAGACGGTGGAGTTCCTTTTTAGTCCACTCTCCCTTTGTAAACCAGTCCATCCGCGCTTGCTGGACATCTGAGCTTCTTTCTTAAACATAAAAAAGCAGGTTTGAAGGAGAACTGATCTCCTCAAATCTGCCTGCTGTTACTTGGAATTTGTAATTATAGTCAATATTAAGGTTTGATTCTGCTGCGATTTTACCACAAAAGTGCAAAACCTGCGTATAACAATCGTTACACGCAGGTTTTGTGTTGTGTTGAGAAAAAAGATGCAGGTATATATCCTTGTGTTCTGCAGAAACCTTGTTGCGTTGTGTTCATGACGACTCTACCTCTGTGTCGGAAAGTTCAAGGAAAGGCGATGGTTTGGCCTGATGAAATTTTTCATTTTTGGAGCGATATCTTTCAGTGCCAATCACATGCATCGATAGCTCTTGTGACTCCGACATACTTGTATCCATTCTTCGGTGCTGACATTTTCGTGTGGAATAATCCATATATACGATAACTTTTTACCTCATCAGACAATCAGATTGGGATAAGTACTATTGGATTTTATGAGGGAATTGAGTGATCTTTTTCAGATAAATTGCAAAAAAACCATAATAAATAATATATATAATTATTACAAAAAGGGCGACAGGCCAATATGAGCAACACATACTCACAATGTCATGAAAATTCTCAATCGGTGATTTCTTGCCTAAAACAAGGTATGACCCTGTAACCAAAAGAGGCGCAGCTAACCAGCTTCCAGATACAATGTATCCTCGGAAAAACCGTGTCACGTTTAAAAACCCAGTTCCATCTTCCAACTCTTCTATCCAGTGTTCCCATTCTATCCACCGTTTCCACTCTAAAAATTGTTTCTCACAGAGTAGCAACGAATTTAGTTTATTCTCCATAATCTTGGTGTAACAACCAAAACGTGTACGACGGTATATTAGGTCAATCCAAAGAAGTCCCATAAACATAACTAAGCAAGGAAGGATAATAACTAAAAGAAAAAAACCCATGTCCACCGAAAGCCTTTTGCCAAATACAGCCGCAGCACTGACAAGGGCAACTAAAGTAGAAAAAGAGATAGTTACTAACTGAATTTGATGTGTATCATCATGCTGAGCTTCTTCACGTAAGGAGGAATACTCTGTCAACATAGCCTGCAATAATTCCTGATGAAATGGATCCCCTGGTTCAGGCATGGGCATTAGATTGATTTTTCTTATGAAGCGTTTCTTTAGATTTCTTCTTTTATACATGCTACACCTCTATTTTACTATGAATTTCATGTCATTTTGACAGTGTCCCCTCTTCTTTTACTAAAACTAAGCCTTATGCTCGACTACTCCCTCTATTTTTATAATAACTTGTTCATATAGAAACATATATCGCTGCTTCAAAATTTCATTCAAATGGTAATGCCCGCAAAACCAATACTTGAACTGACATCGTTGAGACACTTCTTCGAAGAAGCCCCTCAACCGGTCAGCTAGATATGTCCCGCCACTCAACGCATCCTGAATCGACGTAGGGCAACAATGAGAGATGATGTAATCAACCTCCCATCCATACCGTTCCAGATTGGCTTTGGCCGTTTCATATTCTTCGTCACTGGGCAGCTCTTCCTTCCACCAGGACTGATGATTCACCCGATACAGCGCCTTGCGGGCATCCAGACGTTTTCTTTTTTGCTTGAACAGTGGATCATCCGGTTCCAAAATCCCATCCGAGACATCATGACTGCTCCCGCCGCCCATGGTGAAGAAGGTTTTTCCTTCGATCTCATAGACCTGTCCCCGCATCAAGTGAATGACAGATGGTCGAATCCGTTGCACCTTCCCGCCGTCCCAAACGCCGCCGAAGTCGCCGCAGATGATCACATAGTCGTTTTTAGTCAGAGATG
>JAAWAE010000092.1 GCA_022792035.1 Ruminiclostridium sp. | reverse complement strand
GCGACCCCAATGGCCCCACTGTGTCCTTTGTGTTAAAGACCTTCTCTGACCAGTATGGCAAATACTCATTAGTCAAGCTCCTCTCCGGCAAGCTCACCTCCGACATGAGCCTGGTGAACACCACCACCGGCAACACGGAGAAGCTGGGCCGTCTGTATACCATGAAGGGCAAGAAGAACGACGAGGTCAAGGAGATCGTCTGCGGCGATATCGGCGCCATCGGCAAGATGGACCGTCTCAAGACCGGCGAGGCCCTGTGCGATCCCAAGTTCGCCGTGAAGCCCGCCCCCATCCCCTTCGCTGAGCCCTGCTTCTCCAAGGCCATCTCCCCCAAGACCCGGGGCCAGGACGACAAGGTGGCTTCCGGCCTCATCCGCATGAACGAAGAGGACCCCACCTTTACCATCGTCAACAACGCCGAGACCCGTCAGGTGGTCCTCTCCGGCGCCGGGGACATCCAGCTGGACGTGCTGGTCTCCCGTCTGAAGAGCCGCTTCAGCGTGGACGCGGAGCTGTCGGACGCCCGTGTGGCCTATCGTGAAAAAATCCGCAAGAGCGTGGAAGCCCACGGCCGCCACAAGAAGCAGACCGGCGGTTCCGGCCAGTTCGGTGACGTGTGGATTCGCTTTGAGCCCCAGGACGAGTCCGAGGAGATGATCTTCGCGGAGGAAGTTTTTGGCGGTTCTGTCCCCAAGAACTTCTTCCCCGCCGTGGAAAAGGGCCTGCGGGATGCCGTGAACCGCGGCGTGCTGGCCGGCTATCCCCTGGTGGGTCTGAAGGCCACCCTGTACGACGGCTCCTATCACCCCGTAGACTCCAACGAAATGGCCTTCAAGACCGCTGCCCAGCTGGCCTACAAGGAAGGCATCGCCAACGCCAACCCCACCATCCTGGAGCCCATCGGTGAGCTGAAGGTCACCATCCCCGACAGCTATCTGGGCGACGTGATGGGTGATCTGAACAAGCGCCGGGGCCGTGTGATGGGCATGAACCCCACCCCCGACGGCGATCAGATCCTGGAGGCTGAGGTGCCCATGGCAGAGATGACCACCTATGCCATTGATCTGCGGTCGATTACCCAGAGCCGCGGCTCCTTCTCCTTCCACTTCGTGCGCTATGAGGAGGCTCCCCCTGCTGCCCAGCAGAAGGCCATTGATGACGCCAAGGCGATTCAGGATGAGGGCTGAGTCCTTTTCCTGACCAAGTCAAAACAAACAGGCCGAGGTCCTATTTTTCAGGACCTCGGCCTTTCGTCTTCTCATGTTGATACAACGGACTCACTCCACCTGCACCAGCATCCCTGTACACCCATCCAGCTGGTAGCTCCCGCTGTCGGTGGCGATCTGCCACACCGGCGTCAGCACCCCCTCCACCTCGGAGTACCAATACCCCTCGGTGATGCTTTGGATGCTCCGGCACTGGACTCCCAGCTGCTCCAGCCCCAGGACGAAATCCCGCAGAAGGGTCTCCGGCCTCCGGCTGGTCTGGAAGCGGCAGCCCTCCGGCAGGCCCCCCTGGGGCAGACCGCCCAAGACCTGCTCCTCCAAGCGTCTGCCCTGGGTTACCAGGGTGCTCTCCCAGGGGATGGTCTCCTCCCGGGCGGTGATGCCCCTGCGCTCCAGCCACACCAGGGCCTGGGTCCGGCCGGCCTGGGCGTAGGCCCGGCTCTCCCGGTCCTGCTGGACCATCATCCCCAGCAGCACCGCGTTCAGCAGGGCCAGCAGGAGGATCACCCCCCATTTCAGCTTGGATCGTTCCATGGCGCTCCCTCCTTACTCCTGGACCCGAACGGCCCAGCTGGCCCAGACTTGATCCCCGCCGTCGTCCCGGTAGCATAATTGCAGCTCTTTGCCCCCCTGCCCCGCAGCGGCGGCAGCGGCGGCAGCCTGACGCAGGGGCGGGATGGCGCAGCGTTCCTCCGTGGCCTGGTAGTCCCGCAGGCAGATCTCGTAGGAGTACAGGGTGCTGCCCTGGAAGTAAAATTTCGCGCTGTAATCCTTCTCCCAAAGGTTCACCCGGGCGCCGCCCAGCAGGTAATAGAAGGTCACCTCGGCGGCGCCGTCTCCCAGGCTGGTAATGCCCTGGCAGTAAAACTGCCCCTGTCCGCTGGCCACCTGATCCAAGATTTCCTCCGCCTTGCGCTGCAGGTCCCGGTCCCGGGGGGACGCCGCCTGATACCGGGCCTCCCCGCTCTCAGAACCTTGAAAAATCAACTTCCCGTTCTTTTGCAGGCGCAGGGTGTCTGCCCCCTCCCGGATGACGGTCCCGTCCGCCGTTTGATAGGGGGAAGCCGCCCGGGTGTTGAAGCTCAGCCGCTCCAGCAGGGCTTCCTGGGCGGCGGCGTCCATGGCGGTGAGGGGATTGACGGCGGTATAGACCAGACAGGTGGGGGCGCTCCGGCTCACCAGCTGATACCCCGGCAGGTCCAAGCCCTCCTGCTGGAAGGCAAACACACTGCCGTCGGGGGTATACCCAGCCAGAAGCGGCTCCAGCTCCGCCGAGGCCTGGACCCGGGCCGCATAATAACTGCGGCTGGCCTGATTGTAATAGTACAAGGCCTCCACGTTCCCTCCCCGAAGGGTTAAGAGAAAAAACCGCGCCGCCCCCTCGGTCTGTCCCGAAAAGGAGGCGTTGTAGAGGAAATCGTAAAAGACCCAGCTCTCCCCCTGGCTCACTGCCTCCTGCCACTCCTCCGCAGCGGCTGTGCGGACCCCAGACATGGTGCTGATGGCCTGGGCCAGCAGGTCCCGCAGACCGCCGTCGTACAGCGCCGCCACGCTGTCCTGCCGGCATTGGAAGCCCCAGCGTCCCTCCGGCGTCTGCAAGGCCAGGGTCACAGGGACGTTGCGGGAAAAGCTGGTGCTCTCCGCGCCGGTCTGGGTCCCAGAACCCGTCTGGGTCCGGTCCCCATGCAGGGACTGGAGCATCCCGGTGCGGAAGATCAGCACCAGGGCCGAGCAGGCCAGCAGGAGGATGAGCAGGTTTTGCAGCTGGTCTAAGCGGTGATGCCCCGTCCTCATCCCTCCGGCCCTCCGATCTTCAGCTCCATGCGCACCGTGGTGCCCGGGCCGTCCTTCTCCACCAGGGAGAGGGTGCCCTCATGGCGCAGGACGATCTCCTGAGCGATGGACAGGCCCAAGCCTGTCCCCCCGGACTCCCGGGAACGGGCCTTGTCCACCCGGTAGAACCGCTCAAAGATCCGCTCCCGGTCCCCTTTGGGGATGCCGATGCCGTTATCCGACACCTCCAGCCACACCCGTTCCTCCTGCCAGCCGGCGGTCATGACGATGCGCCCGCCGTCGGGGGTGTACTTGATGGCGTTGGAGAGGATGTTCATGATGACCTGCAAGATTCGCTCCCGGTCCGCCCGGATATTGGGCAGATTCTGGTCCCCGATGAGCTCTAGGCTGTGGCCCTGCTGCTCCGCCGCCAGGCGCACCGCCTTGCGGCTGTCCCGGAGCAGCGCCCCGAAGGGGAAGAGGGTCAGGGTCAGCTGGTGGTAGCCCGAGTCGAAGCGGGACAGGGTGAGCAGGTCCTGGACGATATGGGTCATCCGGTCGCTCTCCCCCAGGATGATGCCCAGAAAACTCTGGCTCATCTCCTCGGGCAGGTCCGGGGTCTCCATGAGAGTCTCGGCGTAGCTGCGGATGTTGGTCAGGGGCGTGCGCAGCTCGTGGGAAACGTTGGCCACAAACTCCCGGCGCATGGTCTCGTTCTTCACCTGCTGGGTGACGTCATGGACCACCACCAGCACTCCCGCCTGTTTCTCCCGGTCGAAAGGAGCCAGCAGCAGCAGCAGGCTCCGCTCCCCCTGGACCATCTCGCTCTCCAGGCAGTCCCCCTCCAGGTTGAGCACCTTTTCCAGGGAAACGATCTCCCCGAACAGGTCGAAGTAGCGGATGGGCCCTCCCACGGGGATGGCCTGATCCAGCATCTCCTCCGCGGCGGGGTTGGAATGGATGACGGTGCCCTCCCGGTCGAAGGCCACCACCCCGTCGGTCATGTGGAGGAAGAGGGTGGAGAGTTTGGTCCGCTCGTTCTCCACCTCCTCCAGGGTGGTCTTGAGCTGACCGGCCATGTCGTTGAAGGTGCCGGTGAGGATGCCGATCTCGTCGTGGGACTCCACTTGGATCTCATGGCTGAAATCCCCCTCGGCCACCTGCCGGGTCCCCCGGGTCAAGGCCCGGATGGGGTTGACCATGGTCCGGGAGAGGAGGAAGGACAGCAGGACAGAGATCACCAGCCCGAAAAACAGCGCCTGGATGATGAAGCGGAAGATCTCGCTGTTGAGCTGGCGCAGGTTGTCCTGGCCGTCCAGGATATAGATGATATAGTCGTGTCCTCCCCGCTGGATGGGGATGGCCAGGTCCATGTAACCGGTGGTGGGGTCACTCTCGCTGCCCTCCCGGTCCTCGTTGCGGGCGATGAGCAGGTTGGGGGTGATCTCCAGCTCCCGCCCCGCCTCGTCGTCGGAACCGGCCAGATAGGTCAGGGTCTCGCCGTCTAAGACGTAATAGTTGCGGTTGTTGCCGTCCACGCCCAAAACGCCCATATAGGCCCGGAGGACCTGCTCGATGGCCAGTCCCCCGTCGCTCTCCCCCTCGGTCTGGATGGTCAGGTCCCGGACGAAAGCGGTGTCCTGAAAGACCTTGACCATCTGGGAATAAAACTCGTTGAGATAGAATCGGTTGATGGAGCTGGTAAGAAAGGCCCCGGCGATGGTCATCAGACACACCACCAGCAGCACCATGATCAGCACCAGCTTCATGTGAAGGCTTCGCAGCACCAGGTTTGTCCTCCCTCATTCAGATTGGAACAGATAGCCCGCCCCCCGGCGGGTGAGGATGAAGCGGGGCTGGGCGGGGTCGTCCTCCAGCTTCTCCCGCAGGCGGCGGATGGCCACGTCCACCCCCCGCACGTCCCCTACATAGCCCTCGTAGTTCCACACCCGCTCCATCAGCTCCTGGCGGGAGAAGACCCGGCCGGGGTTGGCGGCCAGGTAGGTCAAAAGGGCGAACTCCCGCTGGGTCAGCTCCAGGTCCTGGCCGTCCTTGCTGGCCTGTTCGGCGCTCTTGTCGATGACGATGCGTCCCAGCTCCAGGCGGTTCGCGGCGGTGTTGGGGACGCCGCCGCTGTTCATGGTCTGGCGGCGGATGTTGGTCTTCACCCGGGCCATAAGCTCCCGGATGGAGAAGGGTTTTGTGATATAGTCGTCCGCGCCCAGGCCAAGTCCCAGGATCTTATCCTGTTCCGCCTCTCGGGCGGTGATGATGAGCACGGGGGTGTTCAGGCCCCGGTCGCGGATGGTCTTGCAGACCTCAAAGCCATTCATCCCCGGCAGCATCAGGTCCAGCAGGATCAGGTCCGGCTGCTTTTCCAGGATGAGGTCCAGGCCCGTAACGCCGTCGAAGGCCTCCAGGGTCTCGTAGCCCTCCCGCTGCAAGTTGAAGCGGAGGATGTCCACGATGTTCTTCTCGTCCTCCACGATGAGGACCGTCTGCTTCCTGTCCATACTGCCCTCCTGTGTGAATCAGAGCGGCTTCTCCATCAGGAGGGACGCCTTCAAGATCCCCGCCAGGGTCTTGCTGTCGTGGATCTCTCCCCGGCGGACCATGTCCATCAGCTCGGTGTAGGGCACCCGGACGATCTCCAAAAACTCTCCGTCGTCAGGATGGCTGGGACCTTGGACCAGATCCTTGGCGAAGAAGAGGTGGATCCGCTCCTCCAGGATGCCCGGGGAGGAGAAGCTGCAGCCCATGGACAGGAAGGTGCCCGGGCGCAGGCCCGTCTCCTCCTCCAGTTCCCGCAGGCCGCTGTCTCTGGGGTCCTCCCCCTTTTCCAGCTTCCCGGCGGGCAGCTCCAGCACCACCTCGCCCACGGGATAGCGGAATTGGCGCACCAAGATCACCCGCTCCTCCTCGTCCAGGGCGAAGACGGCCACGCCGCCGGGGTGCTCGATGACTTCCCGGCCGGTGATGCGGCCGTCGGTCAGGCGGGCTTTGTCCTGGCGGATGTTGACGATGATGCCTTCGTAGACGGTCTCCTGGGAGACGGTTTCTTCCTTCAGTTCCATCAGTTCCATAGTTTAGACGCCTCGATTCTTTGATATATTATGGTATCCACGTTAGTATAGCACATTTTGGGAGCGGTGCCAACTCTTTTGGCCGCTTCTGTGTTGGCAGAAAACCAATGCTTTCCATACAGCCCTGCCCGTGGTATACTTAATGATTATAAAGGGAGATGAGGAAATGGCGTCCAATCAGAAACTGACCATACGCAGCAGCACCGCAGAATTCTTGATTTTTGAAACCCAAGCCCAAACCGAGGGCATCGAAGTCCGCTATGAGGACGGCGTCCTCTGGATGACACAGAAAATGATGGCTCAGCTGTTCTCCGTAGAACCGAATACCATCACCTACCATCTAAAGGAAATTTATCATTCAGGCGAACTGGTGCGTGAGGCAACTACTCGAAAATTTCGAGCAGTTCAACAGGAGGGTACCCGTCAAGTCAGCCGAACCATCGAACATTATAGTCTGGATGCGATCATTTCGGTCGGCTACCGGGTCAACTCCATCCGTGCCACACAGTTTCGCCGCTGGGCCACTCAGGTCCTGACCCAATATGCCCAGAAGGGCTATGTGCTCGACCGCAAGCGGATGGAAAACGGCACGTTCCTGGATGAGGACTACTTTGAGCACCTCCTGGAAGAGATCCGCGAGATCCGGCTGAGTGAGCGGCGTTTTTATCAAAAAATCACGGACCTTTTCGCAACCGCGGCTGACTATGACAAGGACGCGCCAACGGCCCGACAGTTCTTTGCCAAGGTGCAGAATAAGCTGCACTATGCGGTTTCTCACCAGACCGCGGCAGAAATCATTTACCACCGGGCCGACAGCGAAAAGCTCCACATGGGGCTGACCAGCTGGGCCAACTCTCCAGATGGGAAGATCTTGAAGTCTGATGTGCGCATCGCAAAAAACTATCTTTCCAAAGAGGAATTGGATGATTTGGGTCATATCGTAAACGCATTCCTGGAATTGGCGGAATCCGCTGCCCGCCGCCGTATCCCCATGACCATGGAAGACTGGGCCGTGCGCGTGGACCGCTTCCTGTTCGCGGATGATCGGGACATCTTAAAAGATGCCGGGAAGATCAGCATGGAAATCGCCAAAAGTCATGCGGAGAGTGAATTTGAAACGTATCGCATTCTTCAAGACCGGCTATATCAAAGCGATTTTGACCGGCTGGAAGCAGACATATCTCCATACGAGGATAAGAAAGATTGAGATGGAAAGCTTTACATTTGCCCTCCCCGGCGAAACTCTATATAATATCCCTATTGATAGACCGCAAACACAAGGAGGACATTTCCCATGACCATCACCCACAACCCTGACAGCGCCTCAGTGCTCTACTTCTCCCGGGAGGAGCTCCAGGACGCCTGCCTCACCCCCGGCCGCCTCAGCGACGACGACAGCCTGCGCCTGATCCAAAGGGCCCTGGCCAAGGCCCGCCAGCCCATCCCCCCCGCCTTTGAGATCAGCAGTTTCCCCTCCCGCCACGGCGTCCTGTTCTTCGTCTCACCCCTGCCCCAGGAGCTTCGCTTAGCGCCGGCTTCCGCCCGTCTGCCCTCCTGAGACCCAAGAAAATTTAAGAAAATCTTCACAATTAGAGGAAATAACGCTCAAAGTCGCACATATTTTGTGAAAAAACTCCTTCCATTTTTGGCTCAGTAATGCTATAATAGTTACAAAATTATGACGGATTCTCTCAAGAGCCTGCAGCCGCGCTCCCTCGGTCCCCTTTTTGGTACATACCCAGGGAAAAACCGGCCATGCTACGGATAAGGACGCGGGTCCCAACCCCGCCCCTCTCCAGACCAAGCTCCCTGAGAGGTACAAAAGAAGGTGTCTTGATTGACGAAGTATGTGATCCAGGGCGGTAAGCCCCTGCACGGCGAGGTCGAGATCAGCGGCGCAAAGAACGCCGCCGTGGCTATCCTCCCCGCCGCCCTTCTGGTTGACGGCAAGTGCCGGATCGAAAACGTGCCCAACATCAGCGATGTGACCCTCATCCTTGACATCATGGAAAACCTGGGGGCCAAGATCCGCAAGGTCAACCGCAGCACCATAGATGTGGACTGCTCCGGCGTCTACAAGCAGAAAGTCCCCCACGAGCTGGCACGCCAGATCCGTGCCTCCTACTACCTCATCGGCGCCCTGCTGGGCCGCTTCGGCCGGGCAGAGGTCCCCCCTCCCGGCGGCTGTGACCTGGGCGTGCGCCCCATCGACCAGCACCTGAAGGGCTTTTCCGCCATGGGCGCTCAGATCCAGGTGGAAAACGGGTTCGTCTACGCCTCCGCCCCGGAAGGCCGGCTCCACGGGGCCCCGGTCTATCTGGACGTGGTCTCCGTAGGCGCCACCATGAACATCCTCCTTGCCGCCGCTCTGGCTGACGGACTCACCGTCATCGAGAACGCCGCCAAGGAGCCCCACATCGTAGACTTGGCCAACTTCCTCAACTCCATGGGCGCGGACATCATGGGCGCCGGGACCGATGTCATCAAGGTCCGGGGCGTACCCCGTCTGCGGGGCGGGTCCTACTCCATCATCCCCGACCAGATCGAGGCCGGGACCTATATGGCCGCCGTGGCCGCCGCCGGAGGCGAGGTGCGCATCAACAACATCAT
>JAAWAE010000091.1 GCA_022792035.1 Ruminiclostridium sp. | reverse complement strand
TCCCCCAGGAACGACAATATAATAGTTGGTGTTGATTGCGGTGAGGGTCCACCCGTTCCCATCCCGAACACGGAAGTTAAGCTCACTCGCGCCGAAAATACTTGTCTGGAGACGGACCGGGAAAATAGGTAGCGCCAACACAAAAGCAGAGCAGTCACTTGACTGCTCTGCTTTTTTGCTGTATCCTAAGAGGCAGCATAGCAAATCACGAAACTGGAGGGCTTCTAATGGAAATGAGACGGAAAGACTTGGCTGTCACACAGCCAGAAGCAATGGATCAGATCATCTGCGCCTGTGACTGCATTCGCATCGCCCTGACCGACGGAGATTACCCCTACATCATCCCTATGAATTTCGGCTATCAAAGAGTAGACGGTCAAGCTGTGTTCTATCTCCACAGCGCAGAGGAAGGGCACAAAGTGAGCCTGTTCCGAAAGGAACAACGCTGCGGCTTCGAGCTGGATACGCATCGCCAGCTGAAAATCGGCGCGACCGCCTGCGCCTTCTCCATGGCCTATGAGAGCATCGCGGGGAATGGTGATCTCGTGGAGCTGACGGACTCGGCCGAAAAGACCGCGGCGCTGCGAGTTATTATGTCTACATATTCCGATCAAAGCGACTGGGACTTCCCGGAAGAAACGTTGAAAAAGACCTGTGTGTTCCGCTTGAACGTTCAGGCGATGAGCGGGCGGAAACATGACTGATATTGAACAACGCTGCGGTATAGCCTATGAACGCTATGCCGCAGCGTTGTTTCCTTAGAAAAAGAACGGTACTGCGCCGCAGCGCGGTACCGTTCCCATTGCGGAAAACATCTCAGTAATTCTCTGCCCGGAGCTCAAAGAAACTCTGCGGGTGGGCGCAGACAGGACAGTGGTCTGGCGCCTTGGTCCCCACCAGGATGTGTCCGCAGTTGCGGCATTCCCAGACTTTGACCTCGCTTTTCTCAAAAACTTGGGCGGTCTCCACGTTTTTCAGTAAGGCCCGGTACCGCTCCTCGTGGTGCTTCTCGATCTCTCCCACCATACGGAACTTGGCGGCCAGCTCCGGGAAGCCCTCCGCCTCGGCGGTTTTGGCGAACCCGTCGTACATATCCGTCCACTCGTAGTGTTCCCCCTGGGCGGCGGAGAGGAGATTGGCGGGGGTGCTCCCCATGCCGCCCAGCTCCTTGAACCACATCTTGGCGTGCTCTTGCTCGTTCTCCGCGGTCTTGAGGAAGAGGGCCGCGATCTGCTCATAGCCCTCCCGCTTGGCCACGGAGGCAAAGTAGGTGTACTTGTTCCGGGCTTCGGACTCGCCGGAGAAGGCGGCGTGGAGGTTTTTCTCCGTCTGGGTTCCGGCGTATTTTGGGAGGGGAGGGGCGGAGAGGACTTTAAGTCGGTCGCCGCTGGCGTGGCAGCGAGGGCAGACCGGCGGGACCCCATCCTTGACCTGGAACACCTCGCCGCATTCTTCACACTTGTATTGACGCATGGATTCAGCCTCCTTTTTGATACAGTATATGGGTTTTCCCGCATTCTATACCTGGGCCATTCAAAGGCGGGAGGATTCAGGGGGCAAGGAGCCCCTGCAGATCGCCGGCGCGGATGGCCGGGAGCTTTTCCGCGATGCGCGCTTCCGGCCAGTCCCACCAGCGCAGCTGGAGCAGGCGGGAGATCACCGCCGCATCGTAGCGGGGACGGATGGTCCGGGCGGGGACCCCGCCCACGATGGTATAGGGCGGGACGTCATGGGTGACCACCGCCCGGGCGCCGATGATGGCGCCGTCCCCGATGGTGACGCCGGAGAGGATGACCGCCTCGTATCCGATCCAGACGTCGTTCCCGATGACGATATCCCCCCGCTTGTCCCAAGCCTGGGTGAGCTCTGACCAAGGCAGGTCCCACTCCTCCCAGAACAGAGGGAAGGGATAAGTAGACAGGGAGGCGAGGGTGTGGTTGGCGCTGGTGAAGAGGAATTTTGCCCCGCAGGCGATGGAGCAGAATTTTCCGATGCGGAGCCGGTCGCCGTTGATGGGATAGTGATAGAGGACATTGTTGCGCTGGAAGTCCCGGGGATCGTGGACGAAGTCGTGGTACATGGTGTAGGGTCCGACTTCAATGCCGGGGTCCGTAACCACGCTTTGCAGATAGACTGTCTGGCAGTCATCTGACCGGGGGTAGACCTTGTTGGGGTTTGCCATAGGAATAACCTTCTTTCTCGTTGGAGTTCGTTTCCAGTGTAAAGGAAAAAGGCTTTCCACGCAATCCCGGGAATGGTACCGAAGCAAAGAGGGGACTGCCTGTGACGGCAGTCCCCTGGACCTTACTTTGTATAGAGGACCTTTCGGATCCCTGAGACCGAAAGGCCGTAGTTCTGGGCCAAGACCTCCAAGCTGGCCCCCTGGCGGCGTTCCGCCCGGATGGCCTCATTGCGCTGGGTCAGTTCCCGGCGATAGCCAGAGACCTCCCCCCAAGCCTTGCGCCCCAGGGACGGGACATAGAGATACCCGCCCTGGACATAGGTTTGCAGTTCCCGAAGCAAACACTCCGGGAGGACTGCGGCTGCATTGATGTATTGCATGGCTCCCTCCTTGCAGATTGGTCAAACAAGTGCACAGAGCCAGGGACGCGGCCAGGAATCACTCCACACAGCGGCCGCGCCGCTTCTTTGGCTCTGGGTGGAGCTGGACATCGCATTTTCGTTTCTCGTTTCGGCACATAGGGCCTGCCTCCTTTTTGGGGTTTGATGGGTCAGATGTTCTGATAGAATAAACCGTGCTGCGTGCAGTACCAGAGCAGTTTCCCGTGGGCAAAGGCGGGCAGACGCAGCTGCAAGTCCCACTCGGGATACTGCTTGCGCAGCAGGATGCTGTCCCCGGTGAGCAGGGCGACAAAGGAAATGTAATGGCCCTTCTCCATGGGGTGGTCTGTGGAGATGAAATAGTCCTCCTCGATGCGCTCCACCTGGAGCCGCTCTCCCTCCGGGTCCTTTTGTGGGGTCAAGGCCGGGAGCTTTTTCCCGCAGCAGGAGACCGCCGCCTCCGCCATGGCGGTGACCACGTTCCCGCAGTTGGGACAGATGTAAAAGTTTAGATTTTTCATGTTGCCTCCTAATGGTTCGTTGCTGTCCAGCTGGCCGGAGAGGAGGCCCTCCAGCTCGATTCCCAGCAGTCGGGCCAGGTCTGGAAGCAGGGAGATGTCAGGACAGCCTAAGCCCCGCTCCCATTTGGAAACGGCCTTGTCACTGACGCAAAGCTGCTCCGCCAGCTGGCGCTGGGTGAGCTGCTGTTCCTTTCGCAGGCGGCAGATCAAGCTGCCGATCATCCTTGGGTCCATAAGGGTTCCTCACTCTGTTTTGTCTGTATTATAAGGGATTTGGCGGGGGTTTGCAATCGACGGACCGTAGAGTCGGCGGATTTTCAGCGGCGGCTTAACTTTTTGTAAAACCCTACCGATATAAAAAAGGAAAGGGAGGGTGTGCTATGAGAGTAGAAGCATTTGCAAACTTTTTCAGGACCGGAGCCGCAGCATCCCCCGTGGGAAAGCTGACCCCGCGTCAGGAGGCACAGTCCCCCCTGGAAGCCGCCCGTCAGGCGCTTTTGCGGGCAAAGGATGCGCTGGATGAGCAGCGGGACGAGCGTATGGAAGCCGCTATGGCGGGCTATCAGGCGCTGCGCTCCCGTCAGACCTCCTATGAGGAGGCGCTCCAGGTGCAGAGGGGGAACCTGGAGGAATTTCAGAGCCTGAACAGCCGCTGCGATGCTCTTTCGGAGGAGCTGACCGCCGCCCGGGCGGAGGAAACGGCATCGCCGGACCTGTCGCAGTCCCGGCGGGTGGCAGCGTTGGAGGGAGACTTGGAAGCCGCCCGCCAAGCCCGGTCCGCCTTCCTGGATCAGGCCAACCGCTACGCAAGAGGGCAGGCAAAGTATGCCGGCTACCTGGAGAAAAGCGGCCAGGGTGGCTATGCCGCCTACGAATACCAAGGGCGCGGCGGATGCACCTTGGAGAGCTTTGCGTCGGAAACCTCGGCGCTGATCCAGCGTTTGGAAACGGGGAGCGAGCAGTGGCGGGAACGTGTCTTTGCCTACTGCGCCCAGTACGACAAGACCCCTTACGATTTCGAGTCCTACCTCCAGGAGCGCCAGCGACTGGGGGCGGCCTATTTTACTGCCCAGCAGCGTTTTTCGGAACTGCTCCAGGGGGAGACGGAGGAAAAGTCCCCTGCCCTGTCGGGGCGGGAGCGGTTCGACACGGTGGAGATCGGCGGCAGTGTCCCGGCCCAGCAGGTTCCTGACCCGGAAGAACAGTAGAAGAGAAAACGCCGCCGGAGCGGACCCCTTTGGGTCTCTCCGGCGGCGTTGTTCGATCAGATGTATTCTACCAGCTGCACTACGTACCCGTCGGGGTCTTGGAGGAAGTAAAACTTCATGGTGGGGTTCGGGGATACCGGCGGCGGCACAGCGACGCCCTGCTCTGCCAGCTTCTGCAAGGCCGCGCCAATGTCTGCCGGGGCGAAGCCCAGGGACAGCCCTGCGCCGGGAGCCTCCAGCTTGGGGCCGGGCTTTTGAATCAGCTCCAGCTTGGTGCCCTCTGCGTCGCCCAGCATGGCGATCTCATTGGGGCCGGCGGGGAAACGCTCCTGGACGGGCAGGTCCAGCAGGTCGTGATAGAAGGCGAGGCTGCGGTCCAGGTCGCTGACCTGGATGGTGGTCCAGACGAATTTCATGAGAGAAACCCTCCTCTTTCGTTTCTTGATGAGGCGATAGTCACCACTATTTTAACTATATCATACCATATCCAAGAAGCGAGGGCAAGCACTCAGGAGGCGAAAAGCTTCTGCTTCAGCTCCTCTAAAAGCTCAATGGTCTTGAACTTAAAGACATAGCTCTCGTTGGCCTCGGTGACCAGAGCGTAGTCCTGCCCGGTAAAGCCGGAGGTTTTGAGGGCGGTCTCGCTCACCGCCCCCAGGCACAGGGAGGGATAGACCACGCACCACCAGTTGTGCCCCTCCCCCTCGCCGATGACCACCCGAAGGGCCTGATAGGTCCCGGCGGGGAGGGCCATGTCCTGATACTCCCGGGTGGGGAACCAGGTGTCCTCCAAGGCCACCCGGACGCCGTAGCGATAGCCCTGGGCGTCGATCTCCTGGGCGGCAGTCTGGGCCAGGAGGCCCAGGTTGTCCTGGAGGATGGCGGCGGCTTCCGGGGCGGATTCCTGACCGGTGAGGAGCGTCGCGGCCTGAGCCAGTACCTTGTCCCGGACCTGAAGCTTTAGGGCCTGGTCGGCCTGACTGTCGGAGTTGGCCAGGACGTGAAGGCGGATGACCTTTTCCGCCAGCTGGGTCTGGGCCGTTTCCGCCCAGAGGGCCACGCAGACCAGAGCGGCGCAGGACAGCACCAGGATGCGCCGCCAGGGAAGTGTGCGAAATACCATATGTAACTGCTTCATAAAAAACACCGTCCATTTCTGAGAGTTCACCCAGAGTATGGACGGTGCTTGTTTGCTTTATACCTCCCCCGGAGAAAAATCGGCCAGGGGACGGGTCAGAAAGACCTCTGCATAGCTTTCCCGGAGGACTTGGACGGCCTGCTTGGCCTCCGCCTCCCGGTCAAAGAGACCAAAGACGGTGGGTCCGCTGCCGCTCATGGCTGCGCCCAAGGCGCCCTCCCGGATGAGGGCGGTCTTGATGCTCTCGATCTCCCGCCGCTGCCGGGGCGGGAGGACCGCCTCAAAGACGTTGAAGATCCGTCGGGCCACGGCGACGAGGTCCCCGGCCTCCAGCCCGGCGATGAGTCCCTTGGTGTCCGGCCGGAGCCGGGGCTTGCAGCTGTCCCAGCTGCGGAAGAGGGCCGGGGTGGAGATGGAAAAGGCCGGCTTGCACAGCACCACCCAGCAGGGGGGCAGGGGGGGCAGAGGCTGCAAACGCTCTCCCCGGCCCTGGGCCAGGGCGGTGCCGCCTAGGACGCAGTAGGGCACGTCGGAGCCCACCGCCTCCCCGATCTTCGCCAGGGCTTCCGGGCTGAGGGCGCTGTCCGTCAGGGCGCGCAGGCCCCGGAGGACGGCGGCGGCGTCGCTGCTGCCCCCTGCCGTCCCGGCGCAGACGGGGATGCGTTTTTGAATGGAGATCAGCAGATCCCGCCACTGGCCTCCCGTGGCCTGACGAAAGGCCAGGGCGGCGGCGACGGCCAGATTGTTCTTATCGTTGGGCAGGAAGCGCAGGCCGGACTCCGCCCGGATGCCTCCGGGGGAGCCCAGATCCAGGCGGACGGTGTCGCAGAGGGACACGGACTGCATCACCATGCAAAGTTCGTGGTATCCGTCCTCCCGGCGGCGCAGGATGTCCAGGCTCAGGTTGATCTTGGCGGGGGCTTGGAAGCTGCGGGAGATCATTTTACAATCTTCCGGGCTTCCAGATAGAAGCGTTTATCCTGGGCCTCCCCCATGGAGAAGGTCTTGCGGGGGAGGGCGCCGTCGAAGATTACCGTGGGGAAGAGCTGATCCTTGCCCATGGCGGGCAGGAGGAAGCCGATGGCTCCGGGCTGCCGGGCCAGCTCCCGGGTGACGTCCTCGCCGTGGATGTAGTCGATCCTGCCGCCGTGGTCCTCCAAATACTGGTCCAGGAAGGTCTGCAAGGTACCCACTTCCAGCTGGGCCTTGGGGTCCGGGACGGTGACGATGCCTTCCTCTTCCGCCAGGACGTAATGCAGCTGATGGCCTTCCCCTTCACCGTAGTGGGCGCCGGGGTAGGCGGCGAGGAGGGCTTCCAGCAGGGCCTTGGGTTCCACGTCGAAGAGGACCCGGTGGATGGCCTCGAACTCCAGGGACTCGTCGTGAAGGTTCACCAGCTCCACCAGGGCATAGCGGGCGGGGTGATCCGCCTGCTCCTTCGGGGAGAGGGTGGCCTTGCGCTCTTCCCAGCAGGCTTTCGCGGTGGCCAGGGAGTGGTTGCCGTCGCCCATGGCGAAGGTCAGCACCGGCTTGCCGGGGGCGTGATAGAATGCCTCAAAGCGTTTGGGATCGGCCAGGGCGGTGAGGGCGTCCTCCACCGCCTGGTTCTGCTCCGGGCTGAGGCGGTAGCCCCAGATCCGCCCGCCGTCCTCCATGAGGGAGGCCATGTAGATGGGGGATTTGTTGCTCCGGGGAGGCTGGGTGCAGAGGGGTTCGATGACCGTCTTTTCCGGGTCGTCGATGAGGACCATGATGTGGGGCAGCTCCACCTCCGCCCCCCGGCGGACCTTCATCCGAGGCGGGATGCGGGAGAGGACGGTGCCCTCGGTGGCCCGGATGGGGGTGCCAGAGCCCTTTTCGTAGCTGTACTGTTCCAGGTCCAGCTTGCCCACCAGACCGAAGCGGGTCTTGCCGCTGCTGAGCTTGCGCTCCACCAGGACCAGGGAGTCTTCGATGCAGCGCATCCGGTCATTGGCCAAGTAGTCCTTCATGGTCTGCTGGATCTTTTCGATCTCCTGCTCCACGTTGGGGCTTTCCAGCTTGCTCTCCGGCAGGATCATGCGCAGGGTGGAGGGGGCGCTGCCCACGTATTGGTCCACCCGCTCCCAATAGTCCGGCTGTGAGGTGTACTGGTCGCAGGCTACCACGGCCCACTTGGTCAGGCCGCAGTCGTAGGGGATGAGGATGTCTGCGGGAGAAAAGGCGATCTTGCTCATGGCTGGGATTCCTCCGTTTTTCTGTAGTTTTTATCTGCGCTGGAAAGGGATTATGCTTGGAAGAGCAGGGGCATCAGCACCGGGGCCCCTTCGGGATAGGCGGGGCCCTGGGTGCCGCTTTCCTCGCAGTAGGGCAGACCCCGGCCGCTGTCCCGGCGGCTGTCGTAGAGCAGATAGGGGACAGGGTCGCCGTCGTGGCCCCGGGTGGCGGTAAGGGTCTTGTGGTCGGAGAGGATCAGCAGGCGGAAGTCCTCGCCGGCTTCCTCCAGGGCCTTTACCAAGGGACCTACCACCCGGCTGTCGAGCCATTCGATGGCCTGGAGTTTGCCGGGGAGATCGCCATTGTGGGTGCATTCGTCGGGGGCCTCTACATGGACTGCGGCGAAGTCTTTTTCTTTCAAGACGGCCAGGGCGGCGGCGACTTTGCCCTCGTAGTTGGTCTCCAGCTCGCCGGTGGCGCCTTCCACTTCCCGGATGTCCAGGCCGGAGAGACGGGCGATGCCGAAGCACAGGGGGACGGCGGAGATCACCGCGCCGGTCTTGTGGTACTTGTCCCAGAAGGAGTCCAGGGCCACGGCGCTGCCCTCCGCCCAGAACCAGACGCCGTTGGCGGGGAGTTTTCCTTCCGCGCGGCGCGCTTCGTTGATGGGGTGGTGATCCAGGACGTTGTGGGCCAGCTCCATCAAGTCCCGCAGGACGGCGGCGTTCTCACAGCCCGAGGGCAGCAGAGGCCCGATGACCTCTCCCAGGTGATCGTGGGGCGGGATGAGCTGGATGCCGGTGATGGACGCGCCGCTCTGAACGGCGATGTGCCGGAAGGAGGCGGCGGGATGGACCACCATGCCGGCCTTCTGGGCGGCGGCCTGGAAGGCCGGGTCCTGGAAGAGGTCCGTCACCAGCTGGATGGACTGCTCGCCCTCAATGGACCCGCCGGAGTGGGAGAGGATCTTCTTTTCCGCGAAGGGCAGGTCGCTGTCCTCATAGGCGACCATGTTGCAGCGGTAGGACACGTCCCCGGGGTTTAATTGGATGCCTGTGGCGGCGGCCTCCAGGGGAGAGCGGCCGGTGTAGCAGAGTTTGGGGTCCGCGCCGAAGATGGAGAGGATGGCGGTATCGCTGCCGGCGGGGAGACCGTCGGGACAGTTGACCACGCTGCCCACCTCGCCCCGAGCGGCCAGGGTGTCCATGACTGGGATCTTGGCGTGCTGAAGGGGGGTCTTGCCGCCCAGTTCGGGAACGGGGTTGTCGGCCATGCCGTCACCGATGATCAAGAGATATTTCATAATGTAAGGGTACTCCTTTCGATTAGTCCATGGGGTCCTGGAGCTTGCGCCAAATGGCCTGCTCTCCCAGGGTGGGGGACTGGGCTTCCAGCAGCTCCAGGATCAGGGTGTTGGAGAGGAGGAAGCCCTGGGGGGTGAAATGCCAGCGTTTCCCGCTCAGCTCCGCCCAGTGGTGGGTCTCGAAGAACTCCAGGCGGCGGTTGATGGGCTCGAAGTTCAGCCCGAACTTACGCCGGTACTCCCACTCCTCGATGCCCCGGAGGGTGCGCATACGCAGCAGGAGGTATTCCCGGGCCCGCTCCGTGCTGTCCACTTCCTGGAGTTCGGTGCGCTCCACCTCGCCCTTGCGGGCGGCGCGGAGGTAGCGGTCCAGATCCCGGGGGTAGGAAAACCGTTTCCCGCCGAAGTAGGAGTGGGCCCCGGGGCCGAAGCCCAGGTATTCCCGTCCCATCCAATATTTTAAGTTGTGCCGGGACTCCCGGCCGGTTTTGGCAAAGTTGGAGATCTCATACTGACGAAAGCCCGCCCGCTGGAGCAGTTCCACGGCTTTGAGGTAAAAGTCGGCCTGGGCGTCCTCGTCGGGGAGGAGGAGCCCTGCCTCCACCTGACGGGCCAGGGCGGTACCGGGTTCCACCTTCAGGCCGTAGCAGGAGATGTGTTCCGGCTCCAGGGCCAGGGCGGCGCGGAGGGTCTGCTGCCAGGATTCCAGGCTCTGGCCCGGCAGGCCGTAGATGAGATCAAGGCTGAGGTTGTCGATCTTGGCCCGGCGCAGCTCCGCCGTGGCCAGCTCCACCTGGCGGGGGGTGTGGATGCGGTGGATGCAGCGCAGCTGCCCGGCGTCGGCGGACTGCATCCCCAAAGAGACCCGGTTGACCCCGGCCCGGCGCAGGGCGGCCATGGAGCGGGCGTCCACGCTGTCGGGGTTGCACTCCAGGGTGATCTCCGCCTGCCGGCTCACGGGGAAGCGGCGCTGAAGATAGAGCAGCAGCTCCCGGATGCGCTTGGCGCCGTAATAGGAGGGGGTGCCGCCGCCGAAGTAGATGGTGTCGACCGCCCGGCCCTTCACCAGGGGGGCCCAGCGTTTGAACTGGGAGAGGAGGGCCTTTTGGTAGAGGTCCATCTGTTCCTCCCGGCCCGCCAGGGAGTAGAAGTCGCAGTAGTCACATTTGCTCCTGCAAAAGGGGATGTGGATGTAAAGTCCCAAGATGCCAGCCATGCTTCCTGCCT
Organism: Ruminiclostridium sp.; assembly: GCA_022792035.1. Taxonomy (GTDB): domain Bacteria; phylum Bacillota; class Clostridia; order Oscillospirales; family Oscillospiraceae; genus Evtepia. The sequence continues at coordinate 2,472 of JAAWAE010000091.1, read as the reverse complement.
CCTTCCCGCTGGGGTGCGGTGGATTTCAACTATATATTATACGATAAAACAGCACGACTTTCAAGCCGCTGCAATCCCTGAAATCCAAACTTGCAGGGGAATTCAGAAGGTTCGGTAGAAGAGATCGGCCAAGGGGATCTCCAGATCGGGGAATAGGCTGCATTGGAAGTGGGTCACCACGGCGGCGCGTTCCTCGTGCGTCATTTGGGCCAGCTGCCAGTCTGGGTGTAGGGCGTAAATATCATGAAGGATCAATTCGGCCCCATTTGTGCGATAAATCTCCACGGACTTTTCTTCGGGGCTGACCAACCAGTATTCCCGAACACCGCAGCGGGCATAGGCATCCTTTTTCTTGGTTTTGTCGTTTCGCATGGTGCTGGGGGAAAGGACTTCCACCACCAGGTCAGGCGTGCCGTGTACCCCGTCAGGCTTGAGCTTTTCCGGGTCACAGACCACCATAAAGTCAGGGACGAAAAGGTTGTCATCGTCTAAATAGAGGTCCATGCCATAGGCGATGGGGGTACATTTTTTTCCATACAGATAGTTGCCGAAAATCCGTGCAATGTTGTACGAAACCTGATTGTGGTTGAACGCAGGCCGGGGGGACATGGCCACGATTTTCCCGTCAATCCATTCCTCTCGCCGCGCTTCCTGATAGGCTAAGCTCTCGCGCATAAACGCTCCTTTCAAAACCAGTCCCCGAAAATATCATCCAGGCGGATGACGAGATCATCGTACAGGTGGCACTTAAACTCTGTGATTACAGCAGCTTTTTCTTCGTCCGTCATTTCCGCCAGATCTTCGTCGGGATAACGAGTGTAGACATTATCTAGGGTGTAGCGGCCATCCTCCAGAAGATAGACTTCGATGGATTTGTCGGCGGGGTTGACGATCCAATACTCAGGGACGCCGCTGCTCTCATATGCGGCTTTCTTGTAGCCCCTGTCCTTTTTGGCGGTGCTGGGGGAGAGGACTTCGACCACTAAGTCGGGTGCACCGTGGATTCCGTTTCGCCCGATTTTATTGCGGTCACAGACGATCATGACATCTGGGACAAATTTATCCTGATCCGTCAAGTGGACCAAGAGACCGTCACCAAACGGGATACACTTCCTCCCCCGCAAGTAGTGGCGAAAAATACTTAGTATTCCATCGGCAATATAAGTGTGGCTGGTTGAAGCGGGGGACATGGCCACGATTTTCCCGTCAATCAATTCCTCCCGCCGTTCGTCCTGATATGCAACATGCTCAGTCATAAGATGCTCCTTTCCCAGGGGGCTGATTTCCTTTGGTTATGATGATAGCACAAAAAAGGGCATCTGTCTATGAAAAGCAAAGATCCCGGTCAGCGGGTAACAATGAGGGCAGGAAAAAGCGGCACATGGGTGCGGGGTGTCCCGGTTCCATGTGCCGCAAGGGTCCTCATTGGTTGGGTGATTCATCGGGCAGATATTCAATGATATCCTGCATCGTACAGTTCAGGATTTTGCACAGTGCCTCCAAAGTGTTCGTGGATACGGAGTCACCGGCTTTCAGACGACGCACGGTGGAGCTGCTGATCCCGCCTTTTACTTGGAGGGTGTAGGTGGTCGCACCACGGTTTTCCATTGTTTTCCACAGAGGAGCATAGGAAACCACGTGGTTCGCCCTCCTTTTCCGCTTGACTATGCTTTCATTATTGCCTATAATGAAGGAAAAGCGTGATAGGCAATATTGCCTATGCAGGTTTACGGAAAAGGAATCCATATAGATTTGGGTCTGGAGGGAAAGAATGGATAAAAATACTTGCGCCTTCACCGGCCACCGCCCCAAAAGCTTCCCCTGGAAGTACGACGAGACCGTTCCGGGCTGTATCCTGCTCAAGGAAGCCCTCTTCGCCCAGATCAAGGCCCTGGCGGACAGAGGGATCACGGACTTCCTCTCCGGCATGGCCCAAGGGGTAGACCTCTGGAGTGCCCGGGCTGTCCTCGCCCTCCGGGCAAAAGACCCAGCGGTGAAATTCCACTGTATTCTCCCCTGTGAAGGGCAGGAAAACAAATGGCCAGCCTCAATGAAGGAACAGTACCGCTCCATTTTAAGTCGGGCGGATGAGGTGCTTTGCTTGCAGAAAGAGTATAGCAGCGACTGCATGGCGAAACGAAACCGCTACCTCGTGGACCACGCCGCTGTCCTGCTGGCGGTCTACAACGGGACCCGCCGAAGCGGGACGGGGATGACCCTGCACTATGCCCAGCAGCAGGGACGGGAGATTTTTATCTTTAATCCGATGACTAGGGAGATCACGCACATTCAGCCCTCGGCGGTTTTGCAGGGTTGATTTTTCTAAAATCACCTTGCAATCTGCGGGACGCTTTGCTATGATGGGAAAAGAAAACCTTGACCTTTGTGTGAGGAGCGGTAATCATGAGATGCTCAGCCTGCGGCGCGCGCACCGAAAAATCGGCATCCACCAGCGTGACAGAGCTGGGAAAC
>JAAWAE010000090.1 GCA_022792035.1 Ruminiclostridium sp. | reverse complement strand
TTCCACACTGCCCCGGACCAACTCTTTAAGCTGCCCCTTGATTGCTTCCTCATTTAGATGTACAATTCTCTCAGACATGGTTTACACTCTCCTCTCTGAATTGTGTGTCGCTACTTCATTCTACCAGAGTCCTGCAAACCATGTCCCTTTTTATCGCTTATTCTATTTGCGCATATTATTGTACCTTATCAGGAATGGTCCTGTCTTTCGTGAAAATTTTGACCTTTTTGATTCATTGACACAAAAGCCGGCAGCTGTTGCCCACAGCCGCCGGCTTCTCATGCTCCCCAGAAGAGCATATTTAATACTGATAAAACCCTTTCCCGGCATTGACACCGGTCTCGCCTTTGTCGAGCTTTTCTTTCAGGAGCTTGCTGATCTGGTGGTTCAAGCTGCCTTCTTCCTTGACATCCGGCGCCATTTGCCGGATATTGTACGCGGTCTCCAATCCCACGATATCCAGGATCTGGAACGGACCCAGCGGGGAGCCCGTGGCCAGACGCCAAGTCTTGTCGATGGTCTCCACATCCGCGACCCCCTTGCCCCACAAGGTTTCCGCCGCGTCCAGGAAGGGCACCAGAAGGGAGTTGAGGATATACCCCGGCTGTTCCTTGTGCAGCTCCAGGGGGATCATGCCGATGGCCTGGGCGAAGGCGACCACCGTTTGGAACACGGCCGGGTCCGTGCCGTCGTGGCCCATGATCTCGGCGGTGTTGTTCTTCCAGATCATGTTGGCGAAGTGCAGCGCACAATACTTCTCCGGACGGCCCGTATACTGGGCAAAGGTGCTGGGCAGCATCGTGGAAGAGTTGGTGCACAGGATGGTATCTTGGTCCAGCAGGTCCTTCATGGCGGTGTAGACCTGGATCTTAGCCTCCGGCTCCTCAGCCATGGACTCGATTACCAAGCCCGCCCCGCTGAGGGCTTTGGCCATGTCCAGCTCCAGGTGGATCTTGCCGGCAAAGTTTTCTTTGGCCTGGGCGATGAGGGCGTCGATTTTCTCGGGCTGGATGTTGTTCCAATCCTGAATTAAACCTTTGGGATGGACCATGGCGCCCATAGGGGAGCCGATCAGCTGTTTTGCCTGTTCCAAGTCCGCCAGCATCAACTGGGAATAGCGCTGGATCTTGGGCTGGGTCCGGGTGATGGAGCCCTCGGAACGCAGCCAGAACGTGGTGTCAAACCCGTGATACGCACACATCAATCCGATCTGGGCGCCCAGGACGCCGCCGCCGGCTACGGTCACTTTGTTGAATGTCACGGTCAATCACTCCTTTGTGTTTGTACATTCAGCATAGCACAATGGGGATAAAAATGCAAGGGGATTTTCAGGTGGGGCAAAAGGACAAGGCCGCACCAAGGTGCGGCCTTGTCCAATGGAGCAGGTAAAGGGAGTCGAACCCTCCTATCAAGCTTGGGAAGCTTGCGTTCTACCGATGAACTATACCTGCATGGAACGTAACGTTAGTATAGCACGCTTTGAAGGAAATTTCAAGAGGAAAGTTGCTTATTTTTTGACGAAATCCCTCCGGCTTGCGTCCCGGCCCGGGATATGCTATAATCGAGCCGCACAAAAACGCCAGCAAAGGAGGCGGAAACCATGGACCTGACTGGCCGGCACTACACTTGGTTCCAAAACCGGGATTGTGAATACTTCCCCTGTCACAACGACGTAGCGCAGGAGGATTTCAACTGCCTGTTCTGCTACTGTCCCCTCTACCGCGCCCCCCACTGCGGCGGGGCGTTCGTGACAGTGAACGGGGTGAAGGATTGTTCCTACTGCCTGCTGCCCCACAACGACGAGAGCTATGCTTACATCGCCGCGAAACTCCGGGAAGAGGGGCTGTTTCCCTCGACTCCCCAGGAGTGAAGCAGGAAGCGACATACCCAAAGCCCAGAGGCGCCGGGTATGTTGTTTTTTTGTGACAAGGGCACACAGCCGGGGGAAATAGAGATTGCAATACGGCTGAGACCAGAGTATAATGAACTAACATACACGGCATTCAATCGTGCTGCCATCCCCAGGCGGAGCGGACGGCCTGTGCGGTTGAGATCCCATAAAAATCACACAAGGAGGATCACCATGGACGAACAATTCGTGTGGCGGGAAGAGTATGAGATCGGTGTGGAGAGCATCGACCGGGAGCATCAGCGGCTGTTCAAAATCATCAACAAGGTCTTCTCCTTCAAGGACCAGGATAAGGACAGCCATTGGGCCTGTCAGGAGGGTTTGAAGTATTTCAAGACCCATGCCCTGAAGCACTTCAGTGAGGAGGAGGCCTACATGGCGTCCATAGAGTACCCGGGGCTGAAGGAGCATCAGCACGTCCACCAGGTTTTTCGGGACATCACCCTCCCGGCCCTGGAGAGGGAGCTGGCCAAGACGGACTACGCCTCCGATGCGGTGGATCACTTTTTGGGGGTCTGCGCCGGCTGGCTCATCGGCCACACCCTTACAGAGGACCAGGACATCACCGGCAAGCGCACTGTGCGCAAGTGGGAAAAACTCCTGCCAAGGGAAGAGTTGAAGGTGATGCAGAAGGTCATCATCCAGCTGGTCTTTGATATGTTCCATCTGGAGTCCCACCTCATCAGCGACGCCTACAGTGGGGAGAAGTTCGGCAAGGGGATCTATTACCGTCTGGTCTTCGGTTCGGGACAGTCGGCGGAGAAGAGCGAGGTGATCCTGGCCTTTGAGGAAACGCTGCTGATCAATACCGTGGGCCGAGTCATGGGCATCCAGACCAACAAGCTGGACAGTATGCTGATCCACGCCACCCGCTATACCGCCCGTCAGTTCGTGGAACGGGTCATGGAGAGCCTGCCCAACCTGGGGGGACACGAGCTCAAGGAGGAGAATATCCTTTCCTATGAGCAGCTGCAAAAGATCTTCCAGCGGGAGACCATGCAGGCCAGTCTGCTCTTCGATACGGGAGCGGGTTATTTTGCCTATTGCTTCATCGCGCCCCACCTGCTGGAGGAGGGGGTGGGCACTCCCATCCAGGGGCAGAACGCCTTGGAAGAGGTGGAGAAGTATTTACAGCGCCGGGAGGCCCAGAGCGACAAGCGGAAGATCCTGGTGGTGGACGACTCCATGACCATCCGGGAAGGGATGAAGCGTCTGCTGGCGGAGGATTACGAGGTTGCAGTGGTGGATTCCGGCGTAGCCGCGATCCGCACCATGACGCTGAACCGGCCCGACCTGGTCCTGCTGGACTATGAGATGCCTGTGTGCGACGGACGGCAGACCCTGGAGATGCTGCGCGGCGTGAAGGAGTTTGACGAGATCCCTGTGATCTTCCTGACCGGACGCAGCGATCCGGACAGTGTGCGCCGGGTCATGGCCCTCAAGCCCGCGGGGTATCTGCTCAAGGATTTGAAGCCGGCGGAGATCAAGAAGAAAATCGACGCGTTTTTCTCTGTGCTGGATGCCTGAGAAAAAGTACCGCCGCCCCCTTGACAAAGGGGACGGCGGTGTTTATTTACTTCCCAATGGCTGCGTATTTCGACAGCAGGTTCTTCGTGGTGGCGTTATAAATCTGGCACTGATAGATCACATCCGTCACGCCGTAGTCCGCAACCATCTGGGAGATGGTATTGCTGGTGTAGCGTACATCCACCCAGTAGACATACTCGTAGTGATCCACCAGCCAGGGGATGAAGGCGTTGCCGAAGGAGTCCTTCACCACCATGACGGCGCTGCCGTCGGTGATGGTCTCGTTGTGGGCGTAGGAGAAGGCCTTGTCGCCGCCGGCAAAGGCGGCGTAAAGCTCCGACTTGGGGTAAGAGGACACGTCGTTGACGATCTTCCACTGGTTCATGTTCCCCTCCTTGTCGCTCATCATCATGGTATTGGTCCCCTTGGGGAGGTAGCCGATGACGGTGTCCGGGTTGTCCCGGAGGGCAGGGGAGTTGTTGCTGCTGGAGTAGAAGGTCCCCAGGAAGCCTGGGAGAGTCAGGGTCTCGTAGTCCTCCACCTTGTGGGCGGCCAGGCCCTTTTCCTTGCAGAACTCCACATAGGCGTAATAGGCCCCCAGGGCGGTCCAGTGGTGGTCGGTGTGGAAGTAAATGTACTCGGCGTTGTGCTTCTTCAAACGGTCGAAGGCAGAGACGGTGTGAATCCCCTCCTCCATGCGGCCGTAGACGTATTCAATGGCGTCGCGCTCGTTGCTGCACTTCATGTCATCCAAAACGCTCTGGTCCAGCATCACCCCGGCGCTGATGGGGCAGATCATCACATAGAGGTTGACTTGATCCTTCACGTTGGCATAGACTTGATTCATCATGGACGCGAAGGCATCCGCCCCCTCCTGGCTGAAGTAGTAGAGACCATAGCCGCTGTTGTTGGTGATATAGATCTGTCCCTGAAGTTCTCCCAGCTCCGTCACGGTGCCGTCCTCCAGGGGAGTGTCCGGCTCCTCCTGAAACTGGGACACCGGCTCCACGGCCAGGGCATTGGGGTCGTCGGGGATCTCGTCGGCGGTGATGGTCTCCCCGACGATTTGATCTTTCCGCAGACCGTAGCGCTCCGCCATGGCCTGACTGCCGGCGATGAGCCCCTCCCGAAGGGGATAGGTGTCGGCATACCAGGTGTCGATGCCCTTGAAAAAGCTGCCGTCCCAGAAGCTGGACCAGGTGAAGTCCGGGAATTGGGTCAGGCTGCGCTTTTCCACGACGGAGGTATCCGGGCGCAGAAACCACAGCAGACCGATGACGCACATCACCGCCAGAATTCCCCCAAAGCAGAGGACTTTGATGCCTCGGATGAGGCCGTTCCACTTTTTGCGTTCCTCTTTTGGCACAGTTCGCGCCTCCTCTCGTCAAAACTGGAAGTATAGGAAGGGATTGTAGCTGTCCCCCGCCAGGGCCATGGCGGAGATCAACAGCAGCAGGATGGGATGCAGGATCTCCCAGCCCCCGTTGATCCAGAAAAAGCCCTTCTCGCCGAAACGGGCCAGATTTTTGAGCATCTGACGCAAAGTCTTCCCGATGGCTGTGGAGGCGATGGCCGCCAGGAGCAGGAAGAAGACGTTGTTTTGAAACACCAGCTGCACGTCCACGCCCATGAAACCGTTGCCGTTGAGCCCGAAGAGCCCCTTGAGCGCGATGGTGAGCAGGGTGAAGTCCGTGAACTTGAACAGGACCCAGCTCAACACCGCCAGGGCAAAGACAAAAAGCTGCCGCAGAGGTTTAGGAATGGCCTGGGTCCGCTGTCCCAGGAGGAATCGCTCGATGCAGATCAGCGCCCCCCAATACATCCCCCAGAGGACGAAGTTCCAGCTGGCCCCATGCCACAGGCCCGTCAGGAACCACACGATGAGCAGGTTTACCAGTTCCCGGCCCTTCCCCCGCCGGTTGCCTCCCAGGGGGATGTACACATAGTCCCGGAAGAAGGTCCCCAGGGAGATGTTCCACCGCCGCCAGAATTCTCCGGCGGAGTCGGAGAGATAGGGGTGGTTGAAATTCTCCTTGTAATGGAAGCCGCACATCAGGCCCATGCCGATGGCCATGTCGGAGTAGGCGGAGAAGTCCAGATAGATCTGCAGGGTGAAGGCGAAGGCCCCCAGCAAAATCCCCGCCGCCGGGACCGCCGCCAGTTCCTCCGCGCCCAGGTCAAAGAAGTGATCGGCTACCACCGCGCAGCCGTTGGCCAGGATGGCCTTTTTGGCTAAGCCTACGGTGAAGCGGGTGATGCCTTGGCTGACCTCCGCCGGCTTCGTCCTGCGGCGGAGGATGTCCCGGTGGATGTCCTGATAGCGCACAATGGGTCCGGCGATGCACTGATGAAACAGGCTGGCGTAGAGCAGCAGCACCCAGTATTTTTTCTGGGCCGGGACTTCTCTCCGATAGACATCCACCACATAGGAGATCAGCTGGAAGGTATAGAAGGAGATGCCGATGGGCAGGGCAATGGCCGGGATCACCTCCGGCACCCCAAAGAGGGATTGGATATTCTGCAGGAAGAAGCCTGTGTATTTGAACACCCCCAGGATGCCCAGGCACAGGGCAACGGTGAGGACCAGCCAGAACTTAGGCCGCTCTGTGCTCTCCACCATCCTGGCCCCCAGCCAGCAGAGGAAGACCATGGCCATCATCAGCAGCAGGTACCGGGGCCCGGACCAGGCGTAGAAGACCAGGGAGAAGACCAGCATGGCGATGTTCTTCGCCTGGGGTCGTTTCAGGGCGAGCTGGGACACCAGGTTCGCCGCCAGGAAGAGGAACACGAAGAGCATACTTGCAAAGACCACGGGGCCACCCTCTTTTCATCCGCCGGAGACAAAGGACCCTGTTGGGGGGCCTTCGCTGCGTCATTTTTCTCGATTATATACTATATTTCGGGCGGCTTCAACAAGATTCAGAACTTTTTGTATTTCTGTAAGCGTTCTGTAACTTCTGCGCGAAAACGCCCTGACCGCTTCTGGCAGTCAGGGCGTTTTCTGGATCTCTTGCAGGCAGAGTCACTGCATACTGATTTGTCCGAAGATCTGTAAGATCTCATCGGTGGTGGTGGCGGCTTTCTCCGCGCCGGAGCGGTCCAGGGCCAGCTTGCCCCGGTCCAGCATCAGCAGCCGGTCCCCGTACTCCACGGCGTAGCGCAGGTTATGGGTGACCATGAGGGCTGTGAGCTGCTTTTCCTTCACCAGTTTCCCCGTGAGGACCATGATGGCCTCAGCGGTGCGGGGGTCCAAGGCGGCGGTGTGCTCGTCCAGGATCAGAAAGCGCAGGGGCGTCATGGTGGCCATAAGCAGGGCGATGGCCTGCCGCTGGCCGCCGGAAAGGGCCCCCATCTTCACATCCAGCTTATCCTCCAGCCCTAAGCCCAGGCCGGAGAGCTCCTGGCGGTAAACTTCCTGCCGTTTCCGGTTGATCCCCCGGCCCAGGCCGAAGGACTTCCCCTTGTTGTCCGCCAGGGAGAGGTTTTCCAAAACCGTCAGGTTGGGGGCTGTCCCCAGAGAGGGGTTCTGATACACCCGCCCCATCATGGCGTACCGCTGGAAATCCTTCCGGCGGCGGATGCTCTGTCCATCCACCAAAACATCCCCGCCGTCCAACGGAATGCTGCCGCAAAGGATGTTCAGCAGAGAGGTCTTCCCCGAGCCGTTGCTGCCCACGATGGAGACGAACTGCCCGTCGGGGACGGTGAGGTCAAAGTGGGAGAACAGGGTCATTTCTGTGACGGTGCCCGTGTTGTACACCTTGGTCAAGTCACGGATCTCAAGCATGGATGATCTCCTCTCCTTTCCGTCCCGCCAGCACCAGCACCAGCAGGAAAAGTACCGCCGTGATGAACTTGAGCATATTAGGCGGCAGGCCCGCGTTGATGGCGATCTGGATGCAGAATTTATAGAGGATGCTGCCCAAGAGTACCGCCGTGGTCCCCAAGGGGGCGGCGACCCACCGGAGCACCGGTACCTTCCCCATCCCCTGGGCCAGCTTGGACCCGGCAAAGAAACGGACGATGGAGACGCCGATGATGACCGTGGCCAAGCCAAAGACCACCTGCCCGATGCCCATCACGGCAGAGTAGCTGCGCTGTTCCTGGGCCAACACGCCGCCGCAGAGGGCCACCAGGGCGTTGGCGATGACCACGCCGAGGATTTTCATGTTTCCCTTGTTCTTGGCCAGGGTGGTGACTAGGGTCCCGTTGTCCCCCACGGCCCGGAGCAGCAGACCGGATTTCGTGCGGAAGTAGGCGTCCAGGATCAGTTTCACCACCACCGCCAGGAGCAGGGAGACGATGAGCTTTCGGGCCGTGAGGCTCAGCCCGCCAAAGAGGCTCATTACCAGCGGCGCCGTAAAGATCGTGTCCACCGCCCGCTCCACCGTCTGGTTGGAGCCGCCGATGAGCAGGTTGATGGAGCTGAGGGCCGTCATGGTGATGATACCGGCCAGCAGGTCCCGGACCCCCAGTCGTACATGGATGAGACCTGTACACAGCCCCGCCGCTGCCCCTGCCGCAGTGGCGCACAGGAGGGTCAGCCAGGGGTTCATGCCGCCGATGAGCAGCACCGTAGTGACCGCGGCCCCCAGAGGGAAACTGCTGTCCACCGTCAGGTCCGGAAAGTCCAGGACCGAGTAGGTGATGTACACCCCATAAGACAGCAGGGCATAGATGAAGCCCTGGGTCAGGGTGGAGGAGATCAGGTC
>JAAWAE010000089.1 GCA_022792035.1 Ruminiclostridium sp. | reverse complement strand
TCATCGTGGACACCTACGGCGGCACTGCCCCCCACGGCGGCGGCGCCTTCTCCGGCAAGGACCCCACCAAGGTGGACCGCTCCGCCGCCTATGCCGCCCGGTGGGTGGCTAAGAACATCGTCGCCGCCGGACTGGCCAAGCGATGCCAGATCCAGCTGGCCTATGCCATCGGCGTGGCACAGCCTGTGTCCATCCTGGTGGATACCTTCGGCACCGGCACCGTGTCCGACCATGTTTTGGAAGATGCCGTGCGCAAGACCTTTGACCTGCGTCCCACCGCCATCATCCGGGATCTGGACCTGCAAAAGCCCATCTACCGCAAGCTGGCGGCCTATGGACATATGGGCCGTGAGGACCTGGGGGTAAGCTGGGAGAAGACCGACCGCGTCGAAGCCCTGAAAGCTGCCTGCGGCTAAGCCAAAGCGAAAGAGGGGAGCAACTATGCCGGAAATTTCTGTGATCGTGCCGGTTTACAAGGCGGAAGCCTTCCTTAGAAAATGCACAGAATCTATCTTGAGTCAGACCTTTTCTGACTTGGAACTGCTGTTGGTGGAGGACGGGTCCCCGGACCAGAGCGGCGCCCTCTGCGACGCCATCGCCGCGGAGGACCCCAGAGTGCGCGTCCTCCATAAGGAAAACGGCGGCGTCAGCTCCGCCCGGAATCTGGGGATGGCAGAGGCAAAGGGGAACTACCTGGCCTTTGCCGACTCCGACGACTGGCTCCCCCCAGACGCCCTGGAGTTGATGTACCAGGCCCTGAAAGCCGCCGGGGCCGACAGCGCCGGCGGGGCCCACTACCGGGTGGAGCCCGACGGCCGCAGTGAGCAGGAAAAGGGCGCCCTCCCCGCCGGGACCTACGGCCCCGACGAGATCCGAGAGGGGATCGTGGACCGCCTGCTGGGCCAGCGCCTGGGCAAACCGGGAGAGGTCCTGAACGGCTTCGTGTGGCGCTTCCTCTTCTCCGCAGCCTTGGTCCGGGAGAAGGAGATCACCTTTGACGGGGCCTACCTGGAGGACGAGCTGTTCCTGATGGAATATTTCTGCTGGTCGGAAAAATTGGCTATGGTGGAGGAACCGGTGTATTACTACCTGCAAAACCCGGCCTCTGTGACCCGCCGCTACCTGCCCGACTATATGGACACCTTCACCCGCTTCATGGAGCAGAAAGAGGCTCTGGTCCAGCGCTTCGGCCTGGGAGGGGAACAGCCCCTATGGCGGGAAAACTCCAACTGGGCCGGCCTGCTGATCGCCATTGGAAACGAATTTGCCGCCAGCAACCCCGCCGGATTGGGGGAGAAGCGGCGGCGGGTGAAGGCCATCTGTCAGAGACCGGAAATGGCGGCGGCCATCGCCGCCATCCAGCCCCAGGATTTGGGGCGCAACAAGCAGATCGTGGCGGACTTGGTGCGCAAGGGCCAGTTTATGCCGCTGTCCCTGCTCTACGCCGCAAAGAATCGATAAAAACAGAATAAGAAAAAGAATAAGGAACAAAAGAAATAAGAGAGGAGGGAATGCCTTTTGGAAACCATGCGAAGCAGTGTACTGTGCCGGGCCCTGGCCCCGCTGTGGTTCTTGCTGACGGACTGTTATGACAAAAGCCTGCTGGCCAAGCTCATCCGGGGGATCGCCCGGGGACTGAAGAACTGGTGCGCCGGCAGCGCCCTGGTGGGCTTTGTGACCCGGGAGGGGTCCCTGACCAGAGCCTGGAAGGAAAGCCTGCTGTGCCGGGTGCTGCTGTTCCTGGTGAACATCCCCACCCGGGTGCTGCAGGGGCTCTACCGCAAGCTGCAGGGGGTATTCGAGGGCAGCGTCGTGACCGACCTGGCCCTCTCCGCCGCCGAACAAGTGTCTTTCCTGGTGGGATGGGTCATGCTGGCGGTGATGGTTATCCCTTACGACTACTGGAGCAACGGCTACAGCTTTGCCGCGATGCTCCTGTGCGCCTTCCTGGCGGTGTTCGCCGGGATGCGGCGGCAGGATTGGCGCCTGGACGTGAAGTCCCTGGGGCCGTGGCTGGTGGCCTTCTTTGGCATGATCTTCGTGGCCTGGGTCCTGTCAGCCTACCGGTCCCAGTCGGGACGCTATATCCCCTACTATTTGACGTGCATCCTCTGCGTGCTGATCTTGGTCAGCACCATCGAGCGCCGGGAACAGCTGGAGCGGCTGTTGGGCCAGTGTTCCCTGGCCCTGCTGGTGCTGGGCGGCGCGGGCATCGTGCAGCGGATTCTGGGCGTGGAAGTGAATATGTCCTATGTGGACGCCACCCTGAACGTGGGGATGCCGGGGCGCGTCTATGGCTTTTACGACAACCCCAACGCCTTTGCCGAGGTGCTGCTGCTGCTGATCCCCATGGCGGTGGCCTACCTCCTGTGCGCCCGGGGCTGGCTGGGACGCTTTTTGGGCTTCTTCGCCGCGGCGGCAGGCATGGCCTCCATCGCCATGACCTACTCCCGGGCCAGCTGGATCGGCCTTGCCCTGGCGGCGGCGGTCTTCGTGCTGCTGTGGAACCGCAAGCTCATCCCCGTGGGGATCGTGGTGGCCCTGCTGGGCCTGGCCTTCTTGCCGGACACGGTCTTCCACCGGATCATGACCATCTTCAACCCCGCCGATACCACCACCAACAGCCGCTTTCCCCTGTACCAGGCGGCGGGTGAGTTCCTAAAACTGCACCCGGTCACCGGGGCGGGCCTGGGCACCGACGCGGTGCGTTCGGCCATCAAGGACTTAAACCTCTTCCATGGCAAGGACCTCTTCGTCCACTGCCACAACATCTACCTGCAAGTGTGGTGCGAGACCGGGATCATCGGCCTGCTGGCCTTCGTCGGGGGCATCCTCTGGAGCGTGAAGGAGGGGGCTCGGGCAGTGATCAAGGGCGTGTGTTCCCAGCCTGTGCGCATGGCCGTCATCGGCGGGGCCGCCGCCATGATGGGTGCCATGCTGTGCAGTATGGCGGACTACCTGTGGAACTATCCCCGGGTGATGCTGATCTTCTGGTTTGTGGCAGGCATCCTCCTGGCTGCCACCCGTCTGGCAGGCAGAGAGAGCCGGGAGGAGACGGCATGAGGCTCAACGATATATGGAAGCGGGGGCGGGTGAGCTTCTCCTTTGAGGTCTTCCCCCCCAAGAAGGACGGCGATTTCCAGACGGTCCGGGCGGCGGTGGAGTCCATCGCCCAGCTGAAACCGGACTTCATGAGCGTCACCTACGGCGCGGGGGGCGGGACCTCGGACTACACCGCCGAGATCGCCCGGATCGTCCAGAGCCAGGGGGTTCCGGCTCTGGCCCACCTGACCTGTGTGTCGGCGGACCGGGACCGCATCCGCCACGAACTGGAAAAACTGCAGGCGGCGGGGATCGAGAACATCCTGGCCCTGCGGGGGGACTACCCCGAGGACTATGACCCCGCCGCCCCCCGGGACTACCGCTACGCCGCCTCCCTGGTGGAGGACATCCGGGCCTATGGCGGCTTCACCATCGGCGGGGCCTGCTATCCCGAGGGCCATGTGGAGTGCCCCAGTCAGGAAGAGGATTTGCGCCACCTGAAGGAAAAGGTGGAGAAGGGCGTGGACTTTCTGACCACGCAGATGTTTTTTGACAACAGCGCCCTCTACAGCTTCCTCTACCGGGCCCGGGCCCTGGGGATCACCGTGCCGGTGCTGGCGGGGGTGATGCCCGTGACCAACGCGGGACAGATCCAGCGCATCCTACGCTTGTCGGGGACCACCCTGCCCTATCGCTTCCGGATGATTTTAGATCAGTTCCGGGACCGGCCCGACGCCATGAAGCAGGCGGGGGTGATCTACGCCGCCGAGCAGATCGTGGACCTGGTGGCCAACGGCGTCCAGGGCATCCACGTCTATGTGATGAACAAGCCCGACGTGGCCCGGGCGTTAAGCGAGAACCTGGCGCGGGTGCTGGAGCGATGAGTTTGGACTTGCGCGAGGTCGGGCGTTACCTGGGCTATGGCCGCGCCCCCCTTCCGCCGGAGGTGGAGGGGCTGGCCAGAGACTGTGTCCGTGAGCTGGAAGGGATGGCCGCGCCCCGGCGCTTGGGGCGGCGGCTGTCCCTTTCCCTCTTCCAGGGGCAGAGCCGGGATTTGGACCGGCATCTGCGCCACTGTAAAGAGGGAATCCTTTACGCCGTGACCCTGGGGGCCGAGGCGGACCGCCTCCTGCGCCGGTGGGGGGCGGTGAACATGGCCAAGGCGGCGGTGGGCCAGGCCTGCTGCGCGGCTTGGCTGGATGAGTTGTGCGCGGACTACTGCGCCCAGATGCAGGCCGAGCTGCCGGAGGGGGTTTATCTTACGCCCCCGTTCAGCCCCGGTTATGGGGACTGGTCCCTGGAGGAGCAGGGGAGGGTCCTGACCCTCCTGGACGCCCCCCGGCGCTTAGGACTGACCCTCACCGCCGGAGGGATGCTGGCCCCGGAGAAATCCGTCACCGCCCTGGTGGGGCTCAGCCACCGAAAAGAAGAATCCTGCGGCCAGCACTGCCTGGGCTGCAGGAAAACAGACTGCCCCTTCCGGGCAGGTTGAGAAACGATGCGAAAGAAAGGGGAGGGTGCCGATGAAAAAGCCCCTGTTGGAAGCCATCCGAGAAACCCGGCTGTATTTGGACGGCGGCATGGGCAGTATGCTCCAGGAGGCCGGCCTGCCGGAGGGGGTATTGCCGGACGTGTGGGGGGTGCAGAACCCCCAAGGGGTGCAGGGGGTCCACCGGGCCTATCTGCGGGCCGGGAGCCGCCTGCTCACCACCAATACCTTTGGAGCCACCGCGCCGAAGCTGGCCCCTTATGGGCTCACGCCGGAGGAGGTCATGCAGGCGGCGGTGGAGAACGTGCGCCAGGCCATGGAGGCCGAGGGGGTGGCGGATGGCTACATCTGCGCCGACATCGGCCCCAGCGGCCGATTGCTGAAACCCTATGGGGATCTGGACTTTGAGGAGGCGGTGGCCCTCTTCGCCCCCGCTGTCCGGGCGGCGGCCCAGTCCGGGGCGGACTGCATCCTCATCGAGACCATGAGCGACCTCTATGAGATGAAGGCGGCGGTGCTGGCGGCCAAGGAGAACGCGGACCTGCCCATCCTGGCCAGCCTGATCTTCGACGGCAGCGGGAAACTCCTCACCGGAGGCTCCCCCCGGGGGGCCGTGGCCCTGCTGGAGGGCTTAGGGGTGGATGTCATCGGCCTGAACTGCGGCCTGGGGCCGAAGGAGATGGCCCCGGTCTTTGAGGCACTGTGGCAGGACAGCTCCACCCCCCTGCTGCTCCAGCCCAACGCGGGCCTGCCCCGGAGCGAGGGAGGGAAGGCGGTGTATGATTTGTCTCCCGCAGACTTCGCCGCCCAGATGTGTCCTCTGGCTTCTAAGGCGGTGCTGCTGGGGGGCTGCTGCGGCACCACCCCGGACCATATCCGCGCCCTGATCCAGGCCACCCAGGGGCTGCCCCTGCCGGAGGTGACGGAGAAGGAGACCCTGCTGATCTCCTCCTACTGTCAGGCCGTGGCCCTGGACGGGGCACAGGCGGTCATCATCGGTGAGCGGATCAACCCCACGGGAAAGAAAAAACTCCAAGCCGCCCTGCGGGAAGGGGACATGGGCTATGTCCTCAACGAGGCCCTGAAGCAGGAGGAGGCCGGGGCCCAGATCCTGGATGTCAACGTGGGCCTGCCGGGCTTGGACGAGGCGGCGGTGCTCACCCGGACCGTGGAGGCCCTCCAGGCCGTGACGGGACTGCCTCTCCAGCTGGACACCTCTGACCCGGAGGCCATGGAACGGGCCCTGCGGCGCTACAACGGAAAACCCCTTATCAATTCCGTCAACGGGAAAGAGGAGAGTTTACGCGCCATCCTCCCCCTGGTGAAGAAGTACGGCGGCGGCTTAGTCTGCCTGACCCTGGACGACGCCGGCATCCCCGACACGGCCCAGGGACGCCTTGCCATTGCGGAGCAGATCGTCCGGCGGGCGGAGGCGATGGGCATCCGCCGCCGGGAGCTGCTGGTGGACGGCCTGACCATGCCCGTCAGCGCCGGCGGGGAGAATGCTCGGGTGACCTTGGATACCCTAAAGGGGGCCAAGACGCGCCTGGGGGTCAAGACGGCCCTGGGGGTGTC
>JAAWAE010000088.1 GCA_022792035.1 Ruminiclostridium sp. | reverse complement strand
GAGGAGTTCCCCACCTTTGCCCAGAATGCCCGCAGCACTATGGGCATCCTCTTCGGTCTGGACCGCATCGAACTGTCTGACGCGGATCTGGTGACCATCTACCAGCAGTCCTATCGTTAAAGGAAAACAGACACAGCAGGGAGCGCTGTGTCTGTGCCAAGCAGGCGATGACGATCCTGGAGATCCCAGAGGCTGAGCGCCAAACGTATCGGGACCTGCTGGAGCAGCAGTAGGGAGAGCGAATCCACAGACAAAACGAAACAGCGGAGCATGGACACCCATGCTCCGCTGTTGTCATACACATACAGGCCCCAGAGGAAATTCACGCCTCGTCCTTCTCCTCCACCTTGGTGCCGCAGCTGGTGCAGAACTTTACGTCCTCCTCCAGAAGTGCGCCGCAGGCGGCACAGGAGGGATCGCGCTGGGGCTCCTCCACCTTCACGCCGCACTGCCCGCAGTACTTTGCCTCTTCGCTGAGCGGTGCGCCGCAGGCGGTACAGACCGCGCCCTCAGGGGCAGGACGATAAGACTCAATGGTAGCCTGAGCCTCAGCGATGACCTCCCGGGCGGCCTGGACGGAGGAATAGAGGGCCATGACCTCATCGTCAAAGCTCTCCCCGGCGTCCAGCTTGTCCAGGACCAGCTCGCCGATGTTCAGGATGAACTCGGTGATCTTGCGTTCCTCGTTGCTGATCTTGATGTGCAGCCGGCCGGCCTCAATGGCGTTGTTTGCCCTGCTGCTGGCAGTCGCAGCCAGATTGTTGAGTGTTTCGCGCAGTGCCATACTGGTTTCCTCCTTTTTTGATGCAGGTCGATGAATTTAGAAGTATGCCTTCATGGCCTCGGTGGCCAGGGCCACGTCGGCGCTGATGGTGACGGTGAACTTCACGCCGTTCTGCTCAGAGAAGCGGTCCAGCCAAGCCAGGAACTCTTCCACCTCGGGGGAATCCGGCTCGGAGGGGATGATCTTGCACAGGCTGTCGATGAAGACATGGGTGAGATCGTAGTTGGAGGCATACATCCCGCTGATGAAGCCCTTGAAGAATGTATAGTTGTCGGCGGCGAAGTCGCTGGACTCCACCAGACGAACAGAATTTTTCACATCGAAGACCAGCTTCTTGCCGATCTCCACGCAAACGACGCTGCCGCTCTCATTCTCTGCGGCGTAGTTGATCATCTCGATGATCTGCTTGGTCTTGCCGGTGCCTTTGGCACCCATGATGACACGAACCATAGGTATCACTCCTTACATATTACAGAAAAATAGAAAATCTGCTGTGTCTATGTTATCATCCTGACGGGAAAAATGCAATATGGGAAGGCTAGGATTTCACGAAAAATTCACAAGACTTCCGGCAGCAGCCCCTCATACCCGGGCTTGCCCAGCAGGGCGAACATATTGTTTTTGTAGGCTTCGACCCCCGGCTGGTCAAAGGGATTCACCCCCATGAGATAGCCGGACAGGCCGCAGGTGTATTCAAAAAAGTAGATCAGCTGCCCCACCCAGTAGGCGCTGCGCTCCTGTACCGTCACCAGCAGGTTGGGCACGCCCCCCTTCACATGGGCCAGAGCGGTGCCTCGGCGGGCCTGGTCGTTGACATAGCGCAGGTCCCGGCCCCGCAGGTAGCCCAGGGCTTGGGCGTCGCTGTCCTGGGGGTCCAGGGGACAGGAGGCGCCGGAGACGGCGAAGTGGACCACGGTCTCGAACAGGTCCCGCTTCCCCTCCTGGATGTACTGGCCCATGGAGTGCAGGTCAGCGGTGAACTCCACGCTGGCGGGGAAGATGCCCTCCCCGTCCTTACCCTCGCTCTCCCCGAAGAGCTGTTTCCACCACTCCCCGAAAAAGCGGAAGGAGGGCTCGTAGCAGGCCAGGACCTCAATGCCCTTGCCCTGCTGGTACAGGGTGTTCCGGGCGGCGGCGTACTGCCAGGCGGGATTGTCCTGCCCGGGCTGGCGCAGGCGGAGCATGGCGTCCCGGGCGCCGCTGAGCAGCTCTTCCGGGTCCAGCTTGGCCACGGCCAGGGGCAGCAGACCCGCGGCGGTGAGGACGCAGTAGCGCCCGCCGATGGAAGAGGGGATGGAGAAAGTGGCGCAGCCCAGCGCGTCGGCCAGGGACCGCAGCCCCCCCTGCCGGCGGTCGGTGACCACGAAGACCCGGTCCCGGGCACCGCTCTTGCCGTACTTCTCCGTCAGCAGCTGCCGGAAGAGGAGGAAGGCCAGGGAGGGTTCCAGGGTGGTGCCGGACTTGGAGATCACCAGCACGGAGAAGTCCCGGGGCCGGACGTAGTCCAGCAGCTCTGTCAGGGCGTCGGGGGAGAGGGTGTTCCCCGTGAAGAAAATCTGGGGGCGGTCCTGACACAATAGGTTATAGTTGGGAGAGGTGAGCAGCTCCAGCACAGCCCGCGCCCCCAGATAGGATCCCCCGATCCCGATGACGATGAGTACCTGGGACTGTTCCCGGATGATCCGGGCGGTTTGGAGCAGACGCTCCAGCTCCTGCTGGTCGTAGGTTTCTGGAAAATGGACCCAGCCGGTGAAGGCGCCGCCCAGACCGCTGCCGGTCTCCAGCAGGCTCCGGGCGTTGGTGAGGCCCTCCAGCCGGGAGGAGAGCCAATTTTCCGGCAGGAAGGGCAGGGCATTGGTACAGTCGAATCGAAGCATAGGACACACCTCCTGATCAATCGTATGGGACGAGCCGGCGGGGTATGCGTCAATTCTTCAGGCTCTGCATGGGGGCGGGGATGCGCCCTAAGCGGCGGATGAAGCCGGCGCTGGATTCCGGGTGGACAGGCATCACCGGGGCGGAGCCTAAGAGGCCGCCAAACTCCACCATGTCCCCCACTTTTTTGCCGGGGGCGGGGATGAGGCGCACGGCGGTGGTCTTGGCGTTGACCATGCCGATGGCGGCCTCGTCGGCGATGATGGCGGATATGGTCT
>JAAWAE010000087.1 GCA_022792035.1 Ruminiclostridium sp. | reverse complement strand
CGCTTCGCTGCCGGACACCTCGGCGGATACGCAAGTTTCATTCCACTCTAAACACGCAATCCGGCCAGAATAAAAATACTCTTTCCCACGCTCCAGAATTTTGGGCTCCAATTCATCCAAAAACTGTTGAAGTTTATCCCGCGGAGACATTCTTCTCACCTCCGTCTATTTCCTTCTCTGATGAATTATACAGGAACAATACACGTTTCGTTATAATAGGGAATCAAAGAATCATGGGTCAAAAATGACAGGTTTTCCGCTTTGGCTTGCGCAATCAAAATTCTGTCGAAGGGGTCATGGTGTGCAGGAGCATCGTCGGCCCGGGTGATCGTTTCCAGTGCATAGACATGCCTATCCCGCATCTCAATGGGCAGAAAACCAGCCTCCTGGCAATACTGCGAAAGTTCCTTCCCAGAAAATGCCACATTATCCGGATGGAGTGCATGTTTGATGGCGACTTCCCAAATGGACACAGAACTGTAATAGACGGCATTGCCAGGGTCAAGGATCAAACTCCGGGCCTTTTCCGACAGCTTTGGATCCTCATTCAGTGCCCAAATCAGGATGTGCGTGTCAAGCAGTAAATTCATAGATTCGATCCTCCAAACAGCCGGGCGATTTCCTCATTGTGTCGGTCAAGGTCATCCGGGGATTTCAGTCTGCCCTTTGCGATCCCGATCCGCTTCGATACTGGCGCATCATTGTAAACCGTCATTTTTGCCACGGGTTTCCCATACCGCGCGATAATGATTTGATCCTCTCTTCCTGTTTCGATCAACCGTATCAGCTTTGACAGCTCGGTTTTTGCCTCCAGAATGTTTACCTGCATAATGGTGCGCCTCCTTTATCGTTCTGACCAAGCTGGTCTGATTGGTCTGCTTGACTATATTATATGTGATTGACGTGAGGTTTGCAACAGTTTGCACCACACTTCTTGCTTATGTATCCCACCCCACCCGTTTCCCCAACTCCGCCATCCCCAAACAGAACCCCTCCCACCGTGTCAATGATATAAGGGACGGGTCGCCCTCGCGAATCCGCATAGTACGGCGGATCTCCTTCGGGATGACGACGCGGCCCAGGTCGTCGATCCTGCGAACGATGCCAGTAGCTTTCATCTATAAAAACCTCCTGTGGTATTTTTTTGAGAACACGCCTAGTATTTGCAGGCGGTCTTTCCTCTATACGAGCCAGGAAAGCGTGGAATATTTTGTAAAACCACGGAGGATGCTGCGGGAAACCCGTCCATATCCTTTGACTTTCTGTAAATGTTCCCCCCGTTTCAGGTTAAAATATCACCATCCTATATTTTAATGTATCGGAGGCAACTATGGACAGGATCTCTGCGCACCAGCTCACCACGTTCGCCCAACAGCTCCGCCGCGAGGAGCGCGCCCCGGGCACCATCGAAAAATATCTCCGGGACCTCAGGCTCTTCCTCCTCTGGTTGGGCGACACCCCCCTCTCCAAGGAGTGCACCGCCGCCTGGAAAGAACACCTCACCGCCAGCCGCTACGCCCCCGCCACCATCAACTCCATGCTGGCCGCCCTGAACACCTTCCTGAGGGTCATCCGCCGGGAGGACTGCCGGGTCAAGTTCCTAAAAGTCCAGCGCCGACTGTTCCGGGACGAGCGCCGGGCGCTGTCGCGCCGTGAGTACGAACGGCTCCAATCTGCGGCCGCCGCCCTGGGTCGGGAACGTCTGGCCCTGCTCATGGAGACCATCACCGCCACCGGCATCCGGGTCAGCGAACTCCACGACATCACGGTGGAAGCGGTCCGCCGGGGCCGGTCGGAGATCGCCTTAAAGGGGAAGATCCGCACCATCCTCCTGCCGAGAAAGCTCTGCCGCAAGCTGATGAACTACGCCCGAAAACAAAAAATCGCCTCCGGCGAGATCTTTCTCACCGAAAGCGGGAAACCACTGCACCGCCGTCAAATTTGGGCGGAGATGAAGGCCCTCTGTAAACACGCCAAGGTTGCGGAGAGCAAGGTCTTCCCTCACAATCTCCGTCACCTCTTTGCCGAGGCGTTCTATCGCAGCTGTAAGGACGTGGTCCGTCTGGCAGACGTTTTGGGGCATTCCTCCATTGAAACCACGAGGATCTACCTCCAAACCACAGGGAATGAGCACCGCAGGACGCTGGAGCGTTTGGGCTTTGTGACCTAAACAAAAACAATATTTCGTCTCGTCCTCCCGCTGCGCCGCGCCGGGTTTTGGCAGAAAACACCAAGCGTAAAGCGCCGAATCCCTCCCGCTGACGGAAAAATAGGCGCACTTCGTAAACGTCGCAAAGCTACAGGTTTCGCGGCTGTCGTTTTTATGCCCAAATCTTGAAATGCACCTTGTATTTTCAAGGCTGGCATGATATAATTTAATGGCAATATGTAGTCGCGCCTCTTTTTTGCAGGCTTTCTGGCGACGAAATATTGTTTTCGTGATATCCGCCGCAAGGCAGGGAAGGCGGTAGCGCAATGCGAACATCCCTCTTCGACCACTGTACGCAGCAGGGCCGCTCCGGGCTCCTGGACCAGTGGGACCCGGTCAAAAACGGGTCCTTGACCCCCCACGACCTCAGCTTCGGCAGCCACCAAAAAGTCTGGTGGACCTGCGAAAAGGGCCACCGCTGGCAGGCCGCCGTCAAGTCCCGGGTCAGCGGGGCAGGCTGTCCCGTCTGCGCCGGACGGGTGGTCTCCCCTGGGGAGAACGATCTCGGCACCACCCATCCCGCCCTCCTGGACCAGTGGGATTTTTCCCGGAACGGGGCCCTCAAGCCCCAAGCCCTCCCCCCGGGGAGCCGGAAAAAAGTCTGGTGGACCTGTGAAAAAGGCCACCACTGGCAGGCCATCGTGGCCTCCCGGGCCAACGGCGCAGGCTGTCCCGTCTGCGCCGGACGGGTCATCGCCCCGGGCGAAAACGACCTGGCCTCCACCTATCCCGCCATTGCCCAGCAGTGGGATCTCGCGAAAAACGCACCCCTCACCCCCGCGGCCTGCGCCCCCGCCAGCAACCGCCGGGTCTGGTGGCGCTGCCCCCTGGGGCACAGCTACCAAGCCGCTGTAGGGGCCCGGACCGTCAACGGCTCCGACTGTCCCTACTGCGCCGGACGAAAGGTCCTCTCCGGCTTCAACGACCTGGAGACCCTGGACCCCCAAGTCGCCGCCACATGGCATCCCGACCTCAACGGCACCCTGACGCCGTCCATGGTCACAGCGGGCAGTCACCGAAAAGTCTGGTGGCTGTGTCCCGAGGGCCACGTCTGGAAAGCCGTGGTCTATTCCCGCACCGGGGAGCAGAAATGCGGCTGTCCGGTCTGTGCCGGACGGGGGCAGGCCCCACGCCAGCGGCGCTATGCCGCCCTGGCCGAACTCAGTCCAAGTACGGCGAAAGCCGTGTTGGAAAATACATCTTTAGGAGGAAAACGCATATGAAAAGACGAATCTTGGCCGCTGCGTTGACGCTGTGTCTGACGATGAGCCTTGTTCCTACTGCGGCGTTCGCAGTAGGAGGCAAGTCGTTTGACGACGTCAATGGCCACTGGGGACAGGCTTCCGTAGAGCGTTGGGCAGGCTACGGCGTGTTCAACGGCGACGATGCCGGTAATTTCAACCCAGACAAGCAGATGACCCGCGCAGAGTTTGCCACCATGCTGGCAAACATGATGGGCTACACCGCAAAAGCTGACAAGAGCTTTGGCGACGTGGCCTCCGACGCATGGTACGCCGATGCCATCCTCAAGCTGGCCGCCGCCGGCGTCATGCTTGGCGACAACAACGGCAACGCCAACCCCAACAAGCCCATCAGCCGCGCAGAGGCGGCGGTCATGATGTGCCGTGCCTTCAACATCCAGCCCAGCAATGCCAGCCTGAACTTCGCTGACAGCGCCAACGTGGCGGATTGGGCCCGCGGTTCCATGGCCGCTCTGGCGGAAAAGGGCATGATGAACGGCGTGGGCAACAACCAGCTGGCACCTCTGGCCAACATCACCCGCGCCTCCGTAGCAAAGCTGGTGGACAACATGATCTCCGAGTACGTCACCGAGAGCAAGACCATCTCCGGCGACGTCAAGGGCATCGTCCTGGTGGTGGGTGACGTGGACGTCACCGTGAAAGACGCCACCCTCAGCGAGAACCTCATCGTGGCCCCCAAGGCCGCAGGCGCCGAGGTGGTCCTCACCGGCAGCACCAAGGCTTCCGACGTTTATGTGGACGCCGCCGCCAACGTGAAGGTGGACGCTCAGGCCACCGCCGGCGATGTCCAGCTGTCCGCCCCCAAGGCCGCCGCTGAGGTTGCCGGCAAGGTGGACACCGTCGCCACCACCGCCGCCGCTGCGGACGCCGCCGTGACCGTGGCCAAGGACGCCGCCGTCTCCAAGGTGGAAGTGGCCGCACCCAACACCAACCTGAACGTGGCCGGTAAGGTGGACACCGTCAACGTGGCCTCCAGCGCCACCGGCGCGGAAGTCAAGACCGAGAGCAGCGCCGCCATCTCCAACGTGACCACCAGCGCCACTGACGTGAAGGTCTCCGGTACTGGTAAGGTGGAGAACGTGACCGCCAACTCCGGTACTGTGGCCGTTACCACGCCCGGTACCAAGGTGGAGAACAAGACCGATTCTGCGGACAACGTGACCGCAAATGGTAAGCCCGTGCCTCCCGCCACCGGCGGGACCACAACGCCCACCAAGCCCTCCGGCAGCGGCGGCGGCGGTGGCGGCGGTACCAGCTACACCTACACCGTTTCCATCGGTACCTTTGAAGGCGGTAAAATTACTGCAAACAAGACCCAGACGAATGACAAAGAAACCATTACTTTGACTGCCGAGCCGAATGAAGGTTGGAAGCTTGTTGAAGTTAAGGTTACTGCTCCTGGCGCAACGGTAGCGACTCCCGTTACCATGACAGGTAACACTGGTACTTTCACGCTTGACGCAGCTGGCACCTATACTGTTACGGCTACATTCACTAACCCCTGCGGCGGTGTGGTTGCTGGTATGTTTGATAATTTAGCTAATGTTAAGACTTGGCTGAAGGAAAACGGCGTAACTGCAACTGATGAAGCCATTGATAGTATGCTCAATACCAATTTCGGCACCCCCAGC
The DNA here is from genome assembly GCA_022792035.1 of Ruminiclostridium sp. Taxonomy (GTDB): domain Bacteria; phylum Bacillota; class Clostridia; order Oscillospirales; family Oscillospiraceae; genus Evtepia. Next base: position 20,396 of record JAAWAE010000087.1, on the reverse strand, counting down.
GAACCCTGGCTCTTCATTTACTTGAAGAAGGGTACTGACGCTGTTTCCGTGGTGCCGGGCACAGCACTGTCTTTCACTGTTGATGGAAAAACGACAGCTGCAACTTGGGGACAAACGACAGGACAAGGCAATCTCTTCTCCGTTTGGGTTGGCGGTAGCCACGCAAACCAGGATGTTCTGCCCTTTGATGGTTCCGCTGGTAATATTGTGGTTACCGCAAATGTAGGTGATGTAACATACACCAGCAATGTAGTGGAATATGTAAAGCAGGGCGTAGATGCAGATAAGCTTGTCAGTGTTACCATTGACAATGGCAGCGGCACACCTACAACTACAAAGAAGCTACCGGAAGAAAAGGTTCCCCTGATTGCTCCTACTGTCGAAGACAAGTATTTCACTGGATGGACTGTGAAGGTTGGCGCGACTGATGCCACCCCGATTGCAGCAGAGGTCGCAGAGTATACAGTTCCTAACGATTGCACCTCTGCTATCACCATCACTGCACAATTTGTGGATATCACTCCCGCTGAAACCACTTTCAGAACACCTGGCCATGCTAAAGGCACCAATGAAGCAACAGAGGTTCAAAATTTTGACTATGCTAACGAGTATAAAGCTGCTGGTCTGAGTTATGAAAACAGCACTATCACAGTGAACACCGCTAAGCTGATGTCTTATATCGCAGCTGGTACTGCAAAAGAGACAACGAAAGACGCTACATCTCCCACTGCTGCGGAGAAACTAGGTTTCATTAGTGTCAATCAAGGCGCAAAGTATGTCATGTGTGGTATTGAGTTCCCCGCCATTGCCAACGCTAAAACTGCCGATGTGACTTACCAGGATGGAACTAACGGTGCTCCAAATGAGATCAAAGATATTGATATCCCCACGGATGGTGTGAATGCTCACAACAACAGCTATATTCATTACTTTGCTCTTGCAAAGTATGATGATAATGGTGTGACATTCAATCCTAACTTGACTCGCAGCTTTACTGTAGTGTATAAGGACACTAACGGCAAAATAATTGCTGTTCATACTGCTTCTATTACCCGAACATTTGATATGAGTGTACCTTCCAGCAGCGACGTCATCACTTTGACCCCTACAGTTAATAAAATTAACAGCCAGGATGATATCCGTGTTGACGGCGACAACAGCTACATCTGCTTCCAGTTAAAGAATACCGATGCTTTATTCCCCATTCAGACTGGTAAGATTTCTGGTGCCGCAAAAGTGAAGGACAACAAGCTTGAAATGCTTACTCTGTGGACAACAGGTGAAACACCACCGACAGCTGGTACCCCTGCTCTGGAACTGCCTTCCGCTGATCTCACTAATTCGAGCAATGACTACAATCATCACGTTGGTTTAACCTTGAAGCAAACAGATGCGTTACGGACTGTTACCTACTATTTCTGGGATACCGCTGGTAAGGTTTACAAGGCTGAAATCAACGTTCCTGCCAAAGTTGCTTCTGATGATCAGAAAGACGAATCCGCAAGCGGCGGTGATCAGACTGATGATAGCAAAGCAAATACCGTTACCCCGGAAGCATAAATCCCATTTGAGTTTTCAAACTGAATTACTATAAAGGCAGGGGGCTTCAGCCCCCTCCTTTTGCAAACAACGGAGGTATAAAAAATGCCGATACCAGCAAGATGTCCCTGTGAAAAGCAGTGTCCTGAATGTGAATTCCAAGAATACCCATGGAAGGATATCCCGAAACTTGAACATATACCTGTCTGTAGATATGACGGTATTGATGAAGTATTGAGCACAAAGAACAGCCAAACGAAGGAAGCTGTAACCAGCGCACTGAAACTATGCGAAAACTTATCAGTAACCCTAAATGATGCATATAATTTTTCTGGTGTAGGCGAACTTGAGAATCACTATACTCGTAAAAATGGCCAATCTCTGACAAGTGAAGAGATCAAACTTCACAAGTTGATTTCAAAGTTCGACTATAAAAAAGGCGAACTCATTCTATCGTTACCGTTGACGGATGAAAGCAGACAAACGGAAATGTTTTCTTGCTTTGATGCTTTGGCTGAGGTATTGCGCATGCTCAAAAACGATCCCAAGGAATAAGAAAATGAGCTGGACCGCACCGTCCAGCTCATTTTCTTTTTCATTGGAAAGGTTGCGTCCTTCCGCTCCGCCTCAAAACGGCCGTATAATTCCCCCGCCCCCCACATAGATATGAGACACGGTCAAGGTTGGGAGTGGTAGAACTTGCGCACGGACATCGAAGAACGGGCCTGTGACCTGGCCCTTTACATCATCGAGAACAAAGCGACCGTCAGGATGGCCGCGAAGCGGTTCAGCATCAGCAAGTCCACGGTCCACAAGGACCTGTCCCAGCGGCTTCCTGCCTTCAACAAGCCTCTGTACTTACAAGTGAAGGAGGTCCTGGAGCAGAACAAGGCTGAGCGACACATCCGCGGCGGCATCGCGACACGGCGGAAATATAAAGGGGAGCCTTGAGCATTCCTCTGACCGCAAAACGGGGCGCGGGACCTTTGACGTCCCGCGCCCCTTGTTGGGCTCCGCCAGGGCTTTGCCCTGGACCCGCCGCCCTTTGAAACGAGCGAAATTTTATGCTGTTGGTTCCCCCAGCGTCCGGATCTCTGTTCCCTGCTGGGCGAAGCCCTGGAGGCTCTCCTCTGTCACGGGGATGATGCATAGGCGCACATAGTCTCCAAGGGCAAAGTGGCCGTAGATCCCAACGCCGTCTTTATGGTAGAGGCGCAGGGGGATGATACCGCTGCCGTATTTTTGACCGTTCAGGCGCAGGTCATCGTAGGACAGCGCGTTGAGGTCGGTATAGACGGCCCTGATCTCCTCCTCGCTCAGGGACGGGAGGAGGAGATGGATGACGTGATAACACAACTCCTCATAGAGGGTGTAGGCATCGTCCTGGTAGGCGTGGTCATCGAACTCCACCATCAGCTCCTGGACCCGGCTGTCCTCCTCTGACGGGACATAGGCCGACAGGAAGGGTAGGACGTACGTCCCCGCGTCGGGCATGATTTCATAGTAGACGCTGGCGTAGGGGCTGTGAATGCCCCGCTCCGTGCCCCAGTGCAGCCATTCTTCCTCGGTATTGATGTAGTCATACTCGTTATGGAAGGCGGTGAGCCACTCCCCCAGAGTGAAGGCGAACAGCAGCTCGTCCTCCCCCCGTCCAGGGGTTACGGACACGTCCAGGGGTGGAAGGCGCTCTTCTGCGGCCGTTTCCGCCTCTGCGGCGGGAGGTTCTGGCGGCTGGGGGTCTCCTCCGCAGGCACACAGCAGGAGCGTCAGGGCCAGCAGCAAGCTCCCGCCCCGCCAAAGTTTCCGATCCATCCTGTCTTACTCCACGGAGATCAGGTAGTGGTATACCGGCTGAGCGCCTCGCAGCAGGGTCAGCTCCGCCTCGGGACAAGCCGTCTGGAAGCGGTCCAGGGCCGCCTGGGCGGCATCCTCCTCCACGCCTTCGCCGTAGAATACGTTGATGAATTCTCCGCCCCGGCGGCTGGCCTCCTGGGCCAGCCGGTCCAGCAGGGCGTTCAGGTCCTGCTCCGTGGCAAAGAGCTGATTGTCCACCAAGGCGAGATAATCCCCCTCCCGGATCTCCTGCCCATCGAAGGTGGTGGTCCGGGCGGCATACGTGATCTCCATGGTGGTGACGCTCTCCATGGCCTCTTCCATGGCGGCGGTGTTGGTCTCGGGCTCGGCGTCCAGGTCCACGGCGATCATGGCGGAAATGCCCTGGGGCACCGTTTTGGCCTGGAGGACCACCACCTGCTTGCCCTCAGCCAGGTCCACGCACTGCTGGGCGGCCATGATGATGTTTTTATTGTTGGGCAGGACATAGACCACCTCAGCGGGGGTTTTTTTAATTTCTTTTAAGATATCCTCTGTGGATGGGTTCATAGTTTGACCGCCGCTGATGACGCCATCCACGCCCAGGTCGTGGAAGACCTTAGCCAGGCCCTCCCCTGCCGCTACGGCGACGAAGCCATAGCGTTTGGAGGGCGCGCTGCCGGCCTCCAGCTCTGCCTCCACCGCATCCAGGTCGTCGGTGCTCTGGGCCTGCCGTCCGGCAGCCAAGTCCTCGGCCTGGGTGCGCATATTCTCGATCTTCGCCAGCTCCAAGGTCCCGTACTTCTGGGCCTCGTTGAGGGCGCTGCCGGGGATATCGGTATGGACGTGGACCTTAAATGCCTCGTCGTCCTCACCAATGACCAAACTGTCACCGATGCTGTTCAAATACTCCCGGAAGGGGTCCAAATCCACGTCCTTCCCGTTTTTGCGGACGATGAAGACGGTATCAAAGGTGAAGGTGATCTCCTCCAGGCTTTGGGCGGCGAAGTCCGCCTTCTCCTTGACCTCCTGGTCCGCCCCCTCTACAGGCGCGGCGATGCCCCGCAGCTCGTCCAGCATCCCCTTGAGGATGATCACAAAGCCCATGCCGCCGGCATCCACCACCCCGGCCTTTTTCAGCACCGGGTTCTGCTCCACGGTATCGGCCAAAGCCTCCTCCGCCCGGAGGATCGCGGACTCCAGCACATATTCAATGGAGGTGTTCTCCTCCGCCGCCCGGCCGGCCCGTTCTCCCGCCAGACGGGACACCGTGAGCACCGTACCCTCGGCAGGCTTCATCACCGCCTTGTAGGCCGCATGGACCCCGGCGTTGAGGCCGTCGGCCAAGTCGATCCCGTCCATGCTCTCCTTGTCCTTCATGGCCCGGGAGAAGCCCCGGAAAATCAGGGAGAGGATGACCCCGGAGTTGCCCCGGGCGCCCCGGAGCATAGCCGAGGCATTGATGGCCGTGGTCTCCCCCACGCTCCCCGGCTGTTTCTTCTGCAGCTCCGCCGCGGCGGTGCCGATGGTCAGGCTCATGTTGGTGCCCGTATCCCCATCGGGGACCGGGAAGACGTTGAGCTCATTGATTTTCTGCTTTTCCACGTTCAGGGAGGCGGAAGCATGGATGAGCATCCGTGCCAGCATCCCGCCGTCAACTGACTGTACCATAAACCCTTTCCTCCTCTCAGTCCACCACCATGGAGTCGATGTATACATCCACGGACCGGACCTGGGCCCCGGTCATCCGGCCCACGGCGTAGCGGACCTCGCCCATGATGGACGAGCTGATGGTGCTCAGGTTCACCCCGTTGTCCACGATGATGTGCAGCTCAATGGACACGGTGTCGTCCTCCTGAAAAATCACCCGGACGCCTTTGGCCATGGATTCGCTGCGCAGCAGATGCACCAAGCCGTCCTTTTTGGACCGGGCGGCCATGCCCTTCACCCCAAAGCAGCCGGTGGCCACCGCGCCGGTGATGGTGGTAAAGACCTCGCCGCTGATCTGGATCTCGCCTTTTTCCGTTTGCAGACGCATGGTTTTGATCCTTCCTTTCCCGAATTTCAAGGTTTGCGAAAAAAATACGCCCTTACTGATTGTATTTTCTCTGATTATCATGTAAAATAATACCACACACAGAGGAACGTATGCAACTGTGTATGGGAGGTTTTTTCATGAAAGTCACAAAATTGATCCTGCACCTCGCCGCCCTCATCCTCTCTGTGGCCGCTGTGGTCTGTCTGCTCATCGCCCATTACGAGAAGATCACCGATTGTCTGGCCAGTCTCCTGGCCAAAGCCCAGGCCAAGAAGGAAGTCCTGTGCCGTCGCTGCCCCTGCGGGGAGTTCTCCGACGAAGAACTGGACGAGTATGAGGAATGGGGCCTGTAAGCAGCGCCCCCTAAAGGCGGAGCGGCGGATGCCGCTCCGTCTTTCTTTGGGCCTTTTAGAAACGAAGCGCCGGATGCTTGGGCTCCACCAGGATGGGCTCGATGGTCTCCGCCACCACATAGTGGAACAGGGCGGTGGTCACCAGCTCGTCCTTGTCGCTGCGCTGCTCCACAGACACCACACAGCTGCGCCGGCCCACCCGCACCGGCACCGCCCGGCAGAACAGATAGGCCCCCTTAGCGGGTTTCAAAAAACTCATGGAGCAGTTTTGGGTGACGCTCATGTACCCATAGGGCACCAGGCTGTGTCCCCCGATGGTGTCGGCGAAGGCCGCCAGCATCCCGCCGTGGACGCTGCCATACTGCTGCTGGTTCCCCTCCCGGATCATCATGATGCCCTCCGCGGCGTCTTTTTCCGCCCGGATGAGGTGGATGCCGTTGTCCACGGCCCAGGGGTCCAGGCCCCGGATGGTCCCCAGCTGGGGGTCCTCCTTCACATAGAAGAGCCCCTCTTTAACGCAGGAAGCCATTCAGGATCTCCTCCTCCGCCTCGGTCTCGGTAAGGCCCAGGGTCATGAGTTTGAGGATCTGGTCCCCGGCGATGCGCCCGATGGCCGCCTCATGGATGAGCTGGGCGTCGGGGTCGTTGGCGGTGATGGCGGGGATGGACTGGATCTTTGCCTGCCCCATAAGGATGGAGTCGCACTGCACATGGCCAAAGCCCGCCGCGTCCCCGATCATCCGGGGATAGAAGACCTGCTCGGACTGGTCCTGGGCCACGGAGCGGGAGATCACCCGGCCGTTGGCCCCACGCCCCGCCAGGATCACGTCCATCTCGGAGGTGGCCTTCTGCCTGCCGTGGGTGAGCAGGCGCTCGGTGAGCACCGCCTCGGCGTCCTCCTTCACCACCACCTTGGTATACCGCTTGGTGGAGTCCACCCCCCGCAGCTGGGCGGTGTCCATCTGCAGGCTGGCCCCTTTTTCCAAATAGACCACGGTCTGGGGATTCATGATCCGCTCGCCGGTGCCCTCCCCCTCGCCGTAGTGCTTTTCCACATATTGGACTTTGGAGTTTTCCCCGATGTGGAAGGTATGCACGCCGTCGTGCTTGGATGCCTCGGTCCCGGCGTTGTGGATGCCGCAGCCGGCCACGATGACCACGTCGCAGTCCGCGCCGATGAAAAAGTCGTTGTAGACCAAATCGTCCAAGCCCGTCTCGGAAATGATGACGGGGATGTGGACCGACTGGCGCTTGGTCCCGGCCTTGATGTGGATGTCGATGCCGGGCTTGTCCTCTTTGGTGACGATCTCAATGTTTTCATTGGAGCTGCGGGAGAGCAGCTTGCCGTTTTTCCGAATGTTGTACGCGCCCTTGGGGGTCCCCTCCAAGTCGGCGATCTCCCGAAGCAGGCGCAGATCTACCTTGTTCTCTGCCATCGCTCAACCCTCCTTCTTCTCGCAGGTGCTGGGCTGGAGGAAACTGCAGGTCCCCGCGGTCTCCGCCAGCAAGTGGGGCATGATCTCCGCCTTGGCCCCGTGGCGCTGGACCTGTCCGCCGGAGATCATGACGATCTCATCGGCCAGGTCGATGATGCGCTCCTGGTGGGAGATGACCACAATGGTATTCTTCCCCCGTCCGTGGAGGATGCGGAAGGTCTCGGTGAGCTTGGCAAAGGACCACAGGTCGATGCCGGCCTCCGGCTCGTCGAAAATCAGCAGGCCCTCCGGCCGGGCCAGGATGGTGGCGATCTCAATGCGCTTGATCTCGCCGCCGGAGAGGGAGGCGTCCATTTCCCGGTCCACATAGTCCGCCGCGCACAGGCCCACCCGGTTGAGGTAGGAACAGCAGGCGTCCCGGCTCAGCTTCTGCCGCCCGGAGGCCAGCTCCAGCAGGTCCCGCACCCGCAGGCCCTTGAAGCGGGGGGGCTGCTGGAAGCCATAGCTGACGCCCAGCTTGGCCCGCTGCGTGATGTCCAGGTCCGTGATGTCCTGGCCGTTCCAGAAGATCTGTCCCCCGGTGGGCTTGACCAGGCCCATGATGCTTTTGGCCAGGGTGGTTTTGCCGCCGCCGTTGGGGCCGGTGATGACCACAAAGGTGTTGTCGGCGATCTGGAGGTCAATGCCGCGCAGGATGTCTGTCTGCTTCCCGCCGTCCTCGACCTGATAAGAGATTCCTTTCAGTTCCAGCATATCAAAAATCAGCTCCTATCGCTGTCTAAAGTAAGAGTCAGTCTCCCTGGCCGCAGTTTGGCCCAGGAGAGTACTAAATTATACCACAAAGAATGGCGCTTCGCAATATCTATCCCACTTTTCTCCTGGTTTTTGCAGGGAGCGTACTGGAAACTTGCAATTTTTAGGGGAATCCTCTCCCAAAACTGCCTTACTTGAAAATGTCCCTTGACAGCTCCTGCAATTTTTGATAGATTTAACAAGTATTGAGTGCAGGAATCCTTGGGTCCTGCACCGCACGCTTTGAGAGAAACCACGCAGAAAAAGAGGAGAGCGCAGTCATGATCGATGAGTTGGGGTTTGATAACGAGAAATACTTAAAAATGCAGTCCGAGCACATCCGCAGCCGCATCAACCAATTCGGCGGGAAACTCTATCTGGAGTTCGGCGGGAAGCTCTTCGACGACCACCACGCCTCCCGGGTCCTCCCGGGCTTTCACCCGGATTCCAAGGTGCGGATGCTCCTGCAGCTGAAGGAGCAGGTGGAGATCGTGGTGGCCGTGTCCGCCGTGGACCTGGAGCAGAGCAAAGTGCGGGGGGACACCGGCATCTCCTACGGTCCGGACACCCTCCGCCTCATCGACGCCTTCCGGGGCTTCGGCTTCAAAGTGGACAGCGTGGTGCTCACCCGCTTTCACAACCAGCCCCCGGCGGAGATCTTTCAGTCCCAGCTGGAGAACTTAGGGCTGAACGTCTACCGTCATTATCCCATCCCAGGCTATCCCAACGATGTACCCTACATCGTCAGCGAGGAGGGCTACGGGCGCAACGAGTTCGTGGAGACCTCCCGATCCCTGGTGGTGGTCACCGCCCCAGGCCCGGGCAGCGGGAAGATGGCCGTGTGCCTGAGCCAGCTCTACCACGAGCACAAGCGGGGCATCCAGGCGGGGTATGCCAAGTTCGAGACCTTCCCCATCTGGAACCTGCCCTTAAAGCACCCGGTGAACCTGGCCTATGAGGCCGCCACCGCGGACCTCAACGACGTGAACATGATCGACCCCTTCCACATGGAGGCCTATGGGGAGACCACCGTCAATTACAACCGGGACGTGGAGATCTTCCCCGTCTTAAAGACCATGTTCGAGCGCATCTCCGGCGCGTCTCCCTACCAGTCCCCCACAGACATGGGGGTGAACATGGCGGGCTACTGCATCACCAACGACGAGGCGGTCCGGGAGGCCTCCAAGCAGGAGATCCTGCGCCGCTACTTCGCGGAAAAATGCCGCCACCGCCGGGGCCGCAGCAACGGCAGCCCCGTGTATAAGATCGAGCTGCTGATGAAGCAGCTGGGCATCAGCCCCGAGGACCGTCCTGTCGTCCTCCCCGCCCGGGCGGTGGAGGAGCGCACTGGGGGGCCCGCCGCCGCCATGGAGATGCACGACGGCACCATCCTCACCGGCAAGACCTCCGCCCTGTTGGGCTCCTCCTCGGCCCTGCTGCTCAACGCCTTAAAATACCTGGCGGGCATCCCCGACGACACCCACCTGATCTCTCCCTCGGTGATCGAGCCGGTGCAGGACATGAAGGTGGACGTGCTGGGGAACAAGAACCCCCTCCTGCACATCGACGAGCTGCTGGTGGCCCTGTCCATCTGCGCCGTCACCGACCCCAACGCCAAAAAGGCCATGCTCCAGCTGACCCGTCTCCGGGGCTTTGAGGTCCACACCACGGTCCTGCTCTCCCAGGCCGACGAGGACAGCTTCCGCCGTCTCGGCGTGCGCCTCACCAGCGAACCGAAATACCAAACCGCCAAGCTGTACCACGGCTGAGCGGATAGAATAAGGAGTGTTTCCCATGTCCAAGACTTTCATCCCCGCGGGCTATGCCCCCCTGCTGAACCTTTACGACACCCAGAAGGCCATCGGCCTGCTCAACCGGGTCTTTGAGGATACCCTCTGCGGCAACCTCCATCTGCGCCGGGTCTCCGCCCCCCTTTTCGTGGAGGCCGCCAGCGGTCTCAACGACGACCTCAATGGCGTGGAGCGCCCCGTCTCCTTCGACGTCCCCGCCGCCCAGCGGGACGCCCAGGTGGTCCACTCCCTGGCCAAGTGGAAGCGCATGGCCCTGTATAACTACCACTTCCCCGTGGGGGAGGGCCTGGTCACCGACATGAACGCCATCCGCCGGGACGAGATCCCCGACAACCTCCACTCCATCTATGTGGACCAGTGGGACTGGGAAAAAGTGATCGCCCCCCGGGACCGGAACCTGGACTATTTGAAGGACACCGTTCAGCGCATCGTGGACGCCATCGCCGACACCCAGCGCACCCTGCAGTCCGTTTTCCCCCAGCTGAGCGTCCTGCCCCAGCTGAGCACGAACCTCTCCTGCGTCACCACCCAGGAGCTGGAGGACAAGTACCCGGAGCTGACCCCCAAGGAGCGGGAGGACGCCTGGGTGAAGGAGCATCCCACCACCCTCCTGCTCCAGATCGGCGGGGCCCTGAAATCCGGCAAGCCCCACGACGGCCGGGCCCCTGACTACGACGACTGGCAGCTCAACGGCGACATCCTCCTCTGGGACGATCTCCTGGGCCGAGCCCTTGAAATCTCCTCCATGGGCATCCGGGTAGACGCGGTCTCCCTGGACAAGCAGCTGACCATTGCCGGCTGTGACGCCCGGCGTCAGCTCACCTTCCACAAGCTCCTCCTGGAAGGCAAGCTGCCCCTGACCCTCGGCGGGGGCATCGGCCAGTCTCGTATGTCCATGTTCCGTCTGGGCAAGGCCCACATCGGTGAAGTCCAGGCGTCCATCTGGGACGACGAGACCATGGAGGTCTGCGGCGACGCCGGCATCATCTTACTGTAACATCTCCGCATTGAACCGCCGCACCCCTCCCGGTGCGGCGGTTGACCCATGTTTGGAAAGGAATCGTGATCCCATGACCATCAAACTTTACGACCAGGACAGCCACCAGCAGACCTTCTCCGCCCAAGTCCTCTCCTGCACCCCCCGGGAGGACGGCCGCTGGGATGTCCTTTTGGACCAGACCGCCTTTTTCCCCGAAGGCGGGGGCCAGCAGGCGGACCGGGGGCACCTGTCCGCAGACCCCGCCGCCCCCGTCCAGGTGCTGGACGTGCAGGAGGGGTCGGAGGGCATCGTCCATATCTGCGCCGCCTCCCTGCCCCAAGGGGCCCAGGTCCAGGGGGATCTGGACTGGCCCCTGCGCTTTGGCCGGATGCAGTGCCATTCCGGAGAACACGTCATTTCCGGGCTGGCCCACCGCCTTTTCGGCTGCAATAACGTCGGCTTTCACATGGGGGAGGACGCCGTCATCCTGGACTTCGACAAAGAGCTTTCCCCGGAAGATCTTCAGACCCTGGAGTCCGCCGCCAACCAAGTCATCTGGGAGAACCGCCCCGTCACCGCCCGCTACCCCGCCCCGGCGGAGCTGGAGGCCCTGGACTACCGCAGCAAGCTGGCGCTGACGGAAAACGTGCGCATCGTCACCATCGAGGGCTGCGATGTCTGCGCCTGCTGCGCCCCTCATGTCGCCTTCACCGGGGAGATCGGTCTGGTGAAGCTCATCGACGCCATGCGCCACCGGGGCGGGATGCGCCTTTGGATGGTGGCCGGGGCGCTGGCCCTGGCGGATTATCGGGGAAAGCAGGCCAACATCTCGGCCATCTCCGCCGCCCTCTCCGTAAAGCAGGGCGACACCGCCCAGGGAGTCTCCCGCCTGAAACAGGAATTGCAGGACACCGGCTTCGCCCTGAAAGAGGCCCGGCAGGCCCTGATGCTGGAGAAGTGCAGGACCCTGCCGGAGACGCCGGGGGACCTGTGCCTTTTTGAAGCGGACCTTGACAGCCAAAGTATGCGCACCCTGGTCAACGCCGGGGCCCAGCGCTGCGGCGGGCTCTGCGCCGTGTTCAGCGGGGCGGACGGCTCCGGCTACCGCTACGTCATCGGCAGCAAGAGCATGGACCTGCGCCCCAAGGCCAAGGCCCTCCACCAGGCCCTGGGGGGCAAGGGCGGCGGACAGGCCGCCATGATCCAGGGCAGTGTCCCCGCCTCCCGGGCGGAGATCGCGGCGTATTTTTCCTGACGGGAGAGGAGGTCCCCTATGGCGAAAAAGTCATCCCGCAACACCCGGGGGCGGATCGTCGCCGCCGCCTGGCAGTTGTTCTATGAGCAGGGCTATGAGAACACCACCGTGGATGAGATCGTGGAGAGCTCCGAGACCTCCAAAGGCTCCTTCTACCACTACTTCGGCGGCAAGGACGCCCTCCTGGGTACCCTCAGCGACCTCTTTGACGAGAAGTACGAGGCCCTGCAGGAGACCATGGACCCTGCTCTGCCCGCCCTGGAGCAGCTGCTGCTGCTCAACCGTGAACTGTTCCGGCTCATCGAGAACAGCGTTTCCCTGGACCTGCTGGCCCGGCTGCTGTCCACCCAGCTGGTGACTTCAGGGGAAAAACATCTGCTCAACCACAAGCGGACCTATTACCGGATGCTCCGGCGCATCATCGCCCAGGGCCAGGAGCGGGGGGAGATCGCCACCCACCGCAGCGTCAGCGATTTGGTGAAGCGGTACGCTCTGTGTGAGCGGGCGCTGATGTACGACTGGTGCCTGTGTTCCGGGGAATACTCCTTGCGGGACTACGCCGCCCAGGTGATGCCGGTGTTTCTGAGCGATTTTTCTCCCGACTTTCCGTCTAATCGCCGTATTACCCAAGAGCCTTGACCCAGAGGGGTTTTCCTATATTTTATAAAACGGAGTATAGACTGTAGTCTATACTCCGTTCTGCGTTGCGTTCTGTTTTCATTCATGGTATGATAGGTTTTACAAAGTTTGATCCCCCGCGACATTTTTCCATTTTAGGAGGCATCTCTACATGACCACCGCACAAATCTGTATCATTGCCACGATACTCATCTACCTGGTCGCCATGGTCCTGGTGGGCGTCTATTTCAGCCGCAAGGGCGGCTCCTCCTCCTCCCATGAGTTCTACCTGGGCGGACGGAAGCTGGGGCCCGTCGTCACCGCCATGAGCGCCGAGGCCTCGGATATGAGCAGCTATCTGCTCATGGGCCTGCCGGGTCTGGCCTACATCGCCGGCGTGGCGGAAGTGGGCTGGACCGTCATCGGTCTGGCCGTAGGTACTTACCTCAACTGGCTCATCGTGGCCAAGCGCCTGCGCAGCTACTCCGCCCACATGGGGGCCATCACCATCCCTGACTTCTTCTCCCGGCGCTACCGGGACCAGCGGCACATCCTCTCCTGCATCGCCGCCGTCATCATCCTCATCTTCTTCGTGCCCTACACCGCCTCCGGCTTCAAGGCCATCGGCACCCTGTTCAACAGCCTCTTCGGCGTGGACTACCACGGGGCCATGATCGTGGGGGCCATCATCGTCATCGCTTACACGGTCCTGGGGGGCTTCCTTGCCGTGTCCACCACGGACCTGATCCAGAGCATCGTCATGACCTTCGCCCTGGTCTTCATCGTCTTCTTCGGCATCGACCAGGCCGGCGGCTGGGAGGTCGTGGCCGCCAACGCCAGCGAACTCCCCGGCTACCTGAACCTGACCCAGGGCTACGACGCCGCCACAGGGCAGGCCGGGAGCTACGGGGCGCTGTCCATCGTCTCCACCCTGGCCTGGGGCCTGGGCTACTTCGGGATGCCTCATATCCTCCTGCGCTTCATGGCCATCGAGGACGGGGACAAGCTCAAGATCTCCCGCCGCATCGCTACCGTCTGGGTGGTCATCTCCATGTTCATCGCCATCCTCATCGGCATCATCGGCTACAGCGTCTCCAAGGCAGGCCGCATCCCCATGCTGGGCTCCAGCTCGGAGTCGGAGACCATCGTCATCCAGCTCTCCAACCTGCTCAGTCAGTACGGCCCATTCCTGGCCATCATCGCCGGTATAGCCCTGGCAGGCATCCTGGCCTCCACCATGTCCACAGCAGACTCCCAGCTGCTCACCGCCGCTTCCGGCGTGTCTCAGGACCTGCTGCAGGACTTCTTCGGCATCAAGCTCAGCACCCGCCACTCCATGCTGGCCGCCCGGGGGACCGTCATCGGCATCGCCATTATCGGTATCCTCCTGGCCTGGAATCCCGACAGCTCTGTGTTCCGCATCGTCTCCTTCGCCTGGGCAGGCTTCGGAGCCTCCTTCGGCCCGCTGATGCTCTTCTCCCTGTTCTGGAAGCGGACCACGAAACAAGGCGCCATCGCCGGGATGCTGGCCGGCGGCGTGATGGTCTTCGTGTGGAAGTTCTGCATCGCCAAGCTGGGCGGTGTCTGGAGCATCTACGAACTCCTCCCCGCCTTCATCGTGGGCTGCGTGGTCATCGTTGCGGTGTCTCTGCTCACCCCCGCTCCCGCCCAGGAGATTGTGGACGAGTTCGAGACCGTGGGGAAGGAATGAGTCCCTCTCCCTTCACCCAAAGAAAACACGGGAAGCGTTCCCTTCACCGGAACGCCTCCCGTGTTTTTGTCTGCCGGTTTATACCATATCGGCACGGTTCACCATACGAAAACTCACCCCGCCGGACCCAGCAGCAGCGGCTGCACCTGCCGCCCCTCCAGGGCCGCGGTCACGGTCTGCGTCAGCTTTCCCAGGTCCGCCACCAGTGATGTAGGTTTCTCCATCGGGTCATCCTGCCGGAAGGGGACGAAGTAGTAGTGCTTCCGGCACAGCAGCTCTCCGATGTTCCTGGAGGCCCCTGCCAGCCCGTCATTGGTCGAAACCGCCACCACCACCGGCCGCCCATTGCGCAAATGGGACTTCGCGGCCATGGTCACAGCGGTATCCGCCACCCCCGCCGCCAGCTTCGCCAGGGTATTCCCCGTACAGGGTGCGATCACCAGCACATCCAGGAGCTGCTTCGGCCCGATGGGCTCCACCTCCCGGATTTCACTCAAAATCCCCCGGCCGCACAGCTCCACGATTTTCTGCCGAAAATCCTCCGCCCGGCCAAAACGGGTGTCCGTCTCCGCCACCGCAGGCGAGACGATGGGGACCAAATTGGGGTACACCTCCGCCAGCGTTTCCATGGCCTCCAGGGCTGTCTGCAAGGTACAAAACGATCCGGTCAGGGCGAATCCCACCCGTTCTTCTCTCATGACGTTTCCTCCAGTTCCCAGAGTATGTGATAAACGGCATCTCGAATGGCGGCGGCGGCGGTCACGGGGGCGGTCCTGCCAGGCAGGCCCGGCGCCTGCAGCACCCGCAGACCCAGGGCCAAGGCCGCTTCCCGGTCCACGCCTCCGGGGGACGACGCCAGATCCAAAATAAACGCCTCGGGATTCAAGAAGGACAGCCGTCTGGCATCCAGTACCTGGGCGGGGATGGTATTCACCACCAGATCCATCCCCCCCAGCTCGTAGGAGAGGGTCTCCAACTTGGCGGCTTCGTAGCCATAGGCCGACGCCCAGGCCAAGTCCTCATAATCCCTGGCGGCCACGGTCACCTTCGCCCCCAACACGCCCATCCGATGGGCGGTGAGCTTCCCCACCCGGCCAAAGCCCAAAATCAGCACCCGGGCGTTGTGTAAGGTGATGGGCAGTTCTTCCATGGCCACCTGGACGGCCCCCTCTGCCGTGGGGACCGCGTTGGTGACCATACACTCCTCCCGTGCATAGTAGTCAAAGACCCGCAGACCCCGCTCCTTCCCGGCCCGGCGCACCGCCTTGGACACCATCCCCCCGCAGAGGATCTGTCCCGGCTCCATGCACCGCAGAACGCTGGGCAGGGTCACGGTGCTGCGGCTCAGGGGGGCGTGGATGGCGCCGCCCTGCCCGGTCACAGGCAGGGGCAGGATCACGCAGTGGGCCAGCGATACCCCGGGGCCCAGAGGCTCCGCCCCCGGGTCTTCCAGCGCCGTCAGGTGGACGGTATGCCCGTCATCACGGAGCAGTTTCACCAGGGCCTGCTGGCGTTGGTCTCCGCCCACGACCCAGAAATTCCGCTCCCGGTCCATTCTTTCCATATACAATGACCTCCTTTCCCTTCTGGACATTCTATTCCAAAAATAGGAAAAGGGTGAAGGACGGCGAGAAGGGCGGGACAGCAGCAGCCATCCCGCCCAACGCGTTCCAAAAAGGGGTTATAAGCTTTCCCAGGGACCCCCATCGCTGGGCAGCACCACCATCTCCGGCACCGCTTCCCCAAAGTCGAAGAGGCTGAATCCCCCTTGCAGTAAAAAGGTCCGGATCGCCTCCACGGCCCCGGCGGCATCCACCGTCTCATCCTCAAAGGAGTTTTCAAAGGTACGCAGATGCTCCATCATCCGGTCCGAGCGTTCGCTGAACTCCTGGTCGATCTCGTACTCCTTGTTCATGCCGCTGCAAAAACGCTGGGCTGTCTCCTTGTCGTAGACTGGCGTCAAAAAGAGGTTGAACACCCCCAGGCTCCCATAGTTATAAAATCCATTGTACTTGGGCAGATCTTGGGGGATCTTCACCTCCGGGCACAGGAAGGCATCCTCTGGGAGTTTCCCGTCGTTGGCCTTGCGCACGGCCTCCTCCCCGCCAAAGGGGATCACCTCCATCCCGCAGTACCGCCGCAGCCAATCCTGCACCAGCGCCTCTGCCTGCTCCACGTTCTCATAGTGTTCAAAATGGTTTTCGTTGCGCTCGTTGCCGCTGGTGGCCAGCATCAACATATAGAATCCTTTGTGCATCATAGTCTCCTTCCTATCCGTTCTATTCCAGCGGGTCCAGGCTGCAGCCCAGCAGCCGTACCTCCGGCTCCAGCACCACGCCGGTCCCCTTCTTCACGGTCTCTCGTACCATCTGGATCAGCGCCAGGATGTCCCGGCAGGTCGCGCCGCCTCGATTCACCACGAATCCGGCGTGCTTCTCCGAAACCTGCGCCCCGCCTACCTGCGCCCCTTTCAAGCCGCATTCCTGGATCAGCGCCCCGGCGAAATGCCCCTCCGGGCGCTTGAAGGTGCTCCCGGCGCTGGGATATTCCAAAGGCTGCTTGCTCCTGCGCCGCTGGGCCAGGTCGGCCATCTTCCCCCGGATCTCCCCTTCCTCCCCTTTTTTCAGGGAAATCCGCGCCCCGGTGATGAGCCACGGCAGGCGGACGAACACGCTCCGGCGGTATCCCAGTTCCAGGGCATCCCCTTCCAGCCGCCGGGGCTGCCCTGTCTCGTCCAGGCAATCCACCCATTGGATCACCTGGGACAGCGCACCGTCGTAGGCCCCGGCGTTCATGAACACGCCGCCCCCCAGGGTCCCGGGGATCCCGTGGGCAAACTCCAACCCCGTCCATCCATGACTGGCGGCAAAGCTGGCGGCTTGAGCCAGGGTGACCCCTGCGCCCACATAGAGGGCAGTTTCCCCGGCTGCTTCCAAGCGGCCCAAGGCCCCCGTCAGCTTCACCACAAAGACCTCCGCCCCCTCGTCCGCCACCAGGAGGTTGGAACCTTTTCCCAGGAAAAACGGGGCGGTCCCCGCCTCCTGACAGCAGCGGAGGATAGTTTGCAGTTCCGCCTCCTCTTTCGGCAGCGCCATCAGCGGCACCGGTCCGCCCACACGAAAGGTCGTGTGCCGCTCCATGGGCTCCTCTTCCCGGAGTTCCAGTTGGGGCAAGCGTTCTTGCAGCATATGTTTCAATGGTTCCAGCGGCGTCATGGAATCCCTCCCCTATCATTTATCATTCTATCATAATTATAGCAAAGTCTTACTGGAAAGAACAGCTTTTTTGCCTTCTTCTCAAAACAGCCGTGGCAAACCTGCCACGGCTGTTTTTTTGTTTTTATTCGTCGAAGCTGATCGAAACCACTTCGTCCATCTCCACCCCTACCGGGGCCTCTTCCAGGACGAGGGTCTCCTCTTCCGGCTCCTCCGCCTCTGCGGGTTCCGGCTCGGTCCCCGCCGCCACAGCGGCCACCGCGGCATATCCGCTGCGGGTGGGCAGAGGCTCCTCCTCTCGGGGGTTCATCTGCCGGTACATGGACAGACCGGAGCCGGCGGGGATGAGTTTGCCGATGATGACATTCTCCTTCAGGCCGATCAGGTGGTCCACCTTGCCCTTGATGGCCGCCTCGGTGAGGACCTTGGTGGTCTCCTGGAAGGAGGCCGCAGACAGGAAGGAATCCGTCGCCAGGGAGGCCTTGGTGATACCCATCAGCAGCGTGGTGGCTGTGGGGATCTGCAGCTCGCTGCCATCCTCCCGGGTCTCACCCAGTCCGATCCGCTGGCGGACCGCCTCCTCCGCGTCCAGGAAGTCCATCAGCTCGATGGTGGATCCGGAGAGCAGCTGGGAGTCCCCGGCCTCTTCCACCCGGACCTTTCGCATCATCTGGCGCACGATGATTTCGATGTGCTTGTCGTTGATGTCCACGCCCTGCTGCCGGTAAGGCTTCTGCACTTCCCGGATCAGGTAATCATGAACAGCGGAAACGCCTCTGGTCCGCAGAACTTCGTGAGGAGACAGAGCGCCTTCCGTGAGCTGGTCGCCCTTGTTGACCCAATCGCCGTCCTTGCAGCGGATGCCGCTGCTGTAGGGCAGAGCGTAGGTGACCACCTCGCCATCGGTGGCGGTAATCGTCAGATTGCATACGGTGATCCGCTTGCTCTCCTCCATGCTGACTTTCCCGCTGATCTCCGCCAGCTGCGCCATCTTCTTGGGCTTGCGGGCCTCGAACAGCTCCTCAACACGGGGAAGACCCTGGGTGATATCGCCGCCGGCCACGCCGCCGGTATGGAAGGTACGCATGGTCAGCTGGGTGCCCGGTTCCCCGATGGACTGGGCGGCAATGATGCCCACGGCTTCGCCCTCGCCCACCGGTTCCCCGATGGCCAGGTTCATGCCGTAGCAGCGGGAACACACGCCGGTGCGGGCCCGGCAGGTCAGGACGGAGCGAATCTTCAGGCTGGTGATGCCCCGCTCCTCCAGGAGCTTGGCGTCGTCCATGGTGAGCATATGCTCCTTGGTGAAGAGGACTTCTCCCGTGTTGGGGTCCAGCACATCGTCTACTGCACAGCGGCCCTTGAGACGCTCCGCGAAGGGCTCGATGACCTGCCCGTTTTCGCTGATCTCGCTGACCACGATGCCCTCTGTGGTGCCGCAGTCGTTCTCGCGAATGATGACCTCCTGGGAGACGTCCACCAGACGCCGGGTCAGATAGCCCGAGTCGGCGGTCCGCAGCGCGGTATCCGCCAAGCCCTTCCGGGCGCCTCTGGAGGAGATGAAATACTCCAGCACCGACAGCCCCTCACGGAAGTTTGCCTTGATGGGGATCTCGATGGTACGGCCGGAGGTATCGGCCATCAGGCCGCGCATCCCGGCCAGCTGACGGATCTGGGCCATGGAACCACGGGCGCCGGAATCCGCCATCATGAAGATGGGGTTGTAGCGGTCCAGGCCCTTTTGCAGGGCCTCGGTGACGTCCTTGGTGGTATCCTCCCAGGCCTTGACCACCAGGCGGTAGCGCTCGTCGTCGGTGAGGAAGCCCCGCTTGAACTGGCGCTCGATCTTCACGATCTCCTTCTCCGTCTCCCGGATGAGGGTGTACTTCTTCTGGGGCACCGTCATGTCGTAGATGGAAACGGTCAGGGAACCCAGGGTGGAATAGTGGTAGCCTCTGGCCTTGATGATATCCAGCACCTCCGCCGACTGGGTGAAGCCGTGGCGGGTGATGCACTTGTCGATGATTTTGCCCAGCTGCTTCTTGCCGCAGACGAAGTTGATCTCCGGCTCGAAGATCTCCTCCGGGTCCTCACGATTCACAAAGCCCAAATCCTGGGGGATGCCCTCATTGAAGACCAGACGGCCCACGGTGGTCCGAACCAGCTTATAGCGGGTCTCCCCGTTGATCTCGGCGCTCATGCGCACCATGATGGGCACATGGAGCTCCAGCTGGCCCTCGTCGTAGGCCAAACGGGCCTCGTCGGGACCGGCAAAGGTATGCAGGACCTCCACAGGCTCCGTCCCGGTCTGGGCCGCCACCCGGGCGGCATAGCCGGAGGTGGGCAGGGTACGGCCCTCGGTCTCAATCCAAATATGGTCGGACTCGCTGATCTCCCCGGCATCCAGTGCCGCCGCGGCGTCCGCCACGGTGTCGTAGATATAGGCTGGGTCGGCGGGGGCGTCCTTCTCGTAGGTGAGGTAGTAGGAGCCCAAGACCATGTCCTGGGTAGGCACCGTAACGGGACCGCCGTCCTGGGGCCGCAGCAGGTTGTTTGCGGAGAGCATCAGGATGCGGGCCTCCGCCTGGGCCTCGGCGGACAGGGGGACGTGGACCGCCATCTGGTCGCCGTCAAAGTCGGCGTTGAAGGCGGTACACACCAGGGGGTGGAGCTTAATGGCGCGGCCTTCCACCAGCACCGGCTCGAAGGCCTGAATGCCCAGGCGGTGCAGGGTCGGGGCGCGGTTGAGCATGACAGGGTGTTCTTTGATGATGAAGTCCAGGGCGTCCCAGACCTCGGCCCGGCCCCGGTCCACCATCTTCTTGGCGGACTTGATG